>JBFKCG010000105.1:0-7576 GCA_041620675.1 Nevskiales bacterium
GAGAGCGTCGAGGCGGCCGACGTCATGGACACCGACATGCAGTATCTCTACGCGGACGGCGAGTTCTGGCATTTCATGGTGCCCGACAACTACGAACAGTACGCGGCGGACGCGACGGCGGTCGGGGATTCGGCCCAGTGGCTCAAGGAAGAGGACGTG
Organism: Nevskiales bacterium; assembly: GCA_041620675.1. Classification (GTDB taxonomy): domain Bacteria; phylum Pseudomonadota; class Gammaproteobacteria; order Nevskiales; family DATLYR01; genus DATLYR01. Next base: position 160 of record JBFKCG010000105.1, read on the forward strand.
TGCCTCGTGACGCTGTGGAACAACGTGCCGCTGATCGTGGCGCCGCCGAACTTCGTCGAGCTGCGCATCGTGGAGACCGATCCGGGCGTGCGGGGCGACACGGCCCAGGGCGGCGTGAAGCCGGCCCGGCTGGAGACAGGCGCGACTGTCAAGGTGCCCCTGTTCGTCGAGGAAGGCGAGGTCATCAAGGTCGACACCCGCAGTGGCGAATATCTCTCCCGCGCATCCAAGTAAGCACAACACACCGGCATGGGTCGCGATAATCGCGATCCATGCCGGCCTTCTTGCAGGCGCCTTGTCATGAGTGAAGCCAACTGGCGTCCTCGCGCCAGCCTTGACACGCTCAGGGCTCGTGCCGAGCTGAATGCCAAGCTTCGTGACTTCTTTGCTCGGCGTGGTGTTCTTGAAGTCAGTACCCCGATACTGTCGTCGGCGGCCACGGTTGATCCACACATCCACAGCTGGGTAGCCCAATCCAGCATTCTTGGCCAGCGCTGGCTGCAGACTTCGCCCGAATTCGCCATGAAACGGCTGTTGGCTGCCGGTAGCGGGCCAATCTACCAAGTCTGTCCCGTATTCCGCGAGGATGAACTAGGTCGCCTGCATAATCCCGAGTTCACGATGCTGGAGTGGTATCGGCCGGGCTATGACCATCATCAGTTGATGGACGAGGTTGAATCACTTGTTACCGCGCTGGTTCCGGACGGCATGTTGTCTGGTCGTGCGGAACGACTGTCCTACCGCGATGCCATGCTGCGCGAGGCGGGTATTGATCCGTTTGTAACGAGTGCAGAAGGTCTCTGTGCCTGCTTGCTGGAATGGGGCATCCCAGTGCCACCTAATGTCACTGACGAGGAATCCAACAACCCGGACTTCTGGCTAGACTTGCTGATGGCGCTAAAAGTCGGCCCTAATCTCGGTCAATCAGGTCTGACATTCATCTATGACTATCCATGCAGCCAGGCCGCCCTTGCTCGAATTCGTCTGGACAAGCCACCCGTCGCGGAACGGTTTGAGCTGTACTGGCAGGGAGTTGAACTGGCCAATGGTTTTCATGAGCTATCGGATGCTGACGAGCAGCGCCGGCGTTTTGAGTCCGATCAGTCGCTGCGCAGATCGCGCGGGCTCAGCGTTCCGCCGATGGATCAGCGGCTGCTGGAAGCATTGGTTACCGGACTGCCGGATTGCTCCGGTGTCGCCATGGGCCTGGATCGACTCCTGATGCTGGCGCTCGGATTAACGACGGTCGAGGAAACCCTGGCTTTCCCGATAGACCGCGCCTAGGCCTTCTCTGTCAGCATCCGCGCCAATGCCTGGCCCATCTGCACGGGCAAGTCGGGCTTGACTGACTCGGACCATTCGACCGCCTTTGGCCCAAATAGCAGGATGACGGTTGACCCCATGTTGAAGCGCCCGAGCTCCTGACCACGCTTGAGCGAAACTGCCGCACTCCCTTCGAGGGGATAACGCGTCACATTGACAGCCTTGCCGGCTGGCGGCGTGATTTCACCGGCCCATACGGTCTCGATGCTGCCGACAAACAGGGCGCCAACCAGGACCACGGCCACGGGTCCTACGGCGGTGTCGAACAGGCAGGCAACGCGTTCGTTGCGTGCGAACAAGCCGGGCAGGGCGCGCGCAGTTGCCGGGTTCACGCTGAACAGATGACCCGGCACGTGGATCATTTCCTTTAGCTGGCCTGCTAGGGGGGCGTGGATGCGGTGGTAGTTGTATGGGGCCAGATAAATGGTCGCGAAGCTGCCATTGATGAAAGGCTTCGCCCTGTCGGCATCACCACCCAGTAATTCGGTGGCATCAAACGATTGGCCCTTGGCCTGGAATATGCGCCCATTCTCGATGGGGCCAAACTGGTACACCTTGCCATCAACGGGTGACAGCAAGGCTTCGGGGTCTGCCGCCAACGGTCTGGTTTCTGGCCGTAAGGCGCGCGTAAAAAACTCGTTGAAGCTGCGAAAGCCCGTGGGTTCCTGAATGACCGCTTCGTCCAGGCTAATGCGAAATCCCGCCATGAACTGCTTGATCACCAGGTTCTTGAGCCAAACGATCTCCAGCCGCATGAACCAATGCACGACACGGGACAGCAGGTGGGTGGGCAGGATGCGCTGGAAGGCAACGAAAAGTCGGTCGCCAGCGGAAGCACCAGCGTTGGAAGTGTTTTGACTCATGGATTAATGACCGTGGTGAGGGGCGGATTCTATGAAACCGGCTTTGCGTACCGGGGCTTCTACAAATTTCTTGCCGGCACCGCACTGCAGGCGTATGTGCACGGTTTCGCCGGCACGCATGCGTTGGTCGGGCTTGAATAACATCAGGTGATAACCGCCAGGTTCCAGCACGAGCTGTCCCTTGGCAGGCACTACCAGCGTCGGCTGGCCTTCCATGCGCATGCGATCGCCTTCAAACCACATGCGATGGAATTCCGCGTTTGCATACTGGGGCGCCGCGACACTGGTCAGGATCAGGTCTTCATCGTTTTCATTCGAAAGCGTCATGTATCCAGCTTGAACCTCGGCGTTTGGTGGCGCCTCGCGAACCCAGGGATCCACCACGCGCAAGCCGGGACAATCCTGCATGGCAACGGCACAGGACATTCCAAACAACATGCAGGCGAGTTCATTCAGCATGGACTTCAGCTCCGGGTCAGGTGACGCAGGTCATCCACGATTGGTTGCAGCTGGAGCGGAGGCGAAAAGTAGGCAACAGCCTGCCCCTGTGGGTTCAACAAGACCAGCGTTCCGCTATGTTCGACCGTATATTCATCACCGTTTCCTGTCGGTACATAGGTATACGGTACGTAGAGGGAATCGGTGAGGTTTCGCAACTGTGGCTCCGGCCCGGATATGGCGACGAAACTGGGGTCAAAGTATTCAACGTAGCTCTTGAGAACCGGCGTCGTGTCGTATCTTGGGTCAACCGAGACAAACACCACGCGGAAATTCGTGGATGGATTCTCTGCCTTCACTGCGGAATTAACCGCATGCAACAGCCCGAGTGTGTTCGGGCAGATATCCGGGCAGCGGGTGAAGCCGAAGAACAGCAGACTCCAGTGGTTCATCAGCTGCTCATTCTGGAAGGCCTGTCCATTGTGGTCTGTGAGCCGAAATGCCGGCAGTTCCCGGGGCTGCGGTAGCAATGTGGCCACCTGTGATGCCGCCGGCGCGGTCTCAGTCAGACGCGACTGCTGCCATGCCCAGACGGCAATTCCCAACAGCAACGACAGCGCAGCGGCGCCGAGGACAAGGAAGGTCTTGTTCATAGCCGCGAATTATCGCACAGGGTGGTGCCTGAATTGGGTGCGGCCACTCAAAGACAATTCGAGGCCGAAGACAGATTAGAATGGGTCATGATCAATTCTGACCCCCTGCTGCAGAAACTCCGTACGGTACAAGACCTGACAGTCTGGGGTGCCGCCGAACTTGATCGTGCCAAGCTGCATTATGGCCATGGTACCGATAACGCCGAGGATGAAGCGCTGCAACTGGCTTTGTTTGCGGCTGACCTCGACTATGACGCTGAGGAATCCGCGCTCTCCGAAGCGCTGCCGATTGAAAAACGTCGCAAGGCCATCGACCTGATTGGTCGGCGCATCCGCGAGCGTAAACCCGCCCCGTATCTTACTGGCATCGCTTATTACGGCGGCCTCAAGTTCGAGGTGGATGAGCGTGTCCTTGTCCCGCGATCCTCAATATTGGAATTGATCGAGGCCGGATTTCATCCCTGGCTGACTGAGCGCGAGCCGGATCGCATGCTGGATTTGTGCACGGGCAGTGGGTGCCTGGCCATCCTGAGTGCGTTGGCATTCCCGCATGCCCGGATTGATGCCACGGATATTTCCGATGGCGCGCTTGAGGTGGCTGCCGCCAACCTCAAGCGACATGGCCTGAGTGATCGAATCCGACTGATCAAGGCTGACGTGTTCGATGGGCTGCCGCGTGCGGCTTACGACCTCATCATCAGTAACCCGCCCTATGTCGGCGCTGACGAGATGGCGACCTTACCAGACGAATATCGCAACGAACCCGTATTGGCGCTTGAGGCACCGGAAGACGGGCTTGGCATCGTACGCCGTATTCTCGAGCGTGCGCCGGATTACCTCGCGCAGGACGGATTACTGGTGGTGGAAGTCGGTAACAGCGAAGGTCCCGCCTATGAGCGCTGGCCCGACATGCCGCTGACCTGGGTGGAATTCGAGCGTAGTGAGGGTGGGGTGTTTATAATCAGCGCCCAGGATTTACGCGAATGGAATATCCAGCACCATGTCCGGTAACAGCATTGGCCATTTGTTCGTCGTCACCAGCTTTGGCGAAAGCCACGGACCGGCCATTGGCTGCGTGGTTGACGGCTGCCCCCCGGGCCTGGAACTGAATGAGGCTGACATCCAGCAGGATCTCGACCGCCGCAAGCCGGGCCAGTCCAAGTATGTGACCCAGCGCAAGGAGCCAGACCTGGTCAAGATCCTGTCCGGAGTTTACCAGGGCAAGACCACGGGTACGCCGATCGCCTTGCTGATCGAAAACCAGGACCAGCGCTCATACGATTACGACAAGATCGTGGACGTCTACCGGCCAAACCATGCCGATTATGCCTATGACCAGAAGTACGGCTTTCGTGACCCGCGCGGAGGTGGGCGAGCCTCGGCGCGCGAAACTGCGGTCAGGGTAGCCGCGGCTGCTATCGCCAAGAAGTGGCTCAGGCAGAAATATGGGATCGAGATTCATGGCTATCTCGCGCAGATGGGCCCCATCACGCTGCAGGTCAAGGACCTGGATGCCGTCAACCAGAATCCTTTCTTCAGCCCTGAGCCCGACCGTGTACCAGAACTCGAACGCTACATTGACGAGTTGCGCAGTGCAGGGGATTCGATTGGCGCGCGCGTGAATGTTGTTGCCCGCAATGTGCCACCGGGGTTGGGTGAGCCCGTGTACGGACGGCTGGATGCAGACCTGGCTGCCGCCCTGATGAGCATCAATGCCGTCAAGGGTGTAGAGATTGGTGATGGATTCGCTGCTGTCACGCAAAAAGGCAGCGAGCACCGGGATGAAATGACGCCCGCAGGATTCCTTGCAAACCATTCCGGCGGCATCGCCGGCGGGATTTCTACCGGACAGGATGTCACGGCCAGCATTGTGCTCAAGCCCACTTCCAGCATCACGATCCCGGGCAAGACCATCAATGTGAAAGGCGAGGCAGCCGACGTACGCACGACAGGACGCCATGACCCCTGCGTGGGCATCCGCGCGACTCCAATCGCCGAGGCCATGATGGCATTGGTGCTGATGGATCACGCGCTGCGGCATCGAGCGCAATGCGGTGATGTCGTGCCAGCGACACCGCGAATTCCGGCAAAGCCAGAATGAGGCAACATCTGTCATTCTGAGCAAAGCGAAGAATCCCGGGATTCTTCGGCCGGACCCGAGCGGGCCTCAGGATGACAAGCAAGCGCCAATGACCACCTCCTTGCCCTATGCCCGCCTGTCGGGCTTTTACTTTTTCTACTACGCCGCACTTGGCGCCTTCCTGCCGTACTGGGCCCTCTACCTGAAGGGGGTTGGCTACAGCGCCCTGGATATCGGGATTGCGATTGGCGTGTATTCGGCGCTGCGTATGTTTGCGCCAGTCGTCTGGGGATGGATCGCCGACCATTGGCAGATCCGGATGCCGATGATCCGCATGGCATCACTGCTGGCCCCGCTGACTTTCTTCGTGCCGCTGGATAGTGCCCAATTGTCCTGGCTAGTGCTGCAAATGCTGCTGCTCAGCTTTTGCCTGAATGCCGTGTTGCCCCAGTTGGAGGTGCTGACCCTGAATCACCTCTACCGCCGCGAGGGTGAATATGGCGTTATCCGGTTATGGGGCTCGGTGGGATTCGTATTGGCTGTGCTCTTGCTCGGACCGGTGCTGGATCGCACCGGGCTCGATCCGGTGCCCTGGATCATTGCCACCATCATGCTGGCAATGGGGCTGCTCAGCCTGAGCGTGCCGGACTCGCCGCTGCACCCCAGCCACTCTGAATCGAGTGAGGGTTTATGGCGGGTATTGAAGCGACCTGAAGTGATGGCATTGATGGCGGCCTGCTTCCTATCGCAATTCAGCTTCGCGCCCTATTACGGTTTCTTTTCGCTCTATCTGGAGCAGCATCACTACAGCAAGGCAGCAACCGGGCTGTTGTGGAGTTTGGGCGTTGTTGCCGAAGTGGGCGTGTTCATCTACATGGCGAAGCTGCTGCAGCGCTTCGGCTCCCGCCAGCTTATGTTGTGGGCACTTGCCCTGACTGCCGTGCGCTGGGCCCTGCAGCTGGCCTTTGTTAACTACCTGCCAATCCTGATGCTGGTGCAATGCCTGCACCTGGCCAGTTTTGGGGTCTATCACGCCGTTTCGGTCCACCTGATCCACCAGATGTTCCGCGGTCGCCTACAGGGCAGAGGCCAGGCGCTCTATAGCGCGGTCAGCTTCGGTGCCGGTGGTGCGCTCGGCAGCTTGCTCAGTGGCCACCTGTGGGAGCAGGTCTCGCCGGATGCAATTTACTGGATGGCAACCATTGCCGCTGCGCTGGGCTGGTGGGTAGCCTGGCGTTGGCTGCGACCCGTGGAACCTGCCTAGATTCAGGCAGGCATGGTCGCGACGAACACCTTCGCCTGCATCTTCGCGCCGACGGCAGCTTCGCCATAACGCTCGCGCATGGCCTTTTCGGCAGCGGTATGCGCGGCCTCGGTGATGCCACGTTCGTTGAGCTGATTGAGCAACGGTGTGCCCGCCGTGAACGCGTAGCTGGCGTCTTTTGCCGTGGGTGCCCGACTGGTTTTCTGCAACACGACGCACTCGACTTGCGCAAAACCGCTGGCCTTGAGTTCGGATTCGATTGCTGTCGCGTCGTGGTATCCGTAAGGAATCTTGCCAAGGAAATCCGCGGGGTTGTCCGGCGTCAGGCTGGCAACGGCCTTGGTTACACAGTCCGGGATCGGATTTTCTGACAGAGAATCCCAGACATTGAACAGGAAACTCCCGCCGGGTTTCAGCACGCGCGCTGCCTCACGATAACCCTTGCCCTTGTCCGGGAAGAACATCACGCCAAACTGGCACACCACGGTATCGAAGCTGGCGTCCTCAAACGGCAGGGTGGTGGCATCCGCCTGCCTGAACTCTATGGCTTTGAGGTCCTTTAGCTGCTTCTGTGCCACTTCCAGCATCGGTGGGCTTAGGTCGGTAGCCACCAGGCGCACGCTGCCGGGCAGCTTTTCCCTGAGCTGTCGCGTCACCACCCCGGTGCCACAGGCTGTTTCCAGCACAGCGCCTTGCGCGGGGACCTTGACGCGGCAGGCGATGTCCTCGGCGTATTCCTCAAACAGCAACGGTACCAGCAGCCGCTGGTAGATTTCAGGGACCGAACCGCCAAAGC
>JBFKCG010000106.1:0-7566 GCA_041620675.1 Nevskiales bacterium
GGTATTGAGGGTGCCATTGAGGTTGACGTTGATCACGCGCCGACCCACCGCGAAATCCGGTAGTGCGGACTTGGGCATGGAAATGCCGGCATTGGCCACGACGATATCCAGACGGCCTGCGCGCTCTGCAAAGCCTGAGATAGCCCTTTGCATCGCCACCTCGTCGCAGACGTCAGCCTGCACGTAATCAATTTCGTTGGGAAACGCGTGTCCGAGTTGTTCGGCGGCGGTGATTGAGCAACCACCCACTTGTGCCCCGTCGGCGAGGAAGCGCCGCGCCAGTGCCAGGCCCATGCCGGAAGCGATGCCAGTGATGAAAACTGCCTCGCGTGTGTTCATGCGGGATCCGCAACCATGACCGGATTCCACTTGGACCACCAGAGTGCCAAGCCCAGCCCGGTGATCAGGTGCCAAACGCCCCACCAGGCCACCACCAGCGCCATGCCGCCGAGCCCGCCAAAGAAATTGAACACGAGTAATAAGCCAAAAGCGGAATTCTGGATGCCGGTTTCGAAGCTCACCGCACGTGCATCACGCGGGCTTAGCCGCGCAAGCCGGGAAACCCAGTAACCGGCCAGCAGGCCGGTGCCGTTAACGGCAAAGACGATGAAGAAGGTCGCGCCGACATATTGCAGGAAGTTGTGGAAATTGGCGGCTAGCGCACCGAGGATGAACACCAGCATGAAGACGATCGAGAGCAACTGCATGGGCTTGAGCAGGAGACGCGCCAAGGCCGGTTTGTAATGGGCAGTGAACATGCCAAGCAGGGTGGGGATGACGAGGATCGTGACCACGGTCATCAGGATGTCGCTGGGTTCCAGCTGGATGCTGCGTAGCATCTCGGCGGTGTGCGGATTGAGTCGGCCCCAGAACATGAAGTTGAATGGCGTCATCACGATCGACACCAGCGTGGAGATCGCCGACATGCTCACGGACAACGCCGCATTACCCTGGCCCAGGCTGGTGAAGAAGTTGGAGACATTACCGCCCGGGCAGGCCGCGACCAGCATGATGCCAAGCGCCATGCTTGGGGCGGGCTTGAACACCAGCACCAGTAACGAGGCCAGCGCCGGCAGGATGAAGAACTGGCACAGCAAACCAATGCCAGGTGCCATTGGCGCACGCAGCACGCGACGAAAATCCTCAACCCGCAGGTCAAGCGCGACGCCAAACATGACGATGCCCAGGATCACGTTCAGGGCCTGCAAGGCTTCCGGGTTGAAGTTCAGATGAAGCTGGTCAACGCCACTCATGGCTCCCCCTTGTGCGGCCGGTCCTCGGCGGGACCGTGCCTGACTAGGGGCATCCTACCAATCGTCAGCGTTTCGTGGCAGTTTGGCGCTCGCGCCTTGAATCATGACGCGCGCAACAGGATCAAAACATGAACCAGCCACAACGTCGGGTACTGATCACCGGTGCCGCAGGATTCATCGGCCGGCGCGTCAGCCAAATGCTGGCCCAGGATCATCCTGAGGTTTTCGTGCTCGGCACCGACCTGCGCGAGCCGGCCGAGCTACCCCCCGGCCAGCATTTCATGCGGGCGGATATCCGCGACCAAGGTTTCGGCGAATTGATCGGGACCGAGCGTATCAATGCCATCATCCACCTGGCGTCCATCGTGACGCCGCCGCCGGGGATGGATCGTGCCACCATGCGCGAGATCGACGTGGAGGCCACCCAGCGCCTGCTGGATGCAGCCGTGGCGCGGGGTGTCGAGCAGTTCATCGTCACCACCAGTGGCGCGGCCTATGGCTACCATGCCGACAACCCGGTGCCGCTGGATGAGGATGACGCACTGCGCGGCAACGTCGAGTTCGCCTATTCCGACCACAAACGCCTGGTCGAGGAAATGCTGGCGCGCTACCGGCGCGAGCATCCGCAGCTGAAGCAGCTGGTGTTCCGCCCGGGCACCGTGCTCGGCCATGGCTTCAACAACCAGATCACGGCGTTGTTCGACAAGCCACGCATACCCGGCGTGGCAGGCACGGACACGCCCTTCGTCATCATCTGGGATGAGGATGTGGCGCAATGCCTGATCAAGGGGCTGTTGGAAAACCGCAGTGGCATCTACAACCTGGCCGGTGATGGCACCATCAGCCTGCGCGAGATCGCGCGCCTGCTAGGCAAGCCCTATATCGCGTTGCCAGCGTGGCTGATGCGCGCGGCGCTGTTCATGCTGCATGGTCTGGGCCTGAGCCAGTACGGGCCAGAACAGGTCAACTTCCTGCGCTACCGGCCGGTCCTGAGTAATGCACGACTGAAGCAGGACTTTGGCTATGCACCCAGGCGCAGCAGCCGCGAGTGCTTCATGGACTATGCACAAGCCAAGGGCCTGCTACAGAATAAGTGACGGGGGATATCACAATGCAAAAAATTCAATTGCGTGTCGCGATGGCCTTGGTCATGGCCGTGTTTCTGGCTGGGCCAGCCCTGGCACTGGACGTGACCGTCACCAGCAACACGGGCAAGCCACTGGCCAGTGTCATGGTGCGTGTGCAAACCACGGCCGTGTCGGCGCCCGCCAACTGGTATGGCAAGACCGGTGGCAGCGTCAGCGGTGTCGTGTTGCCCGAGTTCACCGGCTTCACCAATGCCAATGGCCGTCTCAGCCTGGCGCTGCCCTATGATGAAGTGCGCCTGCAGTTGCGGAGTCCGGGCTTCCAGACGCTAAGCATCGACAAGGCCCGCGGCAACGCCAGCCTCAGCCTGAAACTGATGCCCGAGACGGATCTTGCCGCGCTGGCCGCCAGTCGCCCGGCCAATGCCTGGTTCTCGCAGCTCGACCTCGGAGACGAAACCCTCAAGAAACATTACGCATTGCAGTGCGCGTTCTGTCACCAGCAGGGCAATGCCTTCCTGCGCGCCGAGCGTAGCCCCGAGCAGTGGAGCGAAGTCATCGCCCGCATGATCACCTACGGCTCGCGTCTGGCAACCGAGGCGCAGGAAGTCCTGCCGGAGCGGCTGAGCGAGGGATATCGCCACCTGCGCGAGCATCCCGAGTTGATCCCGGCCGGCACGCCATGGCCGGGCAACCTCAACGGCATCACCATCACCGAGTGGCCAATCGGCGATGCCATGTCGCAGATGCACGACCTGCTCACGCACTCCAATGGCAAGGTCTATGTCGGTGACAACCTCAAGGACGACCTGATCGAGATTGACCCGGTCACGGGCGAATACAGCATCTACAAGCTGCCGCGCTCGCCCGATGACAAGCCGGGCGGGTTGCTGGGCGCGCGCCTGCGCGCTTTCCCCGTGCACGAGACCTATGTCGGCCTGCATTCCTTCGCGGAGTCACCCATTGATGGCCACATCTTCATGACCTGCTCGGTGCAGCAACGCCTGATCGAGTTCGCACCCGAGAGCAAGACCTTCACCGTGCACCAGTTCAAGGAAGGCTATTACCCGCACACGCTGCGCTTCGATGCGCAGGATCGCGTGTGGTTCACGGTGGCCCTGTCCAACCAGGTCGCCGTGCTGGATCGCAAGACCGGCGAATTTACCTTCATTGACCTGCCCATCCGCAACCTGCGCGAGCGCATCACCGTGGCGCTGGTCGGCGTGATCCTCAAGCTCGCCGACTGGGGCTTGCCACTGAACAAGCTGCCGATTGATTTCCAGTCCTCAGGCCTGCCGCTGCCTTACGGCATCGAGGTCGCGCCGGATGGCTCGGTCTGGTTTGCGCGACTGTATGCCGATGACATCGGACGGATTGATCCAGAGACGCTGGAAGTGACGATGATTCCGACACCGTTCATGGGGCCGCGCCGGCTGCGTGCCGATGCCGACAGCAAGCTGTGGATTGCGGCCTTCCCCGAATCCGCCATAGCCAAGTACGACCCGGCCAGCGGCAAGTTCACACGCTATGACATGCCGGTAGTGCCGGCTGGCAGCGACACGCCGTATTCACTCAATGTCGACCGCAAGCGCGGCATCGTCTGGGTGGACGGCAACCAGTCCGACTCAGTACTGGCATTCGATATTGCCAAGGAGAGCTGGCAATTCATCCCGCTGCCGCGCCTGGTGTCCTTCACGCGCGACGTCGAGATCACACCCGATGGCACCGCCTGGACCAGCAATTCCAGTTTCCCGAGCTGGCATATCGAAGGTGCGCAACCCACTTTGATTCGCATCGAGGGGGCTGTGAAGTGACAAGCCGACGCGGGGTCAAGGCGAATAACTGCGGCTGCCTCGCTTGAGCGGCACACCGCCGGGCACCGGCACCGGTCGCAATACCGCCGGTTTTTTCGTGTCGTCATTCTTCGCCTTCATCGGCGGCCATGTGATGAACTACTCGGTGATCCTGTATTCGCAGGACGTACTTGGCTCCACCGCGCTGGCTGGCCTTGCCTTTTTCCTGTGCTTCTTCCCGCCGTTGCTGCTTGGCCTGTACGCCGGGGTGATGTGTGATCGCCACTCAACCAAGACGCTCATCGGCTTCGCGCAGGGCGTATTCATGCTGGCGGCCTGTTGCCTGCTGGCCATTCGCCTGTTTGAGGTCACGTCACCGGTTGCTCGCAATTTAGTGTTGCTGGCCAGTGGCCTGAATGGCATTGCCTGGTCGTTCATCGCGCCGGCGCGTTATGCCAGCCTCGGTCGCCTGGTCACGCCGGCTCGGCTCGGTCGCGTTTCGGTGTTGTTCAACCTGCTGGTCATGGTCGGCTTTGGCGCTGCACCCATCTTTATCGGTCTTACCACCCAGGCCTATGGCTGGACCGCCACCTTCGCCATGGGTCTTGGCCTGTTCGCGCTGGCGCAGCTGACGCTGCCACCCGTGCGCATGTGGTGGACCCAGCCTGCGCGCGAGCGAACCGTGCTGCATGAATTCAAGGCGGGTCTGGCCTATTTGCGACAGATGCCACTACTAGCGCAGTTGCTCGGCATCAGCGTGGTCGGCTTCCTGACCATGGGTCCGATCCAGGTGCTGTGGCCACGCTTCGCGCGATTGGTGCTTGAGCTCGACGACGCGCAGCGCGGCCTTTACCTAGGCACGCTGGCACTGGCATTGATCGTCGGCGGCGCACTCGCCAGTTTCCTGCATACGCGCATGCACAACGGCCGCATGATCCTGCTCGGGCCGGTGCTGCTGGGTGTTGTGATTATTCTGGTGCCAGTTCTCGACCACGGTATTTGGCCGATCAGCCTAATCGTACTCTCCGGTGTGGTGGCGGGTCTGGTGGTCAGCTTCATCGTGGCCGGCCTGCAGACCCAGACCGGTGATGCCATGCGCGGGCGCATCATGAGCTTCTATACCATCGGCAGCCAGGTTGGCCCGGCCAGCGCAGGCCTGACGGCAGGTCTTGCCGCGGATGCCTTTGGCGTTGGCATCGGCCTGATGCTCAGTGGTGCGTTCATCGCGGCGTTGGGCCTGTTCGGGATACTGGGACTGGCAAAACTGCGCAGTTACCCGGGTTGATCTGGCCTGTCCGTGTTGGGCTGCTGTTACAGGAACTGGCCGAGCAGATAGCCCACCGCGTATGCGAGTGCCGCCGCCGAGCCACCCAGCAGCAGGGTTTCCACGCCGGACTTCCACCAGGACACCGCGACAAATTGGGCCTTGACCGCGCCAACTGCAAAAAACGCCACGCCAGTCGTCACGCTGCTCACCAGGAACGGGTGTGATATCGGGAGTATCCCGAGCAGGTTCCAGAGAAAGGCCGCAAGCGGCACGATCCCAATCAGTATGAATGCCAGGAAAGTTACGGTGGCAGCACGCCAGGGCGTGGCAGTGACAGACGTGACACCATGTTCTTCCAGCAACATGGTCTCCACCCAGCACTGGTGGTCGTTGGTGATCACCTGCACGATGTGCTCCAGCTGCGCGCCACTGAATCCCTTGTTGGCGTAGATCTGACGGATTTCCTCAACCTCTCCGTCGGGTACATGGGCAATATGGTCATATTCCTGTTGCCGCAGGTCTTCCCTGCGTTCCAGTTCGGCGCGCGACGCCAGGAAATTGCTCATGGCCATGCTGTAGCCATCGGCCAGCAGGTTGGCGAGACCCAGGATGATGATCACCCCGACCGCAAGCCCGGCACCGGCAACACCGGAGACCACGGCAAATGTGGTCACGAGTCCATCCACCGCGCCATAGACGAAATCCCGCAAGTAGGATTCCGAGCCCCCTTGCTCCAGCCGTTCCTGTATGGCTTGGGGCGTATGTGTCGCTAGCAAGTTGCTGTGCGGTTCGGCCATGGGCTTGGCCCAATTTGGGTTAGAAGGTCACTGGAGTTATTCCGGCGGTGGCAGGTAATCCGGTTCGTTTTCAGAGAGTTGTTCTGGCGGCGTGGTGGGGCACGGCACCATGGGCTCTGAATAAGGACATTCCCCTTGTTCGTGCGTCAGCGAGCCGCCGTAATAGATCATGCTGCCGATGCCGATCAGCCCGGCCAGGGCAAACAGGAAGGCAGCAATGACGAGTAGCTGCTTGTTTGGGGGCTTGAGCCCGATCTGCCACACCACCAGGCCGCCGGCCGAGGCGACCAGTACGATGGCAAAGGCCAGGTAGAAATCCGTCAGTATCATCATGATGCTTCGCCCTGATCCCGGATCACGTCATTCCCAGTGTGTAATTACCCTTGGCTCAGGGCATTGATCTGGGTCAACGCGGCACTATCTGGATTCAACGGCAAGCATTTAAGAAGTACTCGCCAACGCGGGATTCTCCGTGTCAGGGCTGGCCTGTTTATAGGAAACTTTCTCGGCCTCATGGAGGTGGTGCGCAATCCGCCAGATATGGTCGGCCACACGCCTGAGCCAGCGAGCGGCCTCGAGTTCAACGCTGCCCTGATCCGTGCCCTCCTTGCCCGAGGCGATGCGATAGATGATTTGATTGCGGATGGCGTCGGTCTGCTGGCTGAGCGTAGCTGCCGCGGTGTTTGTTCTCTGCGCAACCTTGGCCCAGTGCCCTTCTTGGGCGGCCTTCACCAGCTCACCCATCACCAGCACCACTTGCCCACGATCCGAGCGTAGTGTCGGCCAGCGTCGCCATGGCCACGCCTGCGGGTTCTTGCGATAGCGTCGCAACAGGCGCTGCAGGTGATCCAGCGCATGGATGCAGGCCATCAGGAAATGCCATTCGCGTCCCTGGTCGGGTGTGAGGTGGATGTAATCAACATAGTCCTGCAGCCGGTCCAGTGCGCTATCAAACTCATCCAGCAGTCTGCCGTCGTACGCGCCCTCATCGCGCAGGTGCGCAAGCCCGTAGCGGAACATTGCCTGGGCGATGTCATTGAGGGTTTCACGGACGGCTTCAAGGGCAACCGCGGGTTCCTTGAGCAGCTGCGTATCCAGGCGCCTGACCAGGGGGGCTGCGCGGTCTGGGACAAGCCGCATTAACAACCGGGCAAACGGCGCTGAAAAGGGCAGCACGACCATCACGCCCAGGAGATTGAAGGAAGTGTGAAACGCCACCAGTGCAATTTCTGACTGCGTTTCGAGCGCCCCTGGCGACAACCATTGCCACAGCAGCACATAAGGCGTGAGCAGCAGGAACGCGCCCAGGCCGGTGAGCAGGTTATAGATGACATGGGAGTAGCCGGTGCGGCGGGAATCAACGGAGCCACC
>JBFKCG010000107.1:0-7517 GCA_041620675.1 Nevskiales bacterium
AAAAAAAACGGGGGGAGACTTTCGCCTCCCCCCGTGTTCCGTTACCGGATGCTACTTGCGCAGCTTAGGCGGCGGTGGCGGTCGCCTTCTTGGCGGTCGTGCGACGCGCGGTCGTACGCTTGGCCTTCTTGGCGGCAGGCTTCTTGCCCTGCAGCTTAGCCAGCACGCCCTTGTAGCCCTTCTGCAGGACGTCAACCAGCTCTTCGCCAGCCTGGGTCAGCAGTTCCACCGTTTCCTGAGCAGCGGCAACAATGCGGTCAGCACCTTCGGAAGGCAGGTAGGCGGCCGGCTTGGCGGCAACCTTCTGCAGGCCGGCGGTCTTGGCCTTGTTGAAGCTGGCAACGGCGATCTCGTACACGTCCTTGGCGGCGGTCGTTTCGACCTTCACCAGGGCCTGCGCGTTGTCCGTCACCACTTCCAGCGCCTGCTGGCCGGCGTCGGCGGAAACCTTGAACAGGCCTTGCGCCTTCTTGCCCAGGGTTGCGAACTGAGCCTTCAGGTCCTTGATAAGCTTCTGAATATCCATGTATTTCTCTCCTTTATAGTGAGACACAATATCTACACACCGGTCAAAATGCTGCTTTGCAGCATTTGTTGCAGTGCAATATAAATGGCGGGCGGGCCTCTGTCAAGCACGGGCCATCGTGCCCAGCTCTTTACCCGTGTACTGACAGTCAGCTTATGGTTGGTTTGCGGAGCAGCGCCCGAGGGCCATGCCCTGCCGCATGGCTAGCGCTGGTAAACGTAGCGGCCTGGCGCCGCATCTCCGGCTGGGTGCTTGGTGCTTCCCAGCGAGGGCCCCGCCGGTCGCGGCGCACCCGAGCGTGGGGCAATCCAGCTGCGCCAATAATCCCACCAGGAGCCACGCTTGAGCGTGGCATGCTCAAGCCAGTCCTCGGCCTCCAGGTTGTAATTATCGTGCACGTAGAACTTGGCCTTGGGGTTCTCCGGCGGGTTGACGATGCTCTGGATATGGCCCGTGTTGGACAGCACGAACTTGGTGGCGCCACCAAACAGCCGCGTGCTTTGGTAGCAGGCTTTCCAGGGCGCGATATGGTCGGAAATTCCGGCCACGACAAAGACATCACAGTCCACCTGCCTGAGATCGATCTCGGTTCCGAGGATTTTCATGCCACCGGGCTTCGCCAGGGGGTTTTTCTGGAACAGGTTGAGGATGTCGGCATGGAATCGCGCAGGCAGGCGTGTGGTGTCGCTGTTCCAGTACAGGATATCGAGGGCCGGCGGATCCATGCCCATCAGGTAGTTGTTGGAGACATAACCCCATACCAGGTCGGTAGGCCGTAACCAGGAAAAAGAACGCGCCATTTCACGGCCATCGAGCACGCCACGTCGACGCGATTTTGCCGTCGCGCTCTTGATGCTGGCCTCATTGGCAAACAAGCCCAGCAGGCTATCGGTGCTGGTATCCAGCACGGTCGTCAGCAACGTCAGCGAGTTGATTTGACTGCCTTCACCGGCGGCCCAGAGGTGGCCGAGCAGGATGGCGGTGGTAAAGCCGCCAGCGCAGGTGGCCATCAGGTTGACGGATTCGCTGTCGGTAATCTCGCGCACTGCATCAATCGCTTCCCTGGCGGCTGACACATAGGTCTCGAGCCCCCAGTCACGTTGCGCAGGTGTGGGATTGCGCCAGGACACGCAGAACACCTGGACGCCATTGTCAGTGGCGTGCCGGACAAAACTTTTTTCCGGCGCCAGGTCGACGATGTAGTACTTGTTAATTTGCGGCGGAATAATCAACAGCGGGATCGGCTGCACCAGAGAAGTCCGTGACTTGTACTGGATGACCTCGCAGACCGCATTGCGAAATACCACCGCGCCCTCGGAGCAGGCCAGGTTACGGCCGACCTTGAACGGTCGCTCGTCAACCTGCCTCGGCATCCCGCCGTTGTTGCGCAGGTCGTCCACCAGATTCTTGAGTCCTTTTGCGATCGAGAAGCCGCGGGTTTCCAGTGCACGGGCAATGAAGCCCGGGTTACCGAGCGGGTTGTTGATCGGCGCGGCGGCATCGATCACCTGCATCAGCGCGAAGCGCGCACGCTCGCGGACACGTGGCTGCGCGTCGATACTGTCGATGATGTCGTACAGGCTGCGGCTCCAGGCCAGATACGCCTGCATGACCCGCCGGTAGTAACCGTTTTTCCGCCACACCGGATGTGCAAATCGCCGGTCTGCCGGATCAGGCCTGACATTCGAGCGACCAATGAGGATGCGCGCCAACTCGGCAACAAAATCGCGTTCGCGCGAAATGACGACACGCGGGTTCGTGCCGAGGAGCCGCAGCAGGCTTCGGGTGGAGTCCAGCAATTCCCTGCGCGTAAGGCCGACTACCGGGTTGGCGCCGAGAATGTTTTCGGCGATGCGCTTGCCCTCTTCGGCCACAGGCACAAGTGCGCTTGAGGGGGCTTGGGTGTCGGCAGCAGAAGAAGTCGGCATGAATCACCATCACAATGCATCTGCCGATGGAACAAGCCATCGGAGCAGAATCGGGCTCGGTTAACGCCAAATCGGCGGGTACTAGGCTAGCGTAGCAGGGCATCCTCGGCAAAAACAGGCTGACTCGGCTCACCGCCTGCGCTAGGCTGGCCGGGTCACCACAGTGGGAGTGGTCCGTGTTTCGCAAGCTAAATGAGCAGCTGGACAACTGGATCTGGGAACGCGACCTGGACAGCCTAAGCCCGAGCGCTCAACGCGGCTTCCTATGGCTGCGCCTGGCACATGCCTCCCTGCGCGATCTGGGGGATGGCCAGTACAGCATGCGGGCCATGGGCCTGGTTTACACCACGCTTTTGTCGTTCGTGCCATTCCTCGCCATCAGCTTCTCCATGCTCAAGGCCCTGGGCGTACACAACCGGCTCGAGCCTGTCCTGGTCAATTTCCTCGCGCCATTGGGCGAAGCCGCGCCACAGATCAGCCGGATGATCATTGGCTTCGTCGAGAACATCAAGGTCGGAGTGCTCGGAGCAGTCGGCGTGGTGTTGTTGCTGTACGCTGTCATTTCGCTGATCCAGAAGGTTGAGGGCGGGTGCAATTACATCTGGAAGGTTGACCGACCCCGCAGCTTCGCACGTCGTTTCAGTGAATACCTGTCCGTGCTGACGGTCGGGCCGGTGGTGCTGTTTTCGGCATTGGCACTCACCGCCTCGGTCATGAACCAGACCGTGGTACAGCGGCTGATCGAGATGGAGCCCTTCGGCTTCGGTGTTTATGTCCTCAGCAAGCTGTTCCCTTACCTTCTGACCTGTGGCGGCTTTACCGCGCTGTACCTGTTCATTCCCAACACCAACGTTCGCACCTCGGCGGCAGCGGTTGGTGGCCTGGTTGCGGGTATCTCCTGGCAGACAGCGAGCTGGGCCTTTGCCACCTTTTCTCGTACCGCAACCAAGTACGACGCCATCTACTCCAGTTTCGCGATCCTGATTTTCCTGCTGATCTGGCTGTACGTGAGCTGGATGATCCTGCTAATCGGTTGTCGTATCGCGTTTCTCTGGCAACACCCGGAACACCTGACGCCACGCCAGGACACGCCACGCATGGGCGCCCGCCTGCAGGAGGAAGTTGCCCTGCTGGTGATGGCATTGGTTGGTCATAACCTGATCAAGCAGCTGCCGCACTGGCGCGAGGAAAGTCTGGCCCGCCACCTGCGAATCCCCCCCGAGCACCTGTATGGCGTCATAGACATCCTGCTCGCCGAGGGCTTCCTGGTGCACACTTCCGAGGATCGGGCTGCGCTGGTTCCCGGCCGCGACCTGGACACGACCTCCGTCAACGAGCTGCTGGCCGCCCTCCGCGCCAGCGACCCCAGCATCAGCCTGAGGGAGCACGAACTGGCGCCGCATCGCCTGGTCAAGCAACTGTTACAGCGACTCGATGGCAGTCTCGGGGCCGCCCTGGACGGGATCAGCTTGCGTGACCTGGCGGATGGCAGCCCCGTGCAGCCGGACACCCGCCGCTTGCGGGGCGATCCACAAACCGCCCAGTAACCCCGCCGGACACAGGGCATTCGCAAGCCGTGGATTTGCCTATAATGAGGCAATAACTATAAGTTCCGTCTCGGCATCCAGTCATACCAAAGAAACACGTCGAATAGACAAGCGCCCCGCAGAGGCGTTGTCGGCGACCGCAAGAACAAGGGAGATCATTCGTGGACAAAGTCTGGCTCAAGCAGTATCCCAAGGGCATCAGCGCAGAAATTGACGCCAACGCTTTCGACTCCGTCGCGCAGGTGCTCGAAAAAAGTTGTACGCGTTTTGCCGACAAGCCGGCCTATACCAACCTTGGTCACACCCTCAGTTATGCCGAGCTTGACCGCCTGACCCAGGACTTTGCCTCTTTCCTGCAGAACACGCTGGGCTTCAGCAAGGGCGATCGCATCGCCGTGATGATGCCCAATTTGCTGCAATACCCGGTTGCCATCTTCGGCATCCTGCGCGCCGGCATGGTGGTGGTGAACGTCAACCCCTTGTACACGCCGCGCGAACTCGAGCACCAGCTGAAGGACTCTGGCGCCAAGGCGATTGTCATCGTCGAGAATTTCATCGAGACCCTGGAGAAGGTCATCGACAGTACGCCATTGGCAGCCGTGATCACGACGCAGGTCGGTGACATGCTGCCGCTGGCCAAGCGCACGCTGGTCAATTTCACGCTGAAGTACGTGAAGCGGGTTGTGCCGAAGTGGAACATCCCCGGGGGCACCATCAGCTTCCGCGACGCCTTGTCCAAGGGTCACGCGACGCCGATGACGCCTGTGGCGCTGACCCACAGCGACATCGCCTTCCTGCAATACACCGGTGGCACGACCGGCGTTTCCAAGGGTGCCACGCTGCTGCACGGCAATATCGTCGCCAACCTGCAACAGGCCAGTGCCTGGATGAGCACGCTGACCGAGGATGGCAAGGAAATCATCATCACCGCGCTGCCGCTGTATCACATCTTCGCACTCACGGCGAACTGCCTGACATTCATGAAGATCGGCGCGCAGAACGTGCTGATCACCAACCCTCGCGACATGGAAGGTTTCGTCAAGGAACTATCCAAGCACCGCTTCACTGCCTTCACCGGCGTGAACACCCTGTTCGTTGGCCTGCTCAACACGCCGCAATTCCATGAGCTGGATTTCTCCAGCCTCAAGTTGACGCTGGGGGGCGGTGCCGCCGTGCAGAAAGCCGTTGCCCAGCAGTGGAAGCAGGTCACCGGCAAACCCCTATCCGAAGCTTACGGGCTGACCGAGACGTCTCCAGCGGCCTCGATGAACCCGCTCGACCTGCCCGACCACAACGGCTCCATCGGCCTGCCCCTGCCCTCTACCATCTTCTCGGTGCGTGACGACAACAACCAGGAAGTGCCAATCGGGACACCGGGCGAACTCTGCATCAAAGGCCCACAAGTCATGGCCGGCTACTGGAACCGGCCGGAGGAGAACGCCAAGGTCTTTACCGACGATGGCTTCCTTAAGACCGGCGACGTGGCCAAATGCGACGAGCAGGGATACTTCTATATCGTTGACCGCAAGAAGGACATGATCCTCGTATCGGGCTTCAACGTATACCCGAACGAAATCGAGAACGTGGTCGCCTCGCATCCCGGTGTGCTCGAAGTCGCCTGCGTCGGCGTGCCGGACGAAAAATCCGGCGAGGCCGTCAAGATCTTCGTCGTGAGCAAGGACGCCAACCTCACTGCGGATGACCTCAAGACCTATTGCAAGGACAACCTGACGGGTTACAAGGTGCCGCGACACATCGAGTTCCGCAACGAGCTGCCAAAATCAAATGTTGGCAAGATCCTCCGGCGTGAGCTGCGGTGAACGTCCTGTCAGATGAGTAGCGACAGCGTCGCGCTAGACGGGACACGGTTGACTTGTGTAGTCTCAGGGGACTGCGGCGGAGCCATGGTGCTCCACGAACAGACTATAATTGCGTAATTACGAACCATCACGGGAGTTAGAAAAATGACCAGTAAAGTATTGAAGACCCTTGCCGCCGCCGCCTTGTTAGTCGGCATGACCACCGGCTGCGCAACCAACGGCGCCGTTCAGGAAGTCCGTGCGATTGCCGAAGCTGCCCAGCGCAGTGCCGAATCCGCACAGAAGACCGCCGCTGATGCCCAGAAGACCGCAAACCGCGCAGGCCAGGCCGCTGCTGAAGCCCAGACCAGTGCCGATCGTGCACAGGCCTCGGCTGACCAGGCTGCCGTTGCCGCAGGTGACGCCAATAAGTGCTGCGCTGCCAACACCGAGCGCATGGATCGCATGTTCCAGAAGTCACAGCGCAAGTAAGCCCACACGGCTGAAACAAGAAACCCGCCCGGCGAAAGCCGCGGCGGGTTTTTTATTGGATGCAGGATTAAGTCAGAAAGCAGCGACTGTTACCAGGCCGCAGCACTGAACGGCTGTGTCTGCCCGGCGGTGCCGCGCTGCCTGACGGGCAATGGCATGCCACGCGGCTCCATCACGAGTCCCTCAGCCCAGGCCCAATCAATCTCATAGTCCTTACGGTCACGCGCCGCATTCGCGATTTTCTCCAGTGCCGGCCCGAGGTCGGGCTTCGTTGGCGTTTCACTCAGGACTGGATGCGCCTCCAGGTACAAGACCCCCCGGTGCCAGCCGGTCTTGAGTGGCTGGTTGATGATGCGTACCGGGGTGCCCACGGGCACTGACTTGTACATGGACTCAATGTCTTCCGGATACATGCGCATGCAGCCATGCGTCACCTGCATGCCGATGCCGAAGGCCTTGTCGGTGCCGTGGATTAGGTAGCCCGGGATGCCCAACCGCAGTGAGTAGCGTCCCAACGGATTATTGGGCCCCGGAGGCACGACCTTGGGCAGCGGGTCGCCATCCGCGGCGTGTTCCTTGCGGATGGACTCGGGCGGATACCAGGCCGGATCCTTGTCCTTGCGTACGATGGTGGTATTACCCAAGGGCGTCTTCCAGTCATCACGCCCAATGCTGACGGGGTGCGTGATCACCACCGCACGGCCGTCACGCAGTTCCTTGGGGTAGTAATACAGTCGCATCTCCGCGATATTGATGACGATGCCCTTGCGCGGCCCCTCCGGCAGGATGAAGCGAGTCGGCAGCACCACCGGCATGTCCTGGCCCGGTATCCAGGTATCCACGCCGGGATTCGCCAGCTTGATGTCTTCGTAGCCCAAGTTGTAGCGACGCGCGATGTCGAGCAGGGTTTCCTCGTAGCGTGCGCTGGCCAGCTGCTCATGGCCAATGATCGAGTCACCCGGCGCTGGCAGCAGGTAGGTTGCCGCACTGAGCGGACAGGCCAGCAAGGCCAGCCCGATGGGCAGCAGGGAACGGAGGAATTGTTGCAGGGTTCGCATCATGGGAATTTGACCGCTTTTATCGACAGTCGTGCGATCAGTGGGGAATAGTCGCGGATTCCGGCAGCACCACATTGAGTTCCAGCACTTCCAGATCCCCATCACGCTCGATTGCCATGCGAATGGCATCGTCGTCGACCTTCACGTACTTGCGAATCACGCTCAAC
>JBFKCG010000108.1:0-7490 GCA_041620675.1 Nevskiales bacterium
CCCAGGCTACGCACCAGGATCGCCGTGTGCGACAAGGGCCCGCCATGTTCGCTGATGAAGGCCGCGACGCCCTGCTGGTGCAACAGGATGATGTCGGCAGGCGTAATGTCATCTGCCACGATCACGGTGGCTTCGCTGTGCTTTTCTGTCCGTGCAGTCAGGGGCTTGTCCTGCTTGAGCAGGATGCGCTGGATGCCGGACACGACATGTTCGACATCATCGCGGCGGCTCTTGAGGTAGGCATCCTCCATCTGTTCGAACACGGACACCAATGCATCGCGCTGAATCCTCAGTGCCCACTCGGCGTTACTACGTTTCTCGCGGATCAGGGTAATGACTGATTCTGACAAGGCCCGATCTTCCAGCATCAGCAGGTGGGTCTCGATGAAGGCGGCAATATCGGCACGTGCGGCGCCGGGCAGCTGGTCACGGATCTGACGTAGCTGTGCCTGTGCCAGCTTCAGGGCTTCAGTGAACCGAGTAACCTCAGGCTCGACCGCCTCTGGTTCGAGTGTGTACTCGGGGATATCCAGGTCTGCGGACTGGATGCGATGCACGCGGCCGATGGCAATGCCACGCGAAACGCCAATGCCTGACAGCCATAGGCTCATCAGGTCTCCTCGTCAAAACGCCGGTTGATCAGGTCTTCGAGACTGTCCAGCGCGACCTCGGCACCTTCGCCTTCCGCAATGAGGCGGATCTTGCTGTCCTTGGCCGCGGCCAGCATCATCACGCCCATGATGCTCTTGCCGCTGACCTCGCGGCCATTCTGGCCGACGCGTGCCACGCGTACCTCACAGGGGAACTGGGAAGCAAGCGTCACCAGCTTGGCAGCCGCGCGTGCATGCAGTCCGAGCTTGTTGATAATCGTCAGCTCACGCTCAGGCATCACACTCTCCGTCCTTGCACATCACGATGCCATCGCGCCCGCTCTTGAGGGCATTGTTGGCCTGAGCCTCAAGGTCCAGCTTGGGATAGTTATAGACGCTGACCAGCATGGGCAAGTTGAGTCCGGCGACTACCCGGGTGCGCCGGTCCTTGGCAATGCGGTTGGCAATATTGCTGGGCGTCGAGCCAAACGCGTCGGTCAGGATCAGAACGCCATCCCCTTCATCAAGGCGGTCAATCACGCGGGCACCCTGACGAACCAATGCGTCAATATCGAGCACCCGTCGAACCGCCATGACATCAGTTGGGAGCGGTGGTGAACCCATGACTTCGGTCACGGTGGAAAGCAGTTCGTGGCCGAGCCTGGCATGGGTAACAAGCAGAATGGCAACACTCATGACAACTCGCTGTGACGGACGATGACTTGCGGGTAGAGCTTGCGAAAGCGCTCAGCCAGGCGTTCTACCAGGTAAACGGAACGATGCTTGCCGCCGGTGCAGCCGATGGCAATTGTGACATAGGCCCTGTTATCGAAACGCGGTAGCCATTTCTCGAGGTGATTGCCAATGTCCTCGAGCATTTCGCGGACATCCGGCTTTGAATCGAGGAACTCGCGCACGGGTCGGTCATGACCCGTCAGGGGGCGCAGCTTGTCTTCCCAGTGTGGGTTGGGCAGGCAGCGCACATCAAAAACGAAATCGACGCCGTCGGGCATGCCGTTCTTGAAGCCAAACGATTGGAACAGTACGGATTGTCCACCCGGTCCGGCACCCTGCATGCGCATGCGCACGAGGTCGCGCAGCTGGTGGACATTCGTATGGCTGGTATCCAGTAGCTGGTCCGCCATCTTTGCGATCGGCTGGAGCATGCGACGCTCCTTGTCGATGGCTTCGCGCAAGGGTGTCTTGGCATCACTGAGTGGATGCTTGCGGCGGGTTTCGCTGTATCGGCGCAGCAGTGTTTCGGTATCGGCCTCGAAGAACCAGACTTGTACGTCGATGCCCGCCTCGCGCAGCGACTGGATGCGCTCTGGGAACTGGTGGATGCCGTGCTCACGTGCCCGCGCGTCGATGCCGACGGCGAGCCGCTCGAAGTTCTGGTCATGCTCACGGACGACATCGGCGGTGAAGCTGCGCAGGAGCGACAGCGGGATGTTGTCAATGCAGTAGTAGTCCAGGTCCTCGAGCATGTTCAGCGCGACAGTCTTGCCTGCGCCGGACAGGCCGCTGACGACGATAAGCTTCATGCGGGGGGAAGAAAGTCAGGCCGAAGCGGGCGAGTAACCCACCAGCAGCTCCAGTAGCTGCTTGGGGTCGCTGGTCGCACGTGCCTTGGCGCAAAAGCCCTCATCGAGGAACATTTCGGCAAGATGGGCGAGGATCTTCAGGTGTTCCTCGTTGCAGTTCTGGGGTACCAGCAGGCCAAAGATCAGGTCTACTTTCTGGCCATCGCTGGCTTCGTAGTCAACGCCAGGACCAATTCGCAGGAAGGCACCAACGCTGTTCTCGGTGCCGCGCATGCGCCCGTGCGGAATAGCAACGCCACCGCCCAGGCCGGTGCTGCCCAGCTTCTCACGCGCGGTCAGGCTGGACAGGATGTCATCGGCTGACAGCTCGGGTGTGCCTGCCGCCAGGCTGTGGCTGATCACTTCCAGTGCGCGCTTCTTGCTATTGATATCGTCCTGGACCATTACGCGGTCTGGGTTGATGATTTCGCCGATATTCATGGTGTGGATCCTGCTGTGACTAGTGATGTTCTCATAATAAATGCCCAGGCACCCGGGGTGCCTGGGCATGGGTAACGCCTAGTGCGGCCGATGGCCTTGTTCTGGGTGATGGTCCTTGCGCTTTTCCTTGAACTTGCAGACCTGGCGGTCGAGCTTGTCCATCAGTCGGTCTATCGCTGCGTACATGTCTTCCTGGATTTCCTGTGCGTGCAGGGTGGCGCCGCGTACGTGCAGCGTCGCCTCGGCCTTGTGGCGCAGTTTCTCAACGGTCAGGATGACGTTGGCATCGATTAAATCGTCAAAGTGCCTTTCGATGCGCCGTATCTTGGTTGATACAAAATCACGCAGCGCATCGGTAACGTCAACGTGGTGGCCTGAGATCTGCAGATTCATGGTGCCTCCTAGGGACTGTTGCGTTTAAAACTCAGCCTGACTGCCGTCGTTCGTGCGAGGGTGCGATACCCAGTTCCTCACGATACTTGGCAACGGTGCGTCGGGCTATCCGGATGCCGTCCTCCAGCAACAGCTCGGCAAGCCGACTGTCACTGAGGGGGCTGGATGCGTCTTCCTGCTGAACCAGGCGCTTGATCATGGCCTGGATGGCGGTGGCGGAGCAGCTGCCACCGGTGGTGGTCTGGACGTGGCTGGAAAAGAAATACTTCAGCTCATGCAGTCCGCGCGGACTGTGCATGTACTTGTTGGCAATCGCGCGCGAGACGGTGGATTCATGCACACCCACCTGGGCGGCGATATCACGCAATACCAGCGGCTTCATGGCCTCTTCGCCGTACTCCAGAAAAGCTCTTTGTTCTTCCACTATACACTGAGACACGCGCAATAGAGTTTCGTTTCGGCTTTTCAGGCTGTTCAGGAAATACCGCGCTTCCTGCAGGTGTTGCTTGAGGGATTGCTGGTCCGTGCTCATGTCCGCCCTCCGGATCAGACGCAGGTACTCCGGATTGATGCGTAGCCGGGGAGTGATGTCGGTGTTCAGCGACACCACCCATCGGCCCTTCTGTCGGGTGACAAACACCTCGGGCACGATGTATTGGGACTCGGGCTGGCTGTAGGGGGTACCGGGGTGTGGCTGAAGCGACTGCAGTAGCCGGATGCCAACGATCAAGTCATCCTTTTCGACCTGTAGCTGTTGTGCGAGCCTGAGATGGTCCTGGGCTGCAACGGCTTCCAGCGCACTTGGGCTCGTCAGGCCGAGTGCAAGCGCCCGCCCAGGGGTATCCGGCGACAACTGCCGCAGCTGGATGTCCAGGCATTCCGTCAGCGATCGTGCCCCCACGCCGGGGGGGTCAAACTCATGGATGATTGAGAGTACCGCTTCAATGTCTGCCCGTGGCGTGCCGCTGCTGTCTTGCAGGCGCATGACGACAGAATCCCAATCGTCCAGGTAACCATCTTCGTTGATCGCATCCAAAAGAAAGGTGGCGATGACAGCCTGTTCCGGTGAAAACGGATAGACACTGGCCTGCCACTGCAGGTGTTCATGCAAGGATTGCGGGCGGTGGCGGTTGGCCTCAAGGTACTCGCGGCGTTCCGCTGCATCTGCGTCACTGGCGCCTGCAGGGCTCTCGCTACCGTAGATGTCATCCCACTCGGCGTCCACGGGAAGGTCATCGGGGATATTGTCTTCCAGCTCGCCGCCAGTCAGTGGCTCTTCATCAGTTCCGGAATCACTGCTATCGCTGTCAGTCTCGGCTGCGGGTGGGTCATCGAAGTCGCCATCCTCGCTTGCGCCTTCCTCAAGGCGTTCCAGCATGAAATTGGAGTCCAGCACTTGCTGGATCTCCATTTGCAGGTCAAGCGTCGACAATTGCAGCAGCCGGATGGCTTGCTGCAGGGCCGGGGTCATCGTCAGCTGTTGTCCCAGGCGGAGCGCGACCGACTGTTTCACTACCAAATAATTCCTGTTGCTATATGGGGTTACGTCGGTAGAGTCGGCTACCGCTGGACCCTACAACCCGATTATAGGCGCAAGCAACGCCGGCTGATACAAAAATCGTGCCGGTTGGGGTAAATGATTTTGACTACAGGCGGAAATCTTCGCCGAGGTAGACCCGGCGCACGGTTTCATTGTCGAGGATGGACTGCGGGCTACCGTCAGCGATGACCGTGCCATTGCTGAGGATATAGGCCCGTGAGCAGATGCCCAGGGTCTCGCGCACGTTATGGTCTGTAATCAGTACGCCGATATTGCGTGCCTGCAAATGTTGCACGATCTTGCGGATGTCGATGACTGAAATCGGGTCGACGCCGGCAAAAGGTTCGTCCAGCAGGATAAATTGCGGGCTGGCTGCCAGCGCACGGGCGATTTCAACGCGCCTTCTTTCACCGCCGGAAAGGCTGATGCCAAGGCTGTCGCGGATTGAGGTGATGTGAAGCTCTTCGAGCAGCTGCTCGAGCTCGGCCTTGCGTGACTTGCGGTGCAAGTCGCCGCGGGTCTCGAGGATGGCGAGGATATTCTCCTGCACGGTGAGTTTGCGAAAGACCGAGGCCTCTTGCGGCAGGTAGCCGATGCCCAGTCGCGCCCGCGCATGCATGGGCAGGTAGGTGACATCTTGGTCACCCAGCAGGATCTGTCCGGCATCGGCAGGCAGCAAGCCCGTGATCAGGTAAAAAGCCGTGGTCTTGCCGGCGCCATTGGGGCCGAGCAGTCCAACGACTTCGCCGGTGCCCACTTGCAGGGATACGTCCTGTACGACAAGACGCTTGCCGTAACGCTTGACCAGTCCGCGCGCTGCGAGGACGGAGGTGTGTCCATTCATGCCTTCGGCACTCATTTTTCTATTGTTCCGCTTGCGAGGGCTGAATGATGATCTGGACACGCTCGCCGGCCTTGTTTGGACCGCTGGCAAGCAGTTTCTTTGTATTGGCGTCGTAGCGAATGCTCTGACCACTGATGCGGTCACGGCCACGTTCGTATTCCGCGGCGCCTTGCAGGTCCAGACTCTTGTCGCTCGACTGGTAGTTGATGCGATTCGCGCGCGCCTTGACGATTTCGCCCGTGTCGGTGGGCTGGCGCAGAGTGGCAGGGTTGCCGGTGAGTACTGCGTTAATCTCCCCGCTATTGCTGTCACGCCGAATTTCCAGGCGCTCTCCTTGCATGTCCAAGTCGCCTTGCTTGAGGCTGACGTTGCCACTGTAGACACTGACGCCGGATTGTTCGGTGATCTCGGCGCGGTTTGCTTCGATCTGAATCGGCTGGGCTGGAGCGCTGGCCTTTGCGGGTGCGGTCTTTGTCGCAGGGGCGGCAGGCGGCTTCGCCTCGGGTGCAGCGGTCGCCAAGCCACTCGTCAAGAGCAGGACGGACAACGCGGTGATCAGGCGGGGAAGGTCAGCGTGCATAATGAGTTTGTACTTCGTTCAGGAGTGTCAGGTTGCGGCTTTTGAATGAGGCTTGCATACCCACGGCTTGTGTCTGGTAATCCGGGCCAACAATACGAACCGGGTCGGTCGTATCCATCCGGTTGTTGTTCAGTTCAACCTTCATGGCGTTGGTCACGAGGAGTGTATTGCCTCGGGGGCTTTCGGTTTGCATCCTGACCCCGCCACTGAGCACCATCAGCTCCTGATTTTTCGTGATATTGGCTTTGCCGGCTTCCAGCCGCCAGACGCCATCCTTGCCGCCCAGCGAATCAATTTCAACATTGGTCAGCTGGGAGGAGTGGTCGTTGAATCGCAACAACTCGTCCGTTTTAAGGCGATAACTCAAGCGGCCATCCTCATCCATCACATCCACTTCGGCATCCCGCAAGTAATAGTCGGCTCTTTCGGGCGCTGCTTCCGGCAGCTCCGCGGGTGCTTGTTGCTGCACGACCCAGCCGCTGCTGATGACAGCAATGACAATCGCCGTGCCAAGAAGCAGCCAGAGCCCACGGTTGAAAGCCAACCGTGTCATTTCGACGTCGCCTCGCGTGCTGCGATGATCTTGTCGCATGCCTCGCGCACCGCGCCGTCACCACCATCATGGGCGCTTACCCAGTCAGCGGCCTTGCAGACTTCGGGCACGGCATTACGCACGCTCAGCGCCAGCCCTGCGATGCGCATGGGCGCAAGGTCCGGTTCATCATCACCCATGTAGGCAACCTGATGAGGCTCAAGATTCAACTCTTCCAGTAACGCACAGAACACTGCGAGTTTATCGCTAACACCCATGAACACATGCTTAACCCCGAGGTCATTCAGGCGCGCCTCCATTGCCTCGGAGCGGCGGCCGCTGATCACTCCTACTTCAACCCCGGCTCTTTGCAATCGCTTGAGGCCGTGTCCGTCATGGATATGAACGGCCTTGAATTCCTGCCCGCCAGGGCCGATGTAGAGGCGGCCATCAGTCATGACGCCATCAATATCGAAAACAGCCAGCTCCACGAGCCGTGCTTTCTTGTTGAAGCTCGCCTTGGGTCGTACCGCTTTTTTCACGTCTCAGACTACTCCGGCGCGCAACAGGTCGTGCATGTTCAGCGCGCCTACGATGCGTTGATCATCATCCACGACGACCAGGGCGTTGATCTTGTGGGTTTCCATCAGGCGAACGGCCTCGGCAGCCAGCATGTTCGCGCGTGCGGTCTTGCCATTCTCGGTCATGACCTCGCGGATGGTGGCTGTGCGGACATCAATTGCGCGATCCAGGGTGCGACGCAAGTCGCCGTCGGTAAAGATACCGAGTAATCGACCGTCTTTGTCGGCAATGGCGGTCATGCCCAGCCGCTTATGGGTCATTTCTAGTAACGCCTCGCGCAACGAGGTGTCCGGTCCGACCACAGGAATGTCAGCGCCTGTGTGCATGATATCGGCGACATGCAGCAGCAGGCGCCGGCCCAGTGCACCACCCGGATGTGATTGCGCGAAATCTGCTTCCGTGAAG
>JBFKCG010000109.1:0-7485 GCA_041620675.1 Nevskiales bacterium
CCATTCAATCGAGCAACGCCTGCAGTGCCTAGAGGATATCGAGGCGATCCGTGCCCTGAAGGCACGTTACCTGTTCAGCTGTGATCGCAAGGATCCCGCTGGCATGCGTGCCTGCTTTGCGGACGGGACGGTCCATATTGAATATGGCGCCGTCGGGCGTTTTGACAGGGCTGACGACTTGGTCAAGATCTACACTGATATTGCGTGTCATCCGCATATGGTGGAGATGCACCACGGCATGAACCCGCAGGTCGAGATCGTGGATGCAGAGAATGCCCGGGGCACCTGGAGCCTGCATTATTTCCTGATCAACACCCAGACGAACCAGGCCACGCAGCTCGCGGGCTACTACGAGGATGAGTACAGGAAAGTCGCGGGCAACTGGAAAATCAGTGCGACGAAGTTTATTGCCACCTCGACGCTGTCACTGGATCTGACTGGAGACAACCTGAAGCGACTGTATGCAGGGGCGCCGCCAGCCTAGTCAGTCAAGGGTTAGTTGCTTCACAACGCTGCTTGAGGGCGGCGGCATGACGTTCGAAGCCGTCTTGCACCATCGCCATCGGCGCGGCCCAGGCCAGTAAACCGTAGAGGCGTTCGTAACTGCTGTACCGTGTGCGGCCTTCCGGTAATGACTGCAGTGTTTGTTGTCGCTTGCCACGCACCAGGAACAAGGCATGCAGCGGACCGAGGAACTGGTACTCCAGTAGTGCGTGCTCCAATCCATCGCGTGGTGCAGGCGGCTCCAGACGCGTGATACGCTCGTGCTCCTTCATGACGCGTGCAGAGCCACTGAAGCGCACATGCAGGATAAGGTCAGTGCCTACCTGGGGCAGGGCCGACTCGCAATCGATCCTGATGACGAAAGGATTCCATTCACTGTAGCGATCCACATCCATCATCACTTCCCAGACCTTCGAGATCGGGGCATGGATGATGGTGTCGGTCTGCGCGACGGGCATGGCCGCGGCTTACTTCAACAGGCCCCGTGCGCGAGCCATGTCCATCGCGGTGTCTTCAATCATGTCTTCCTGCCCACCGACCATCTTCTTGCGGCCCAGCTCCAGCAGGATCTCGCGGGCGGGCACACCGTAGCGTTCCTGCGCGCGCTTGGCGAACAGCAGGAAGGACGAATACACGCCGGCATAGCCGAGCGTCAACGCATTGCGGTCAATGCGTACCGGGAAATCGAGGATCGGCGTGACGAGGTCCTCGGCCACATCCGAGATCTTGAACACGTCCACGCCGGTCTCAATGCCCATGCGATTGCACACGGCGATGAAGACTTCCATCGGCGTATTGCCGGCGCCAGCACCCATGCCGCCACAGGCGCAGTCGATGCGGCGTGCGCCGGCCTCGACGGCCGCGAGTGAGTTGGCAATCCCCATGGCCAAGTTGTGGTGGCCATGGAAACCGATCTCGGTCTCGGGCTTGGCTTTCTCGCGTAACAACGCAATCCGGGCGGTCACATCGTCCGGCAGCATATAACCGGCACTGTCGGTCACGTACAGGCAGTTGGCACCATAGGATTCCATCAGTAGCGCCTGCTCGACCAGCTGCTCGGGCTCGATCATGTGCGCCATCATCAGGAAGCCCACCGTATCCAGGCCCATCTTGCGGCCCAGGTTGATGTGCTGTTCCGAGACATCAGCCTCGGTGCAGTGCGTAGCGACACGGATGGTGTGAATGCCACAGTCGGCCGCCATGCGCAGGTGATCCACCGTGGCAATGCCAGGCAGCAGCAGGGCAGAGACCTTGGATTTCTTCAGCAGCGGGATGACCGCGCGCAGGTATTCCTCGTCGCTGGCGGCGGGGAAGCCGTAGTTCACCGAGGCGCCGCCGAGGCCGTCGCCATGCGTGACCTCGATCAGCGGCACGCCGGCCTCGTCCAGGCCCTTGGCGATGGTTTGCATCTGCTCGATGGTGATCTGGTGGCGCTTGGGATGCATGCCGTCGCGCAGCGACATGTCATGCGTCTTGATCTGGATGCCTTTCAGGTTCATGTCGGTATTCCTTAAGCCTTCAGCATTTCTTCGGCGAACATCTCGGCGGTGCGCGAGGCACTGGCGGTCATGATGTCGAGGTTGCCGGCGTACTTGGGCAGGTAATCGCCCAATCCCGCGACCTCCATGAACACGGTCACGCGGTTGCCATCAAACACCGGCCCGTTTTTCAGCGTGTAACCCGGGACGTACTTCTGCACTTCCTTGATCATGTCATGCACGGACTTCGTGATTTCCTCCTGCTTTGGCTCGTCCTCGGTCAGGCAGTGGATAGTGTCACGCATGATCATCGGCGGTTCTGCGGGATTGATCACGATAATTGCCTTGCCCTGCTTGGCGCCGCCGACCTTCTCCACGCCTCTGGCAGTGGTGCGGGTGAATTCGTCGATGTTCTTGCGCGTGCCGGGGCCAACCGACTTGCTGGCGACGGTGGCGACGATCTCGCCGTACTTCACCGGTTGCACGCGCGAGACGGCATAGACCATGGGGATGGTGGCCTGGCCGCCACAGCTGACCATGTTCACATTCATCTCATTCTTGCCCAGGTGCTCCTTGAGATTCACCGGCGGCACGCAGAAGGGCCCGATGGCAGCAGGCGTGAGGTCAATGACTTTCACGCCGAGCGCGGTGAGCTTGTCGGAGTTTTCCTTGTGCACATAGGCACTGGTGGCGTCGAAGGCGATCTGGATGTTGTCCGCCTTAATGTGCGGGATCAGGCCGTCAATGCCCAGGTCGGTGGTCTTCAGGCCCATTTCCTTGGCGCGGGCCAGGCCATCGGAGGCCGGGTCGATGCCAACCATCCACACCGGTTCCAGCACGGCACTGCGCTTGAGCTTGTACATCAGGTCCGTGCCGATGTTGCCGGAGCCAATCATGGCGCATTTGATTTTCTTCATGATGCTTTCTCAGTCCTCGAAGGCTATTGATGCTGTGCCGATACCAGCCAAGGTCATTTCAAAGCGATCGCCCGGCGTGACGGGCAGCAAGGGTGCCAGCGAGCCGGACAGGATGATCTCCCCGGCCAGAAAGGGAATACCGAAGCGCCCGAGGGTGTTTGCCAGCCAGGCCACGGCGGTCGCAGGGTGGCCTTGAACTGCCGAGCCCAGGCCGCTGGCGATGTGCTCGCCATTCTTGCGGATGTCCATCTTCACTGCGGCCAGGTCCAGCTCACGTGGCTTGACGCGATCCGCACCGATCACAAACACGCCGCAGGAGGCATTGTCGGCCACGGTGTCCTGGATCTTGATCTTCCAGTCGCGGATGCGCGAATCCACGATTTCGAAGCAGGGTGACACATAGTCCGTTGCATCCAGCACCTG
Organism: Nevskiales bacterium; assembly: GCA_041620675.1. GTDB lineage: Bacteria > Pseudomonadota > Gammaproteobacteria > Nevskiales > DATLYR01 > DATLYR01. The sequence continues at coordinate 3,323 of JBFKCG010000109.1, forward strand.
TTCCTCGGTCACGCCGGGGCCCTTCAGGTCCTTCTTCAGCACAAAGGCAATCTCGCCCTCGGCACGTGGCTGGATCAGCTTGGTTTCAGACAGGCTCACGGTGGCGCCATCGGCGACGTGCATGGTATCGAGCAGGAAGCCGAAATCCGGCTGGTGGACGCCGAGCATGTCCTGAACAGCCTTGCTGGTGACACCGATCTTCTTGCCAATCAGCTTCTCGCCTTCGGCCTGGCGGCGTTCAAGCATGCGCAACGAGATCCGGTAGGCGTCATCGATGTCGATGCCTGGCTCGCGGCTGGTGAGTGGCTCCAGTACCTTGCGCGCGCGCAGCGCGGCAAATAGCTCGTCGCCGAGTTGTTGAATTGTGATGTCAGAAAGACTCATGTTTCATCCAGTGTCATCCCGAGTGAAGCGAAGCGCCTGGCGTCATTCCCGGTGGAACGAGCTTCCTCGCCGCGCTCAGAAGAACAAATTTATTGCCTCAGCCGTTCTGCAGGAAGTCCAGCACGGTTCGGTTGAACAGCTCGCGGTGTTCGATCATGACCCAATGACCACAGTTCGGTACCAGGACCATGCGGCAGTTGGGCATGCCCTTGCCCAGGCGCAGGATGCCGCTGTCCGGCATCATGTTTTCGTTGAGCCCCCACAGTGCGAGTGTCGGCGCGGTGATCTCGCCCAGGCGCGTGGTCATGTTCGGCACCTTGAGCGTCTTCATTACCTGCGGGTTCTGTATCTGCATCAGGGCATGGCGTTCACGCACCAACTGGTCATCCACGCAGTCCGGGTTGACCACGAAGGCCTTGATGAAGAATTTCTTCAGTTCGACCTCGGTGATGGGCTTGCCCGAGTTGAAGGTCTCGAACATCGCGGCCATGCCCGGCATGGCCAGGTAGTCGGGCAGGTCATTCAGGCCGCCCGGTGCCATCAGTACCAGCTTTTCGACAGTGTTCGGATGGGCAAGGGCAAAGCCCAGCGCCACGGCACCGCCCAGTGAGTTGCCCACCAGCGTGACCTTGTCCACGCCAATGACATCCAATGCCTGCTTCAGGCACTCAACGAAGAAATCCAGGTGATACTCGGCGTCACTGGGCTTGTCGGAATAACCAAAGCCGATGAGATCGGGCAGGAGGCTGCGATAGCCTGCCTTGGCCAGCGCCGGATAATTGCCCTTGAAATTGCTGTAGGCACAGGCGCCATTGCCGGAGCCGTGCAAGAACACGACCACGGGCGCGCCTGCCGACTGTGCGCCTTCATCCAGGTAGTGGATGCGCAGGCCGTTGGGCAGCTTGGCGTAGTGACCTTCAGGTACCGGTTTCTGGGACATTTGGGAGTAGCCAATCCAGGGCATAAGGTGGCAACGGCCACCGTCACAAATATGTTCAATGACAAGGACTTTGGTGGCTTCGTCCGTTGGGACTACGGCTCAGCGGCGCGAAGACCTTAGGATGTTGCCGCAGAGTGAAGGATCGCGTCATCTCAATCTTGAGGTGACCCATGACAAGAGGTGGGCTAGGCAATGGGGTCAAGGGTTGTATTGGTCACCGGCGGGGCCAAGGGCGTGGGTCGCGGCATCAGCGAGCGATTCCTCGCCGCTGGCGACACCGTCATCGTCTGTGGGCGCGAAGCGCCCGCCGAGCTGCCCCAGCAGAATGGGCACAAGGCACATTTCATCGCCTGTGACGTGCGCAAGCTGGATCAGGTGGACGCGCTGTTCGCCCAGATCACGCAAACACACGGCCGGCTGGATGTGCTGGTCAATAACGCAGGCGGCGCACCGCATGCGATGGCCGACAAGGTATCGCCGCGCTTCCATGAAGCCATCATCGCCCTCAACCTGCTGGCACCCTTGAATTTTGCGCAGAAGGCCAACGCGCTGATGCAAGCCCAGGACGAGGGTGGGGTCATTGTCTTCATTGCCAGCGTTTCGGCCTTGCGGCCTTCGCCCGGGACGGCGGCTTACGGCGCAGCCAAGGCCGGTATCGTCAGTCTCACCCAGTCGCTGGCGGTGGAATGGGCACCGAAGGTGAGGGTGCTTGCCATCAGTCCGGGCCTGGTGCGCACCGAGCAGTCTGACCTTCACTATGGGGATGATGCCGGCATTGCGGCCGTGGCTGCGACTGTCCCCATGCAGCGCATGGCAGAGCCGAGCGAGATTGGCGAGGCCTGCGTGTGGCTGGCGTCACCGGCGGCGGCCTATGCGACGGGCACCAACCTCGTACTGCATGGTGGTGGTGAACGGCCGGCCTTTCTGGATGCCGCAAACGTCAATAAAGCCTGACCGGTGGCTAACGATTGAAACCAGGGGCGGCTCCCGGTTATACCTGCATGGCTTTACTGCGGCAGGCAGTAATTTTTGCCCTTTACAGGGCAGACGTGAGCCTGCAACCTGAACCCACCCCTATGGGTGAGGATTTCGGGTGCGTTATCCATCAGATTACAGACAATAAAAAGCTTGCCATCAGGGCAGGACGGTAGGAGCGAGAAGTCATGGGTAGAGCGGGATATCGACTGGTTTTGATTGTGGGCGCATGTGCGGCGCTGGCTGCCTGTGGTGGCGGCTCGTCATCGGGCGATAGAAGTACCGGGGACAGTACCTCCGCATACACACGGACCTGCAGCAATTTCAGCCAGGAGCGCCAGCCCTACTTTGGCGACCTGCATGTGCATACCGTCTACTCGCTGGATGCCAACACCCAGGGCACCAAGGTTACGCCGCACGAAGCGTATCGTTACGCCTTGGGCGAAAAGATTGGCATTCACCTTGACGCCAACGGCAAGCCCACCCGTTTCACGCAGATCGCGCGGCCACTCGACTTCGCTGCGGTCACCGACCACGCCGAGTTGTTTGGTGAAACCGAGATCTGCACCAATTCGGCTTACAGGGAATACAACAGCCCGGAATGTCATTTCTATCGCCAGCGGCCGCAGGAATCCTTCATCTTCTTCAACCTGATGGCAGTAGGCCTGCCGGAATTGCCCCAGTTCCCGACCCCCAAAGGCATCCCGCTGGTTTCTGATGCCCCCGTGATCGGCAGCAACGGCAAGATCCCGCGCTTGCCGTATTGTGGTGTTGATGGACAAACCTGCCTGGAGGCCGCGAAGACGCCTTGGCGTGATATCCAGCGCGCGGCGGAAGCCTTCAATGCCTCCAGCACCAGCGACAACTGTGGCTTCACTACCTTCGTGGCTTATGAGTACACGCTGGCACCGAAGTCCAGCAACATGCATCGCAACGTCATTTTCCGCACTGAAATCGTTCCTGAGCTGCCGCCGGCCACTCAGGAGTATCCGCAGCCCGAGTTGCTGTGGGCGGCCTTGACCGAGCAATGCAAGAGTGCCGATGGCTGTGATTACCTCACCATCCCGCATAACTCCAACATGAGCGATGGCTTGATGTTCGAGACCAAAGATCGCTTTGGCAACGATTACGACCGCGGCTTCGCTGAAACTCGCCAGAAGAACGAGCCATTGGTCGAGATCATGCAGGCCAAGGGCCAGTCCGAATGCCTGAAGAACGAACATGTGAACAATGCGGATGAGTTCTGCTCGTTCGAAATCCTGCCCTACAACAACCTCACCGGTGATCGTGCGGGCGGACTCAACACCGGGCCGCCGAAGAACCAGGGTGACTTCGTGCGCGAGGCACTCAAGGAGGGCTTGCGCCTGGAGCAGTCACTTGGCGCAAACCCATTCAAGTACGGATTCATCGGCAGCTCTGACACGCACCTGGGCACACCCGGTAATACGATGGAGACGGTGGATTTTCCCGGCCACGGTGGTGCAGGTGCCAGTGGTGGTACCGGCCTGACGGATGTCATCTATGGCAATCCCGGTGGCCTGGCTGTGCTCTGGGCCGAGCAGAACACCCGTGACTCCCTGTTCTCGGCCATGCGTCGACGCGAGGCCTATGCCACCAGTGGCACGCGCCCGACGGTGCGCTTCTTTGGTGGCTGGAACCTGCCGTTCAACCACTGCACCAGCGCCAACTATGCCGCTGAGGGCTACGCCAATGGCGTGCCGATGGGCAGCGACTTGCCGGCGCGGCCGGCGGGTGCCGGCGCACCACGCTTCTCGGTGTCCGCACTGCGTGATCCGGGCACGGCTGACGATCCGGCCGAGCCCTTGCAGCGCATCCAGATCGTCAAAGGCTGGTATGAGGGCGG
>JBFKCG010000110.1:0-7474 GCA_041620675.1 Nevskiales bacterium
CCGCGGGCGTGCAGGATGGGCTGCACAAGCGGGGGCTCGCGTTCCAGGACCACAGCACCTTTGCCACGCCGCGACGCATCGCGGTCCTGATCCGGCAGCTGGCCGCGCGCCAAGCTGACCAGGTTATCGAGCGCCTGGGGCCCGCACTCGCGGTCGCCTATCGTGATGGCACGCCCACAGCGGCGGCGCTGGGCTTTGCCAAGTCCTGTGGCGTCGAGCTGGCCGCCCTCGGGGAAAAGGACGGCAAGCTCTATTTCGCCAGCACGCAAGCCGGCCAAGCCACGCAAGCACTGATACAGGAAATATTCGAGGAAGCGCTCGCACGCATGGATGAGCTGGTGCCCAAGCGCATGCGCTGGGGCACTGCCGATGAAACCTTTGTTCGGCCGGTACAGTGGCTGCTCTGCCTGTATGGCAGCAAGACCCTGCCGCTGACGCGCTTTGGGCTCAAGGCGGGCAACAAGACCTACGGCCATCGCTTTCATGCACCCAAGGCCATCGCCCTGAAATCACCCGCTGAGTATGAGAAGAAGCTGAAGGCGGCCAAGGTGATCGCCGACTTCGCTCAGCGTCGCTCGCTGATCCAGCAGCAAATTGACGCGGCGGCCAAGGCCCTGCGCGGGCATGCGCGCGCCAGTGACAGCCTGCTCGACGAAGTCACTGCCCTGGTTGAGTGGCCGGTCGTGCTGTCCGGGAAGATGGACCAGCGTTTCATGGCGCTTCCACCGGAAGTCATTGTCGCCACCATCGAAGTCAACCAGCGTTACTTCCCGGTGTTTGATGGCAAGGGCCGCTTGCTGGCGCACTTCATCACGGTGAGCAACATTCAGTCCCGTGACAAAACCCAAGTCGTCGTGGGCAACGAGCGCGTGGTGCGGCCGCGGCTGAGTGATGCGCTGTTTTTCTGGGAACAGGATCGTAAGAAGCCCGTTACTGATTTCCTGGACGCCCTTGATAAGGTCACCTTCCAGCAGAAACTCGGTACAGTTGCCGACAAATCGAAGCGAATTGCCGCGATCTCCAGCAAGATCGCTTCCGTATTGCAGGTCGAACCGGCTCAGGCGGAGCAGGCGGCCAGGCTCTGCAAGGCCGATTTGGTCACACGCATGGTCTACGAATTCCCGGAACTGCAGGGCGTAATGGGCGGCTATTATTCCGAAAGCTGGGGTGGCAACGAGCAAGTCGCGGCAGCCGTCCGCGAGCATTACCAGCCCACCCACTCCGGCGGTCCCATTCCCGGCAGCCCCCTGGGTTGCATCATCGCACTGGCTGACAAGCTGGATTCCCTGGCTGGGATTTTTGCCATTGGCCAGAAGCCGAGCTCGAGCAAAGACCCCTATGCACTTCGGCGCGCCGCGCTCGGGGTGTTGCGGATATTGCTCGAAGGCGAACTGGATCTGGACCTGCGCGAACTCCTGGCCATTGCCGTGGCACTACAGCCAGCGGTCAAGGACGCGGGCAAGACCGTCGATGAACTCCTGCAATTCCACTGGGATCGGCTGCGCGGTTACTACATTGAAGCCGGCGTTGCGATCGAGGTGTTTGAGTCGGTTGCCGCCACCGGTATCTCACGCCCGCGCGACGTCGAGCAGCGTATTCGCGCGGTCGAGGGTTTCCGCAAGCTAGCCGAGGCGGAAAAGCTCGCCGCGGCCCACAAGCGGGTGCGCAATATCCTGCGTCAGGCGCGTGAGCGCAAGGAGCCCGTTGCGGCACAGCTTGATCGGCAATTGGCCGAGGCGAGCGAACTTGCGTTGCTGGATGCGATGCGCGCCCTGCAGGAGGCGCAGCCCGAGATTTTCCTTGCGCCTGGCCAACAGGACGACCAGGCGACCAGCAGCGCCAAGAGGTATCTGGATGCACTCAAGGGCCTGGCCTCGCTGCAGGCCCCCGTCGACGCCTTCTTCACGGCCGTGATGGTGATGGCGGAAGATCCGGCCGTGCGAGCCAACCGCCTCGCCTTGCTCACCGAACTGGATCGGATCTGCCGTAGCGTCGCCGACATCTCCTGCCTGCCCGGTTGAGCCCCCCATCCACTTGGCCCTGTCGCGGGCGGTCCAATAACTAGTAGTTTTTACTGAAACCGTAAAAACTACTAGCGAAAACGCCCTTTTCGTTACAGAAATCCCGGCTTTTCCGGCGTATGGTGGAACCAAGGCTTGATGAAGGGTCTGCACCATGTCCCGCCCCGCTATCTACACATTGATCGTTGCTCTTTCCTGCATAGCGCCCCTGGCTCAGGCCTCGGTCCTGGACGAGCTTGGCCAATCCCTGCTGTCAGGTCCCTCCCCTGATTCGCTGGACGACTACTCGCGCGTCGTCCCGGTTTCCGAGTTGTCATTTGGCGTCGAGCCCGGCGCCATGCCAAACCATCTCGCGCCTGAGCCTGATTCCGACCAGAAGTCCCCGAGTTTATTCGTCATGCCGGTTGGTCGATCCGATGAAGTCGGCATTGGCGTCGGTGTGCGCTTTCCGTTCTGACGTGACCTGATCGCTTCGCTCCGAGCTGTCTCGGAACTGTCACGTTGTCCCGCTAAGCTATCCTGATTAAGGACTGGATCAGGGTCGGCTGGCCTATGGCCCGGCTTTGCGTGAGACTAGTGGCCATGAAACTCATCATCCTCGACCGCGACGGCGTCATCAACGAAGACTCGCCGGACTTCATCAAGTCCACCCAGGAATGGCGTCCGCTGCCCGGCAGCCTGGAGGCGATCGCGCGTTTCTGCCATGCCGGCTGGCGCGTGGTAGTCGCCACCAACCAGTCCGGCATCGGCCGCGGCCGGTTCGATTTCGGCGCCCTCTTCGCCATGCATGACAAGATGATGCGGCTGCTCTCGGAGGTTGGCGGGCGCATTGACGGCGTCTTCTTCTGTCCGCATACGCCGGAAGACAACTGCAGCTGTCGCAAGCCCAAGACCGGACTGTACGAGGATATCGCGCGGCGTTTCCAGATTGATCTGGCAAATGTGCCGGCGGTTGGTGATTCGATTCGTGACATTCATTCCGCGCGGGATGCCGGTGCCAGCCCCATTCTGGTCAAGTCCGGCAATGGTGCGAAGACGCTGCGCGAACATGCCGACCAGCTTACCGACGTTGCGGTTTACGAAAACCTGTCGGCGGTTGCCTCGGCGCTGCTGGCAAGCAAATAAGGAATCTTTCATGAAGAAGCTGTGCACACGCTCTGTTTTTGTCCTGCTGCTGTTGCCAGCCCTGGCCAGCGCTGCCGAAGCGCAGCCCTACCTGGAACAACGGGTGCAGGTACTCGAGCAGCAAGTGCGTGATCTCAGTGAACGCATTGTGCAATTGGAGCAACGCCCGGCCGCGGCACAAGCACCGGAGAAGCCCGCCTACGATGTTCCCCTGCAAGAGGCCCTCTCGCCGGCAAAGGAAATCGTGCCAGGCTGGCAATCGGCAGAGGCCTGGAACAAGTTGCGGCGCGGCATGAACCAGATCCAGGTCACACAAATCCTCGGCAACCCTGCCAAGCGCAGCGGCGATCGCTATAGCGAACGCTGGCATTACGCCGACGACAGCGCCTGGGTGGATTTTGACCAGCTCGGTGATGTCACACGCTGGCAGGCGCCCGCCGCGAAATGAATCCCTGGCGCCTGCGCCTCACTCACAGTGAAGCCGATGCGCTCATTTTTCATCTCGCCTTCGCTTGCCTGGCTCTCGTCGTCTTGCGTTTGGCCGAGCCCTCGCTTGGGCTGCGCATCGGCGTGTTGGTGGTGGTTTATAACCTGATGCTGCCGGCCTACGCGCAATGGCGTGGGCATGACGAGTGGATGGACTTGTGGTTGTTCCTGCTGCCCCTGTCGGTATTGCAGGTCCTGCCGGACTGGTTCCTCGCTGCCGTCCTCGACAGCCTGGTCTTTCCGCGCACGGGCTCTGCTTTCATCGGTGCAGTGCCGATTTTCATGGCCGGGATGTGGGTGATCCCGCTCTTCCTGATAGTCATGGTGGACCGGGCAGTGACACCGCGCTTTGGGCGTGTGGCCGGCGTGCTTGGCACCGTTCTCGCCTCCGCCTTGATTTTCCTCTCAGCGGAGGCGATGGCCTGGCGAATCCCGATCTGGATAGCGCGCGATGTCGCGCACTGGCAGGGCATCGCTTTTTACCTGATACCGGCGCTGCTGTTGCTCGGCCCGGTGACGGCCTATGCCTATGAGGCCTGCCTGCATCGCACGATCTGGGAGCGGCTGCTTGCCGCCGCCCTGGTCATGCTGGCCTATGCGGCCAGTTGCACGCTGTCCTACTGGCTTGTGGAAATCCTGTGGATAAGAGGCGCTGTCTAACGACCCGGTCTATACGTCGAGGTTGCTGACCAGCAGCGCGTTGCGCTCGATGAACTCACGGCGCGGCTCCACTTCATCACCCATCAGGGTACTGAAGATCTGCTCGGCGGCGTATCCGTCCTCGACTCTCACCTGCAGCAAGCGCCGCGTTTCCGGGTTCATGGTGGTTTCCCACAACTGCTCCGGATTCATTTCGCCCAAGCCCTTGTAGCGCTGGATGTGCTGGCCGCGGCGCGCCTCGCTCAACAGCCACTCATAGGCTTCGCGGAAACTGCTGATGGCCATCCGGCGTTCGCCGCGGACCACTTCCGCATTCTCGCCCACCAGGCCTTTCAGTTCGGCGCCCAGGCGGGCCATGCGCTGGTATTCCGGCGAGGCAAAGAAATCCGCAGACCAGGCGTACTCATGTGGCACGCCGTGGCTGGTGCGCGTCATGCGCAGCTGCGCGGCGCGCGAAGCGGTGGCGGGGTCGTGCTGGATTTCGTAGCGGTGTGTCTCACCCGCCGTTGCTGCCAGACGAGCGCGCAGGTCGTCGACCCAGGCTGCGAGCGCGGCCGCGTCGGCTTGTGCATTCAGCGCCGGCATATAGACCATTTGCTCCAGCACCAACTTGTCATAGCGGCGCGTCAGGCGGCGGATGATCTGCGCGACTTCGGCATACTCGCGCACGATGCGCTCAAGTCCCACGCCAGAAACCGGTGGTGCATTGTTGCCAGGGAACAACGCCGCATCCTGCAGCGCGATCTGCTGCAGGTATTCATTCAGCGCATCATCGTCCTTGACATAACTTTCCTGCTTGCCGGTCTTGACCTTGTACAGCGGCGGTTGCGCGATGTAGATGTGTCCGCGCTCGACCAGCACGTGCATCTGGCGGTAGAAGAAGGTGAGCAGCAAGGTGCGGATGTGCGAACCGTCCACGTCGGCGTCGGTCATGATGATGATGCGGTGATAGCGCAGCTTGTCCGGTGAGAACTCGTCACCACCGATCCCGCAGCCTAGGGCGGTGATCAGCGTACCGACCTCGGCCGACGATAACATCTTGTCTAATCTAGCTTTTTCGACATTCAGGATCTTGCCCTTGAGGGGCAGGATGGCCTGCGCGCGTCGATCCCGGCCCTGCTTGGCAGAGCCACCGGCCGAGTCACCCTCGACGATGAACAGTTCGGATTTCGATGGGTCACGTTCCTGGCAGTCGGCCAGCTTGCCTGGCAGGCCGGCGATGTCCAGTGCGCCCTTGCGCCGCGTCAGTTCACGCGCCTTGCGTGCGGCTTCGCGGGCACGTGCCGCTTCCACCACCTTGCCGGCGATGGCTTGCGCCTCGCGCGGGCTTTCCAGCAGGAACTCCTGCAGCTTTTCATTGATGGTGGACTCGACCACGCCCTTCACTTCCGAGGACACCAGCTTGTCCTTGGTCTGCGAGGAGAACTTGGGATCCGGCACTTTCACCGACAGCACCGCGGTCAGCCCTTCGCGCGCGTCGTCGCCCGTGAACTGGACCTTCTCCTTCTTGGACAGGCCCGAGCTCTCGATGTAGCTGTTGAGCGTGCGCGTCAGCGCCGCGCGGAAGCCGGCCAGATGCGTGCCACCATCGCGCTGCGGGATGTTGTTGGTGAAGCAGTACAGGTTCTCCTGGTAGGAGTCGTTCCACTGCATCGCCACCTCGACCGTCATGCCCTGGCTCTCGGACTTGAAGTAGCAGATGGTGGGGTGCAGCGGCGTCTTGCTCTGGTTCAGGTGTTCGACGAAGGCCTTGATGCCGCCCACGTACTCGTAGGTATCGCTGCGGTCTTCGGCTTCATCAACCAGGGTGATGCGCACGCCCGAGTTCAGGAACGACAGCTCGCGCAGTCGGCGCGCCAGGATGTCGTAGTGGAACTCGATGTTCTTGAAGATCTCGGGGCTGGGATGGAAGCGGATCTCGGTGCCACGCCGCTCGGTATCGCCGGTCACGGTCAGCGGGCCCTGCGGCACGCCCAGGTGATAGTCCTGTGCGTGGATCTTACCGTTGCGATAGATGCGCAGCTGCAGCAGGTCCGACAGCGCGTTCACCACCGACACGCCGACGCCATGCAGGCCGCCGGAAACCTTGTAGGAGTTCTGGTTGAACTTACCGCCGGCATGCAGCACGGTCATGATGACCTCGGCCGCCGACTTGCCCTCTTCCGCATGGATGTCGACCGGGATGCCGCGACCGTCATCGATCACGGACACGCTCTGGTCGGAGTGCATGATGACCTTGACCTCGCTGCAATGGCCGGCGAGGGCCTCGTCGATGGCGTTGTCCACGACCTCGAACACCATGTGGTGCAGGCCGGTGCCATCTTCGGTATCCCCGATGTACATGCCGGGCCGTTTGCGCACGGCATCCAGTCCCTTGAGGACGGTAATGCTGGAGGAATCGTAGCGGTCTTGCTCAGCCGCTGGTTCGGGTTGCATCTGCGGAGTTTCAGTCATAACACCAGCGTCGCCGCGGTTTCTGCGGCGTGAAAGTTAAGGGCAGGAAACATGCGTGATTATAGCATCAGGAAGTGCGCCTGACCCGCCCATGTTCCACGTGGAACATCGCCCTCTCGCCCTCGATCGCGGGGATTTGCCCGGGCTCAAGGAAGGTCAGGAATGCCTGTGCGCCGGACCTCTGGATCGCCTCGAATAGCTGCATTCGGCTGTGGGCATCGAGCTCGGCTGCGAGGTCATCGATCAGCAGCAAGGGATGCCGACCCTGGTGGCTGCGCAGCAGTTCCGCCTGTGCCAGCAGCATGCCCGCAGAGATCAGTTTCTGCTCGCCGCGCGAGGCCCGCGTGCGCGCCTGGCGGCCGTGCAGTCGGATCTTGAGGTCGGCACGGTGCGGTCCTGCATGGGTGTACCCAAGCTCGCGGTCTCGGGCCTGGCCCTGTGCCAGTGCCTCAGCCAATCCGAGTTCGGCCGTCCAGCCGGGTTGGTATTCGATGTTGACCTCGGCGTTCGCGAACAGTCCCTGCATGATCGCTGGCAACACCGACTGCAGGTCCTGCAGATAGTGGCGGCGGGCCTCATCCAGAACCTGCGCCTGCTGCACCAGCTCCGCATCCCACAGCGAAACCTCGGACAGTGGCGCGGCAGAGCGCAGCAGCTGGTTGCGTTGGCGCAGCGCGCGCTGGAAGCGCAGCCATGCGGGATAGAACCGACGTTCCACGTGGAACACG
>JBFKCG010000111.1:0-7420 GCA_041620675.1 Nevskiales bacterium
CAGGCCGCCAATGCGTCGGTGCCGTCGTCCTGGTGGGATGGGCAGCCATTTGATCGCATTCTGGTTGATGCGCCTTGTTCTGGCACCGGCGTGATCCGGCGTCATCCCGATATCAAGTGGTTGCGGCGTGATCGCGACATTCCGGTCATGGCGGCCCGGCAAGGGCAGCTGCTGTCGGCACTCTGGCCCTTGCTCGCCCCCGGTGGTGTGTTGTTATATGCCACATGTTCGCTGTTGCGTGCCGAGGGGGAAGCCGTGATGGAGAAATTCAAGCGCGAGAGTGCGGATGCCGTGGCGTGGCCGATTGAGGCTGTCTGGGGCGAAGATTGCGGCCTGGGCCGTCGTATCGCGACCGGTGAGGCAGGCATGGATGGCTTTTACTATGCCAGGCTGCGCAAGGCGCACTGAGCGGGTGCCGCTTGCAGCCCCAGACCCCCAGGCGTAAAGTCCGCGCCGTATGAAAATTATTATCCTCGGCGCGGGCCAAGTCGGTGCAACACTGGCCGAAAATCTGGCGAACGAGGCGAACGACGTCACCGTGGTGGATAGCGATCCCGGCCTGCTGCAGGCACTGCAGGATCGCCTCGACATCCGTACCGTCAATGGCCATGCGGCCTATCCTGACATCCTGCGTGATGCCGGCGCCGAAGATGCCGACATGCTGATCGCGGTCACCGAGGTTGACGAGACCAACATGGTGGCCTGTACGGTCGCCAACACCCTGTTTCATACCCCGACCAAGATCGCGCGCATCCGTTCCAACGAGTACCTGCGCGAAGGCAAGCTGTTTGGTGCCGAGGCGCTGCCGATTGATATGAGCATCAGTCCCGAGCAGCTGGTGACCGACTACATTAGCCGCCTGATCCAGTATCCGGGTGCCCTGCAGGTGGTGGACTTTGCAGACGGCCGCGTGCGCATGGTCGGCGTCAAGGCTTACTACGGCGGCCCGCTGGTCGGCCAGGAACTGCGCGAGATACGCGAGCATATCCCGGGCGTGGACACGCGCGTGGCTGCCATCTATCGTCGCGGCCGTCCAATCATCCCCGAAGGCGACACCATCATCGAAGCCGAGGACGAAGTGTTCTTCGTCGCGGCCAAGAAGGACATCCCGCAGGTAATTGCCGAGTTGCGCAAGCTCGATCGTCCGGTCAAGCGCGTACTGCTGGCGGGCGGTGGCAATATCGGCCTGCGCCTGGCCAAGGCGCTGGAAGACCACTGCCAGGTCAAGCTGATCGAGCGTGATCCCACGCGTGCGAGGCACCTGTCGGAACAGCTCAAGAGCTGCATCGTGCTGGTCGGTGATGCCGCCAACGAAGAGCTATTGACCGAGGAAAACATCGAGAGCACCGATGTGTTTTGCGCGGTGACCAATGATGATGAGGCCAATATCCTGTCGGCGATGCTGGCCAAGCGGCTGGGTGCGCGCAAGGTCATGTCATTGATCAACCGCCTGGCCTATGTGGACCTGGTCGAGGGCGGAGCGATTGACATCGCCATCTCGCCGCAGCAGTCCACGGTCAGTGCGCTGTTGGCGCATGTACGGCGTGGCGACGTGGTGCGCGTGCACAGCCTGCGACGAGGCGCAGCCGAGGCCATCGAGGCCATCGCCCATGGCGACGAGAATACCTCGAGGGTGGTGGGCCGTCGGCTTGAGCAGGTCAAGCTGCCTCCGGGCACGACCATTGGATGCATCGTGCGCGACGAGGAAGTGATCATCGCCCACCACGACACCGTGATCCAGGCCGAGGACCACGTCATCCTGTTTATCGTCGACAAGAAGCGCACACGCGACGTCGAACGTCTGTTCCAGGTCGGCCTGACCTTCATCTGATGACGGCATGCTGAATTTCGCCAACGTCCAGCGCATCTTCGGGATGCTGATCTCGATGTTCAGCCTGACCCTGATCCCGCCGATTGGCGTGGCGCTGTATTACCAGGACGGCGGCCTGCTGCCTTTCATCGAGGGCCTGGCGTTGACCTTCCCGCTGGGCGTGTTGACCTGGTGGACAGCACGCAGCGCCAGCCGTGAGCTGCGGCTGCGCGAGGGCTGCCTGATCGTGGTGCTGTTCTACGTCGTCTTCAGCTTGGTCGGTGCCGTGCCATTGGTCATCACCGACGATGGCTGGCATACCTATACCGATGCCATGTTCGAAGCGGTCTCAGGCGTGACCACCACCGGCGCCACCGTCAAACTGGGCTTGGACAGTCTGCCGAAATCCCTGCTGTATTACCGCGCGCAGCTGGAATGGATTGGCGGCATGGGCGTGATCGTGCTGGCGGTGGCGATCCTGCCGATGCTGGGCGTGGGCGGCATGCAGCTGTACCGTGCCGAGACCCCGGGCCCGATGAAGGACAGCAAGCTGACGCCGCGCATCACGGAAACCGCGCGCGCCTTGTACCTGGTCTACGCCAGCATGACGGGCCTGTGCATCGTGGCCTATTGGCTCGCGGGCATGAGCCTGTTTGATGCGATATGCCATGCCTTCACAACCATGGCCAGTGGCGGCTTTGCCAACTACGACGCCAGTCTGGGTCACTTCAATAGCGTGGCCATCGACTGTATCGCGATTGTTTTCATGATCGTGGCCGCGAGCAACTTCTCGCTGCATTTCCTGGCGCTGCACCGCGGCACCGCCAAGATCTATACCAACGACTCGGAGTTCGTCGCCTATATCAGCTTCCTGTGCGTGCTGGCCGTGCTGGTCAGTCTCGGCCTGTACGTGAGTGGGCAGTATTCAAGCGTGCTCGATGCCATCCGCTACGGCACCTTTCAGGTGGTGTCACTGGCCACCAGTACCGGCTACACCACCGCGGACTATTCCGTCTGGGCTGGTGCCTTGCCGATGATCCTGATCATGAGCAGTGCCTTTTGCTCGTCGGCGGGCTCGACTGGCGGCGGCATGAAGGTGATCCGCGTGGTGTTGCTTGCCCGGTATGGCTATCGTGAGATCCTGCGCATCGTGCACCCATCGGCCGAGATCTCGGTCAAGGTGGGAGGGCGTGCCGTCTCCAACCAGGTATTGGCCGCGGTCGCCGGCTTCTTTGCGGTGTATGTCGCACTTTTCCTGCTGTTCTGGTTCGTGCTGATGGCTCTGGGTCTGGATCCGGTCACGGCGGTGGCGGCGGTGTCAGCCACTCTTAATAACATGGGCCCGGGCCTGGGCGACGTGGCCACCAGCTTTGCCGCAATGGATCCGGCGGTGAAGTGGGTATGTATCCTGGCCATGCTGCTAGGCCGTCTGGAGCTGTTTACCCTGATGGCCGTGCTGACGCCGGCATTCTGGCGCCGATAGTTTTATGCGTTGTCCCTGTCCTCTACGGTGTCTGGCGGATGCAATAATCCATGGCGATGCGCGACAAGCTTGAGGCCTTGCTGGCCAAGGGCCAGGACACCGCCTTATTGCGCTTTAGCTTGGGCGATTTGTGCCTGAAGGCAGGGGAAACGGAAGTCGCGCTGGCACATCTGGTACGGGCACTGGAACTGGAGCCGGGTTATTCGGCGGCCTGGAAGCTGTACGGCAAGGCGCTGGCAGAGGCGGGGCGGCGCGATGAGGCCGTTGATGCCTATACCCGGGGCATTGAGGTGGCCGAGGCCCGTGGCGACATGCAGGCGGCGAAAGAAATGCGGGTTTTTCGCAAAAGACTGGAGAAACCCGGCTGATTCGGCTGGCTGGCGCCGCAAGGCCTCGGTATCATGCCGTTTCGATCTTCAACCTGAATGCTCTATGTCGGTCTACACCAAAGTCTCGCGGCCAGCGCTGCAGGAGTTCCTGCGCGGATATCCGGTCGGTGACCTCATCAGCTTCGAAGGCATCAAGGCCGGCATCGAGAATACCAATTACTTCGTCAACACCCGGGATGGCCATTGGGTGCTGACGCTGTTCGAGCGCGCACCCGAAAGTGACTTGCCGTATTTCCTGGCGCTGATGGACCATTTGGCCCTGCGCGGCATCACGGCACCGCGACCGATGGCCAACTCGGAGGGACAGTTCCTGTCCCGCCTGTGCGGCCGCCCGGCGGCACTGGTACAGAAGCTCGAAGGGGTCACTATCCTCAATCCCGACGTCGGCCAGTGCCGCGCGCTGGGCAAGATGTTGGGCGACCTGCACCAGGCGGGCCAGTCCTTCAAGATGCAGCGCGCCAACAACCGGGGTCCGGCCTGGTGGACGGAAACAGCGGCGGCAGTGCTGCCAAAAATGGCTGCAGACGATGCGGCGATGCTCCGCGATGAGCTGGAGTTCCAGGCCCGGCTCAAGCGTGAAAGCCTGCCACAAGGCGTGATTCATGCGGACTTGTTCCGCGACAATGCCTTGTTCAGTGGCTCACAGCTGACCGGTGTCATTGACTTCTACTTCGCCTGTAACGACGCGCTGCTGTATGACCTCGCGATCACAGTGAATGACTGGTGTAGCCAGCCTGCAGGTGGACTTGAGCCGAAACGGTATGCCGCCATCACTCAGGCCTATGTCGCCGAACGCAAGCCCAATGCGGCTGAGCGCAAGGCCTGGCCTGGCTTGCTCAGGGCAGCAGCCCTGCGCTTCTGGATGTCGCGCCTGTATGACCTGCATTTCCCGCGCGGTGGTGAACTGACGCACACCAAGAACCCGGTCGAGTATCGCGACATGCTGTTGTACCATCGCGCGCATCCTGGACTGGCGCTGCCTTGATGGCTGTCTTGCAGCGACTGGCGGAGCAAATCACCGCGTTCAACCGCCGTATTGGCCAATGGGTCGCTACCCTGACGCTAGCGATGGCGCTGGTCTATTTTGGCGTCGTGGTGATGCGTTACCTGTTCAGCCTGGGATCAATCGCGTTGCAGGAAAGCGTGACTTACATGCATGCGATGGTCTTCATGCTGGCGGCAGCCTGGACACTGTCGATAGATGGTCACGTGCGCGTCGACATCTTTTATTCGCGCTGGAGTGCCCGCCGCAAGGACTGGGCTGACCTCATTGGCAGCCTGCTGTTGCTGTTGCCGGTCGCGATCTTCCTCTTTGCCGTGAGCCTGTCTTTTGTCACCGAGTCCTGGCGTGTGCAGGAAACCTCAGCCCAGCCGGGTGGGCTCGCCTATGTCTACCTGCTGAAGACGCTGATCCTGGTGATGGCGACGCAACTAGTACTGCAGGCGCTGGCGCAGGCCGCGCTGGTTGCTGGGCGACTGGCAGGCAAGTCCGACGCCCACGTGCGAGACACATAAGCATGGAGTGGATCGCGCTACTGATGTTTGCCTGCGTCTGTGCGGCGCTGATGCTGGGCTATCCAGTGGCCTTTACGCTGGGGGGCATTGCGCTCCTGTTCGCGGGACTGGGCTCAGCATTTGGCGTCATTAATGCGAATGAGTTGCTGGCAGTCCCCAGCCGACTGTTTGGCATCATGACCAACGAGACCCTGATTGCGGTTCCATTATTCGTGTTCATGGGCGTGATGCTCGAGCGCAGCAAGCTGGCTGAGCAGCTGCTGGACTCCATGACCCTGCTCTTCGGGCCAGTGCGCGGAGGTTTGGGCATCTCGGTTGTGCTGGTTGGCATGCTGCTGGCGGCGAGTACCGGAATTGTGGGGGCTACGGTCGTGACCATGGGCCTGCTGTCACTGCCAACCATGTTGCGGCGTGGCTACGACCCGGCGCTGGCCTCTGGCACCATTTGTGCCTCGGGCACCCTGGGTCAGATCATCCCGCCTTCCATCATTTTGGTGATGCTGGGCGACGTGTTGTCCTCGTCCTACCAGCAAGCGCAAAACAGCATGGGTATCTATGCGGCCGAAACGGTTTCGGTAGGCGACCTGTTTGTCGGCGCACTGATCCCCGGCTTGCTCCTGGTTTCCTGTTATGTCGCTTACCTGTTGTTAATCGCCTGGCGTTCGCCCCAGCGCATGCCGGTGATCCCCAGGTCCGAGCGAGAGGCCATGCGCGAGGGCGGTTTGTGGAAAAAGTTGCTGGCGGGCCTGGTGCCGCCGCTTTTCTTGATCACTGCGGTGCTGGGCTCGATCATGGCGGGTATTGCCACGCCAACCGAAGCCGCCGCCGTTGGCGCGATGGGCGCGCTGCTATTGGCGGCTTTGCGTCGCCAGCTGGGCTGGCGTCAACTGCAGGACGTCATGCAGAGCACGGCGCAAGTCAGCAGCATGGTGTTCATGATCCTGATCGGCGCTTCTTTGTTCTCGCTGGTTTTTGTCGCCTATCACGGTGACCAGTTGGTGCAGGAGCTCTTGCACGACCTGCCCGGCGGCAAGTTTGGCGCGATGTTCGCCGTCATGATCCTGATGTTCCTGCTCGGCTTCATCCTGGATTTCATCGAGATCACTTTTGTTGTGGTCCCGATCGTAGGTCCAGCCTTGTTGATGATGGGCCTAGACCCGGTGTGGCTGGGCGTAATGATGGCGGTGAACCTGCAAACCTCGTTCCTGACACCGCCCTTTGGTTTTGCGCTGTTCTACTTGCGCGGGGTCGCGCCGGCCGAGATTCAGACCAGCACCATTTATCGTGGCGCGGTGCCATTCATCGCGATTCAGGTCGGGATGCTGGTGTTGCTGGCGTTGTGGCCGTCACTGGCGACCTGGCTCCCGGGCGTGGTCTACGCGCCCTAGCGTTATTTACTCGCGAGGTTTCGCGAGCAACACACCCATAAGCTAGCGCATGTTCAGATAGGCCTTCTCGGCGATGGCCGTGGCTGCGATCGAATTCTTGCGGAATTGCTCGATCGAGTCGTAGACCTTGCGACTGAACGGATCGTTGCCCACCAGCTCCTTGAGCACCTCGCGCGAAGCCACGCGCAGGGCCTGCATCACATCATCCGGGAACGGCAGCAGCTTGACGCCGTGTTGGCTGACCAGCGTTTCCAGCGCGGCCTGGTTGCGGCCGGCATATTCGGCCAGCATATTCGCGCCGGTGGCCTGGCAGGCCAGACGTACTACCGCCTGTAGGTCGTCGGGCAGGCTCTCGAAGGCCTGCTTGTTGACGATGCATTCCAGGGTCGGGCCCGGTTCCTGCCAGCCGGGGTAGTAATAGTACTTGGCGGTCTTGTGCAGGCCAAAGGCGAGGTCGTTGTACGGGCCGACCCACTCGGTTGCATCAATGGTGCCGGATTGCATCGCGGTGAATAACTCGCCGCCCGGGATATTGATCGTCGTCACGCCAAGCCGCTGCAGTACTTCGCCGCCGAGGCCTGGGATGCGCATCTTCAGTCCCTTGAGATCAGCCAGGGAGCGGATCTCGCGCCGAAACCAGCCGCCCATCTGCGTGCCGGTGTTGCCGGCCTCGAACGGGATCAGGTTGAAGGGCGCATACAGCTCGCGCCACAACTCCAGCCCGCCGCCGAAATACAACCAGCCGTTCATTTCCTGCGCGGTCAGACCAAATGGCACCGAGGTGAAGAACGGCGCGGCTGCCGATTTGCCCTTCCAGTAGTAGGCTGCGCCATGG
>JBFKCG010000112.1:0-7374 GCA_041620675.1 Nevskiales bacterium
GCGTCACCTGCCAGTAGCAGGCCGTATTGCACGCGACTGCCTGGTCCCAGCAGTCCGCTGGCCTCGACATCGGCGCTGTTGATGAGCAGTCGGGGGGCCAAATCAAAATAGCCCATGCCACGACCCGGTTCATTTTCCAGGACCGCTTGGACCTGGAGTGTAATGGCGCCGACCTGGATCGATGTGCCTGGCTGCAGGCCCAGTTCACTCCATAGGCGTACATCGGCCCATGCCTCGCCGGGATTCGGCACGGCATCAGTGTTCCGTGCATCGCCATAGGCTTCATCGGCAATCCGCACTTCACCACGCAAGGGGTAACTCGCGTCAACTGCCTTGACCGAGGCCAGTGCGGAACGCTCGCCGGCAATCAGAAGGCTGGGGAAACTGACGAACTGACTGTGACGCAAACCATAGGATTGTGCTTGAGCCAGCAGGGTCTCCGGGATCGGTTCGCGCCCGGACACGATGACATCGCCGCCCAGCGTCTCGCCGCTTTGCGCAGCCAAGGCCGAGCGCATGCGCTCGCTGAATAGCCCCACAGCAGAAGAGGCCGCGACCGCAACTACGATCGCCAATGCCAGTATGCGCAACTCTCCAGCCTGGGTCGCACGCCGCAGCCTGCGCAGTGAATGGCGCCAGCTCAGTTGCAGCTCATTCATGCAGGCAACCATCCTTCAGGGTGAGCACACGCTGGCAGCGGTCGGCCAGCGCGGGATCATGCGTGACCAGTATCAAAGTCGTGCCATGCGCGCGGTTCAGTTCAAATATCAGCTCGATGATGTTTGCGCCGGTGGTGGTGTCGAGATTGCCAGTGGGCTCGTCTGCAAACAGGATCTTCGGTCGACTGGCAAAAGCGCGGGCAATGGCCACGCGCTGCTGTTCGCCGCCGGATAACTGATGCGGTGCATGCGAAAGGCGTGCTGACAGACCCACCTGACCCAATATCTGGCGGGCGGTGTCGGCAGCCTTCGCATCGCCGGCCAGTTCAGCTGCCAGCATCACGTTTTCCAGCGCGCTGAAGCCGCTAAGGAGCTGGAAGGATTGGAACACGAACCCGACCCGGCCCGCGCGCAGGCCCGCGCGCGCATCCTCGTCGAGCTCGGTGAGGGACTGTCCGTCAATGCGGATGTCACCTCCACTGGGCAAGTCCAGCCCGGCCAACAGGGACAGCAAGGTGGTCTTGCCCGAACCAGAGGCGCCGAGGATGGCGACACTTTCTCCCATGCGGACGGTCAAATCGACATCGCGCAGGATGGTGAGTTGCACCTCACCGCTGCTAATCTGCTTGTTTACACCCTTGGCTTCAACGGCATTCATGATGAAAAAAAGACTCCTGATTCTCGCCTTATTCTGGCTGGTAATGCCTGTGTCGGCGATAGCCGACGGTACGCAGTCATCATCGCCCGTCATTCTCATCACGGGTGACAGCCTCAGCGCGGCCTATGGCATCAATATCGAGCAAGGCTGGGCGGCACTGCTGCAGAAACGATTGCGTGAGCAAGGCTATCCGCACCGGGTGGTGAATACCAGCGTCAGTGGCGAAACCACGCGAGGCGCCCTGGCGCGCCTGCCTGCCGAATTGTCGCGGCATCAGCCCAAGATTGTGCTGATCGAGTTGGGTGCCAACGACGGATTACGCGGGCAACCGCTCAAGTCAATGCGTGAGAATTTGACGACGATGGTGAAACTGAGCCAGAAGGCAGGCGCCAGGCCGGTTTTGTTCGAAATGCAACTGCCGGGCAACTATGGACCGAAGTACACCGAGGAATTCCGCGAGAGCTTCTCGACCGTCGCGCGCGAGCAAAAAGTCCCGCTTGTCCCCTTCTTCCTGGCCACGATCGCTCTCCAGACCGCCTCGTTCCAGAACGATGGCATCCATCCCACGGCAACGGCACAACCGGGCCTGCTGGACGCCGTTTGGCCCACTCTCCAGCCACTATTAGGACGGCCGGTTCGCTAATTCGGCCGTGCCCGTCGTTCGGGTCCACTCGGGCGGGGCCCACAGGTGCTTCAGGCGCTGGGCAAGCGGCCCTGGCTTGAAGACATCCCGCCACATGTCAATGAACTCGTGGAAGTTGAGTACGATGAAGTTGTAGCTCTTCACCTGGCGTGGGATGCCGTAGTCCACTTTTTCTTCCTCCGGCTCAAAGCTGCCGAAAATTCTATCGAAGATGATGAGGATGCCGCCGAAGTTCTTGTCGATGTATTGCTTATTGCGGCCATGGTGCACGCGATGATGCGAGGGCGTGACAAAGAAGTATTCAATCCAGGGTGGCAGCTTTTTAACCGACTCGGTATGAACGAAGTACTGGTAGGAAAGGTCCACGGCATACAGGAAGAACACCACCGCAGGGGAGACTCCCAGCAGTACCAGAGGCATGAAGAACAACCACCAGCCCGTGATCGAATACAGCAGGCTCTGGCGCATGGCAGTGGTCATGTTCATGCGTTCGCCGGAGTGGTGCACGACATGCGCGCTCCAGAACCAGCGCACGCGATGTGAAGTGCGATGAAACCAGTAATAACAGAATTCCACACCCAGCAGCATGGGCACGAGCGTCCAGGCATTGACCGGGATGTCGAATAGCCGGTGCTGCCAGAACCAGGCAACAGCCGCGCCTGTGAACAGCGCATGCGCGATGACCTCAAATACCTGGTAGGCACCACCAAGACTGAGGTTGGCAACAATGTCTTTCCAGTAGAACTGTTCGCGGCTGCCACGGCCCTTCATGACCTGCCATTCGATGGCGAATGCCAGCAGGAACAGGGGCGACATGCCGATCAGCAGCACCTGTTTCCAGTCCACGTCCGCGCCAAAGGTGGCGACGATCCATTGAATTCCCGGTTCGATCAGGGCCTGCATGAAGGTTCTCCGTGCCAGTGCTTGAGTTGACGATGGCGAAATTGTGGGCGAAGTTGCCCCTGTGAGTCTTGACCGGTGCCGTCAATCCCGATGACCCAAAGCGACAGCTTAACGCCCTCACAGGCGGTGTCCGCACCGGCACGGGCGAATACCGCCTCGGTGGCCTATTTAAAGGCATTGTTCGACTACTCGCAGGGCCATGATTTGCCAGCAGAAAGGCTGCTTCAAGGGAATACAAGGGTCTTGCAGGACCCGGATGCGCGCTTGAGCGAGGCCGAGTGCGCAGCGCTGTTCGACCGCGCAGCAATAGAACTGCAGGATGAGGCGTTGGGCCTGCACGTCGGCGAGACCATCCGGCCCGGACATTACGGTGTGCTCGGCTACGTGGCGATGAATTGCGACACGCTTGGTGAGGCCTTGCTTCGCCTGAATCGCTACCAGGCATTGGTGCTCGATATCGGGCCGATGCAAATCGAGGCGCAAGCAGGCGAAGTGCGCCTCAGCTGGAACCCGGATAGTGAGCGGCCGTTCCGGCAGTTGGCTGAATTCAATCTGGCCGGGTTGATCACCTTCGCGCGCTGGATCAGTGGCCGACAGGATGCGCCGCGCCGGATTGAGTTCAATTATCCGGCGCCCATCGATCTGGGCGAACATCGCCGCATTTTTGCCTGTGAGCTGGCGTTCGACCAACCACGCTACGCGGTCACCTTCCCCGAGGGTTGGTTGCGACAACCGCTGATCCAGCCCGATGCCAGCATGCGTGAGTTGATGCTGCGTCTGGCAGATCGGCAGATGCTGTCACTGGCGCGCGGCACCGATGCCCTGGCCAAGGCGCGTGCGCTGATTGCGCGGCGCCTGAGCGATGGCGAGCTTACCCTTGAGCAGGTGGCGTCTGGTCTTGAGATGAGCGCGCGCACGTTGCAGCGCAAACTCAAGGAAGCAGGGCTCAGCTATACCCAGCTCGTGGATAGCGTCCGCAAGGGGCTGGCTGAGCAATACCTCGCGGATACCAGCCTCGACCTGAATGACTTGGCATTCCTGCTGGGCTTTTCGGAACAAAGTGCTTTCCAGCGTGCCTTCAAGCGCTGGATGGGGGAATCGCCGGGGGCATGGCGCAGGCGAATACGTCAGCAATCACACAAGAGGAAATAAGATGAAACGGTGGCTTCTGAAGGCATGGCTGGTGACGGCGCTTGCGCTGTCAGGCGCGGGATGTGGCGGCGGTGGCGGCGGCTCGGATGAAATCATCACCGGGGATGCGCGCGTATCTATCAGCCAGTGGACGCCGTTGCCAGCGGCAGACCCGCAGCGTGTCCCACCCGAAGTCCGCGCAGCGCGTGACCGCATCCTGGGGCCCAACGCCACGGATCCGGACTATGTGAAGCTGTGGTGGTTTGGCGTCTCCAGTTTCATCGCCTCTGCAGGGGGTCACCTGTTCCTGTTTGATGCTTGGGAAATCGTCGGCATGCATGCGGACTATGTACCGATTGGGCGGGAAGAGCTGGCAGCGCTCATGCCCGAGGCAATCCTGATCGGTCATGGGCATTTCGATCACGCCGCCGACGCCGGATATGTCGCGGGCCGCAGTGGCGCGGTGGTGGTCGGTTCGGAGGAAATCTGCGAGGTGGCCAAGCAGGATGCCGCACGGGATGGCAATCAGGACAATTTCCGGTGTTTGATCACGGGGCGTGCGGATACGCCGCTGCCCGGCACCCTGCAGTCAGTGAAGCTTTGGGCAGACCTGCCGGAGGTGACCATCCTGCAGCATATCCATTCCGCCGCGACGCCCGAACCGCAGAATCCCGGCACGCCCTTTATCCACATTCCGGATCTGGCGACATTCCTGCTCTATCTCAATACCAGCCCGCAGGAGGCCGTCACGTTCATCCCGACCTTGGGGGATCCGCAGGGCGGCACCTGGGCCTATCATCTGCGCGTCGGCGAGTTCAGTTTGTTGTGGCACGACTCGGTCGGGCCGATCCAGGACGGCAACCCGAATTCAGCCCAGGTGCAACAGGCCTTGAATTCATTTCCGGGATGCGTGGATGTGCAGGTCGGCGCGATCGTCGGCTTCAACCAGCCGGTCAACGGCCTGCGTGACCCACGTCTCTATGTCCAGCATGCCCACCCTCGCGTCTCGCTGCCTTCACATCACGATGCCTGGGCCCCCGTGGTTGGCGGTGGCGCAGCTTCCTACGAAGCGCAGTGGCGCGCGGAAATCGCCTCGCTGGAGCATCCCCCCGAGCTGGATTACCTGCGTGACCCAGAGGACTACCTCAAGGCCCGCAGCTATTACGTCAAGGATGCGCGCTGGGCCGTGCCGATGCCGGGTTCCTCCTGCGCACGCTGACGATTGTGCATCCGCTGGCCCGGGTCGTGCGTAACTAGGCTGGTCAATGGCCTTGCCTAGAGCAGGCCAATTCCGGGCGGACACAGGCCCACCATTGATCCAGAGTATGTCGTATGAGAATTGCCATTATCGGATCCGGAATCGCCGGGCTAGGCGCTGCCTGGCTGTTACAGCACAGCCACGCGGTGGTGCTGTTTGAGCAGGCCGGCTACGCGGGCGGGCACACGAATACCTATCGGCATCTCAGCCCAAGCGGCGAGATAGCCATCGATACAGGCTTCATCGTCTATAACGAGCCCTGTTACCCGAATCTGTGTGGATTGTTCCGGCACCTGGGCGTGGAGACCCGCGACAGTGACATGTCCTTCGGCGTTTCCCTGGGGCAAGGTGATTACGAATACGCCGGTGACAACCTGGCCACGTTGTTCGCGCAGCCCGGTAACCTCGTATCACCGACACATCTGGGCATGCTGCTGGAGATCCTGCGTTTTAACCGCCTGACCAAGCGCCTGCTGGCACAGGACCGGCTTCCCCACTGTACTTTGGGGGAATTCATGGACCAGAACGGCTTTGGGATGGCGGTTCGCTCGCGCTATCTCGGGCCGATGGCCGGCGCGATCTGGTCCACGTCGACGCGCAAGGCCTTCGACTATCCTTACCCGGACTTCGCACGCTTTTTTGAAAGTCATGGCTTGCTCAATGCAGTGGATCGTCCGCAATGGCGCACCGTCACGGGTGGTAGTCACACCTACGTCAACAAGCTACTGGCGGACTATCGCGGCGAGCTGCAGCTCAATTCGCGGGTTGAAGCCCTGCGCCGCACGCCAGACGGGGTGGTCCTGCGTAGCGGTGGACAGGAGCTGGCTTTTGATGCGGTCATCATGGCCTGTCATTCCGACCAGGCGCTGGGCCTGCTCAGCGATGCCGATGATGCCGAGAGGGCGGTGCTCGAAGGCGTGCCCTATGCGCGCAATCATGCCGTCTTGCACACCGATGTCAGTCTGCTGCCTAAGCGACGCGCGGCCTGGTCGTCCTGGAATTACCTCGGTCGCGAGGATGCCCTGAATGATGACCCGGTGACCGTGACGTACTGGATGAACCGGCTGCAAGGGCTTGGCGGTAGCACCCAGTATCTGGTCACGCTCAATCCGCCGCGGCCACCACGTGCCGGGACAGTCATACAGGAAGTGGAGTACGAACACCCGCAATTCACGCCGGCCGCCTTGACGACACGGCAGCGGCTTGCCGAGATACAAGGCCGGCGCCAGACATGGTTTTGTGGTGCCTGGACCGGGTATGGATTCCATGAGGATGGGCTGAAATCCGCAGTGAACGTTGCGCGGGTAATGGGTGTCAAAATTCCATGGGAGGAGTGCGGAGTTCCGCCAACCTGATGAAGACAACGCGCAATAGCGGTTGGCTGTATCCGAGCCGGGTCATGCACCTGCGCCGAGCGCCTGTGCGCTACCAGTTCTTCTACCGGGTTTTTTACCTGTTGCTGGATATTGATACGCTGGCACAAAGCGCCACACGCCTGTTCTCGTACAACCGCTGGAATCTCCTGAGCTTCCACGATCGTGACCATGGGCCACGCGATGGCAGCCCATTGCGGCCCTGGCTGGAGCGTTTGCTGAAACGGCATGGCATCGAGCTTGCGGGTGGCCGCATCCGCCTGCTGTGCATGCCGCGTATCCTCGGCTATGGCTTCAACCCGATCAGCGTTTATTACTGTGAACATCGGGACGGCAGCCTGCGGGCGATCCTTTGCGAAGTGCGCAACACCTTTGGTGAATACCACTGCTACCTGCTCAATCGCGGTGGCGAGGCAATGCAGTACGCCGACCCCCACCGCAAGAGCAAGATGTTCCATGTCTCGCCCCTGATCGACATGAGCGGTGAATACCGATTCCGGTTCAGCGCGCCCGACATGCATTTCCGGGTGCTGATTCGTTTGTTCCAGGCCGAGGCCGGACAGCAGCGGATGCTGATGGCGGCAAGCCTGGATGGGAAGCGGCAGCCGCTCACGGATCGCAGGCTGTTATGGCAATTGCTGGCCATGCCTTTGATGTCGATCAAGGTCATGGCAGCAATCCACTGGCAAGCTTTCAAAATATGGCTGCGGGGCGCGCGCTTTCATCCCAAGCCCGCGCCGCCAAGACAA
>JBFKCG010000113.1:0-7196 GCA_041620675.1 Nevskiales bacterium
ATTCGATGCGTGTCAGGTTGACACCTGCCTCGGCGAAGGGAGATAACAGGTCATGCAGTGCGCCAGGCTTGTTGTGCACGGACAGCAGCAATGAAGTCATATCGTTGCCGGTGGGCGATACGTTTTGCCTGCCGATGACCAAGAACCGCGTGGTGTTATCCGGCTCATCCTCGATATTGGCTGCCAGGGTTTTCAGCTCATAGAGTTCTGCCGCTGCCTTGCCTGCGATGGCGGCGGCATCAGGCTCGGCTTTTGCCATGCGCGCACCTTCGGCATTGCTCGACACCGCTACGCGCACAACATTCGGCAGCTTGCCATCCAGCCACTTGCGGCATTGCGCCAGTGACTGCGCATGGGCATAGACGCGCTTGACGCAGGCGAGGTCGTCACTCGCAGAAAGCAGGTGATGATGGACTGGCAGGGCCACCTCGCCACTGACCTTCAGCGGGCTAGTGACAAACAGATCCAGGGTATGGCTGACCACGCCTTCAGTCGAGTTTTCGACTGGCACTACGCCATAATCAGCGTTTCCTGCCTGTACTTCGCGGAAGATTTCATCAATGGCGGCCATGGGTCGAGCTGTCACGAAATGGCCAAAGTGCTTGTAAACGGCCGCTTGTGTGTAAGTGCCTTCAGGGCCCAAGTAGGCGACCGTTAACGGTGACTCCAGGGACAGGCACGCCGACATGATCTCCCGTATCAGCCGACCGATGGTCTCGTTGCTGAGTGGCCCTTCATTGCGCTCGATGACCTTGCGCAGGACCTCGGCTTCGCGGGCGGGCCGGTAATGATCACCGTTCCCACCCATTTTCTGCTTGATCAGCGCAATCTCTTTGGCAATACGCGCGCGCTCGCTGATGCGTGCCTGGACCTCCTGGTCCAGTTCATCAATACGATCCCGCGCCGCCTTGAGTTCGCGCTCGCTCATGATCCGATCGCAATCAAACCTGTCGTACCGACAGCACGCCATTGATGGCGGCAATGCGGGGCAATGCTTCTGCCGGAACCTGGGAGTCCACGTCTACCAGCGTGTACGCCAGCTCACCACGCGACTTGTTCAACAAATCGGCAATGTTCAGGTTGAAGCCGGCCAGCATGGTCGATATCTGTCCGACCATGTTGGGAACGTTGGCATTGACGATGGCCAGACGAGTCATGCCCTCAATACGCGGCATGACGGCTTCCGGAAAATTCACCGAGTTACGGACATTGCCGTTCTCGAGGTAGTCACGCAGTTGCTCCGCGACCATGATGGCGCAGTTGTCCTCGGCCTCAGCGGTGGAGGCGCCCAGGTGTGGCAGCGCAACCACTCGAGGATTATTCTTGAGCGCATTGGTCGGGAAGTCGCAGACATAGGCGTGCAGTTTCCCGGCATCCAGCGCAGCAGCAAGTGCCGCCTCATCGATGATGCCTTCTCGCGAGAAATTGAGCAGGACCATGCCCTTCTTCATCAGCTTCAACCGTTCCGCGTTGATCATGCCGCGCGTATGGTCATTCAGTGGCACGTGCAGGCTGACGAAATCAGCACGCGAGAGCAGGTCATCCACTGACACAGCCTGTTCCACGCCCGAATGCATGCGCCAGGCATTCTGCACAGTGATGCTTGGGTCATAGCCCAGCACACGCATGCCAAGGTCCAGGGCCACATTGGCAACCTTCACGCCAATCGCACCAAGGCCAACCACGCCCAGGGTCTTGCCTGGCAGCTCGAAACCCACGAAATTCTTCTTGCCCGCCTCGACTTTCTTGTGCAACTCCTCGTCCGTGCCTTCCAGGTTGCGCGCGAAGTCCCAGGCACCCATCAGGTTTCTGGCGGCAATCAGCATGCCGCTGACGACCAGTTCCTTGACCGCGTTGGCATTTGCACCAGGGGCATTGAACACCGGGATGCCACGCTCACTCATCTTGGCTACAGGAATGTTATTCACACCGGCACCAGCGCGGCCAATCGCACGTACGCTGGTGGGCAAGTCCATCTTGTGCATGTCGGCCGAACGCACCAGGATTGCATCCGGCTCCTTGATGTCGGTGGCGACTTCATAGCGATCCCGTGGCAGCCGCTCAAGGCCAACCACCGAGATATTGTTCAGAGTCTGGATCTTCAGCATTACCCTATTCCTTTAGTCGTACCCACTATTAAGGGGCTCGTGTGCTACAAAAAATAATCAGCCGTTGCGGCTGGCGAAATCCTGCATGAATGCGATCAGCGCGTCGACACCCGCTTCTGGCATGGCGTTATAGATGCTGGCACGCATGCCACCCACCGAGCGGTGGCCCTTGAGCTGGACCAGACCGGCTTTCTTGGATTCCTTCAGGAAAGCCTCGTCCAGGCTGTCACTCTTGAGCACAAACGGTACATTCATCCACGAGCGTGCATCCTTTTCGACCGGGTTACGGTAGAAACCACCAGAACCATCAATGTAGCTGTAGAGCTTCTCGGCCTTGCGGCGATTGATTTCCGCCATCTTGGCCAGCCCACCATTCGCCTTCAGTTGCTTGAAGACCAGGCCGCAGATGTACCAGGCATAGCAGGGTGGCGTATTCAGCATCGAGTCGTTTTCAGCCTGCTTGGCGTAATCCCAGACCTGAGGCGTGCTCGGAATGGCCTGCCCTATCAGGTCATCACGCACGATCACGACGGTAATGCCAGAAGGACCGATATTCTTCTGCGCGCCTGCGTAAATCAGCCCGAACTTCGACACATCGATAGGTCGCGACAAGATGGTCGACGACAGATCGGCAACCAGAGGGATATCCCCCGTCTCCGGGATCCAAGAAAACTCAACGCCACTGATGGTCTCGTTTGGCGTGTAATGCACATAGGCCGCGTCTTTGGACAGCTTCCATTCCGATTGGGGCGGAATGCCCATGAATTTGCGCGACTCGCCACTGGCGCCGATATTCACCTGGCAATATTTCTTGGCCTCAGCCGCTGCCTTCTTCGACCAGTCACCGGTCACGATGTAGTCAGCAACCGGCTTGCCACGTAGCAGGTTCATCGGGATGGCTGAGAATTGGCCGGTGGCACCGCCCTGCAAGAACAGCACCTTGTAATTGGCGGGCACATTCATCAGTTCGCGAAGGTCCTTCTCGGCCTCCGCCGCGATCTCGACGAACTCCTTGCCGCGGTGACTCATCTCCATCACGGACATGCCCGAACCATGCCAGTCAAGCATCTCGGCAGCGGCTTGGGTCAGGACCGGTTCCGGTAATACCGCCGGACCCGCGCTGAAGTTGTAAATACGTGACATCTATTCTTCCCCGTTATCTTCGGCAGCAATACGGTCCACACCAACCAGGCGATCACCATCCTCGACACGCTTCAGCACCACACCCTGGGTGTTTCGGCTCATGACAGAGATCTCATCGACGGTGGTGCGCACAAGGCTGCCGCCACTGGAGATCATCATGATCTCGTCTCCGCTCTGTACCTGGATGGCGGCAACGACCTTGCCGGTCTTGTCGGTCATGTCGAGCGCACGTACGCCCTGCCCGCCACGGCCATGCACTGGATACTCTGTCATCTCGCAGCGCTTGCCATATCCACGCTCAGACACGGTCAGGATCTGGCCATCACCGACGATCACGAGGTCGATCACGGAAGCATCCGCGGGCAGCTGGATGCCACGCACGCCACAAGCCGTGCGTCCCATGGCACGCACGGCGCTTTCCGGGAAGCGGATGACCTTGCCCGCATCAGTAAACAACATCACGTCGCGTTCACCGTCGGTCAATGCCACACCGACAAGGCGGTCATCCTGGCGTAAGTCTAGGGCGATGATGCCACTGGCCCGCTGGTTGGAAAAATTCTGCAGCGCCGTTTTCTTGACGGTGCCCAGGCGCGTCGCCATGAACACGTACTGGCCGTCGGCGTATTCCTTGATCGGCAAAACGGCGCTGATGCGCTCGCCCGACTCTAACGGCAGCAGATTGACTATTGGCTTGCCACGCGAGCCGCGGCTGGCTTCTGGCAGCTGGTAAACCCTCAGCCAGTACACCTTGCCCAGGCTCGAGAAGCACAGCAGCGTGTCATGGGTGTGCGTAACCCACAGCTTCTCGATGAAATCCTCTTCTTTTGTCGTGGCTGCGGTCTTACCCCGTCCACCGCGCCTTTGCGCACGGTATTCATCCAGCGGCTGCCACTTGATGTAGCCCTCATGGGAAAGCGTGACAACCACGTCCTGGGGAGTGATGAGGTCTTCTAGCGCCAGATCTTCGTGTGAATCGAGAATTTCAGTGCGACGGGCGTCGCCGTACTGTTCCTTGAGCGCAAGCAGTTCGTCGCGAATGACCTGCATGAGGCGGGTATCCGAGGCGAGAATCTCCAGCAGCCGGGCGATTGTACCCAGCAGTTCCTGATATTCGGCGTGGATCTTGTCCTGCTCCAGCCCAGTCAGGCGGTGCAGGCGCAAGTCGAGGATAGCCTGGGCCTGCTCCTCAGACAGCAAATAGCCAGTCGGCTTGAGGCCGTACTCCGGTGCCAAGTCCTGAGGCCGGGAAGCATCGCTCCCCGCGCGCTCCAGCATGGCGGTGACCGGTCCGGGTGACCATGCGCGGCCCATCAAACCGGCCTTGGCTTCGGCAGGTCCTGCTGAGGCCTTGATCAGCGCGATCATCTCGTCGATGTTTGCCAGGGCGACTGACAGGCCCTCGAGTACATGGGCGCGAGCACGCGCCTTCTTGAGCTCGAAACGCGTACGACGGGTCACCACCTCACGACGGTGACGTATGAAGGCCTCCAGCAGCTGCTTGAGGTTCATCAGCTTCGGCTGGCCGTCCTCAAGCGCAACCATGTTGATGCCGAACACATTCTGCAGCGCGGTCTGCTGGTAGAGGTTGTTCAACACCACCTCGGCGTTCTCGCCACGGCGTAGCTCGATGTACATGCGCATGCCGTCCTTGTCGGACTCATCGCGCAGGTCGGTGATGCCTTCGATTTTCTTCTCGCGAACCAGCTCAGCCATGCGCTCGAGCAAGCGCGCCTTGTTCACCTGGTACGGTAGTTCGGTGACGATGATCGCTTGCTTGTCGTTGCCCACTTCCTCGAAATGGGTGCGACCACGCAGGATGATGCGGCCCCGCCCCGTGTGGTAGGCCTGCAGGATGCCGCGCGCTCCGCTGATCAGGCCTGCGGTGGGGAAATCCGGCCCCGGGATGTGCTCCATCAGCCCCGGGATATCGAGTTCAGGGTTGTCGATCAGCGCCACGCAGGCATTGATCACCTCACCCAGGTTGTGGGTGGGGATGTTGGTGGCCATGCCGACTGCGATGCCGGAGCTGCCATTGACCAGCAGGTTGGGAACCAGGGCAGGCAACACCGAAGGCTCGTGCTCGGATTCGTCGTAGTTTGCGACAAAATCGACGGTTTCCTTGTCAATGTCAGCCAGCAGCTCGTGCGCCAGCCTTGACATGCGCACTTCGGTATAACGCATGGCCGCTGGGGCATCGCCGTCTACCGAGCCAAAGTTACCCTGGCCGTCCACCAGCAGGTAGCGCATCGAGAACGGCTGCGCCATGCGCACCATGGTGTCGTATACCGCGGTGTCGCCGTGTGGATGGTATTTACCGATCACGTCACCGACGATACGTGCTGATTTCTTGTAGGGCTTGTTCCACTCGTTGCCCAGCTCCCGCATGGCGTACAGCACGCGACGATGAACCGGCTTGAGGCCGTCCCGCACGTCAGGCAGCGCGCGTCCCACGATCACGCTCATGGCGTAATCGAGGTAGGACTGTTTCATCTCGTCTTCGAGATTGATCTGCAGGATTTCTTTTGCGACGCCGTCAGCCATTACTCAGCCCCGAGGTTATGCGGAAACCCCATGTTTTTGTAAGGTTTAGAACGCTGAACGGGGCCTCAAAAAGCGCCCCGTGAAAGCGAGGAATCATAACATAAGGACAGGACTGCCCGTACCCCCCGAATCCACAAATTAGGGCCTAAACGGTCAAGTCCGGGATGAGTTTGTCAAGCAGTTTCTTCAACCCTGACATGCCCTGTTCGATGCAGGCCTCGATCTCGGCATGGATATCGCCCGAGCCCAGCCCGGCCGCCCAATTCACCACGACCGCACAGCAGGCGTAGTCCAGGTCCAGCTCGCGGGCCAGGCTTGCCTCTGGCATGCCGGTCATGCCAACCAGGTCGCAGCCATCCTGGGCCATGCGCCTGACCTCGGCGATGCTTTCCAGCCGTGGCCCCTGGGTCGCACCGTAAACGCCAGATTCCACCGCATCCAGCTTGAGCTGGCGTGCTGCAGCAATAAATTGCTCCCGTAGCGATGGCGTATAGGGGTGACTGAAATCCACATGCTGGACGTGATCACCACTGCCATCCGCGTAGGTATGTTCACGGCCCCAGGTGTAGTCAATGACCTGGTCCGGGAACACCAGGCGCGCGGGCCGCATTTCCGGGGTGATGCCCCCCACGGCCGCGACCGCCATCACGCGCTTGACGCCAATCTCACGCAATGCCCACAAATTGGCACGGTAATTCACCTTGTGAGGCGGGATGCGGTGGTCATCCCCGTGACGGGCCAGGAAGGCAAGCTGCCTTCCCTCCATTTCACCGATGCTGAGTGGACCGGAAGGCTCGCCATAGGGGGTCTTGATTGGCTTGCGCTCGGTAATCTTTAGCCCCGGCAACTGATCCAGTCCGGTGCCGCCAATGACGGCAAAGGTCACCGCCCTCGTCACAGGCCTTTTACCGCATAAATACCAGGCGCAAAGCGCAGGTGATTCTTGTAGTCCATGCCACCGCCAAAGACATAGCGATCGGGAATGGTCACGCCAACAAAGTCGGCCTTAGCCTCGGAATTACGGCGGTCGTGCTGTTTATCTGCCAGCACCGCCGTATACAGTGCCTTTACCCCTTGCGCGCGAACTGCATTCTGGATGGCGACCAGCGTATGTCCCTCGTCGAGGATGTCGTCAATGACCAGCACTGTCCGCCCTTCCAAAGTCGTTGAGGGGCTGACTTTCCAGACAATCTCGCTGCCGCTGGTCTCGCCGCGATAGCGTGTGGCATGCAGGTAATCCACTTCATACGGGTACTGCATGCGTCGAAGGATCTCCACGGTCGGGACCATGCCACCGATCATTACGCACAACACCAGCGGGTCCGCGCCCTTCAGCTTGCTCTCGATCTCGCTGGCCATGCGGTCATAGGCGGCCGACACCTGCTCGGCGCTATAGAGCTGCTC
>JBFKCG010000114.1:0-7158 GCA_041620675.1 Nevskiales bacterium
ATTGCCAAGGGCATGGATCGTGATTCCGCCATCCGCCGCCTGCAGCGCGGGCTGACGCAATTCCACATCGGCGGCGTCGGCACCAATATCGGCTTCCTGCGCGATGTGCTCAAGCTCGACCACTTCCGCGCCGGCACGCACCTGACCGATTGCCTGGTGCGGGCTTATCCGGACGGCTGGCAAATCCCGGCACTCACCGACCTTGAGCGGGCACACGCGGCACTGGCCGTGCACCTGCACAGGGAGATTCCACGCTCCGATTCACCATGGTCTAGGCTGGGGGCCTGGCGCATTGGCGAACGGATCGGGCGGCCGGGCACCACCTTCTATTACCTGCGCAGCCAGGACGGCGACACCTGTCGCCTGCAAGTGCTGGGCCGTGCCGGCCGTTATGTCATCCAGCGCGATAAGCAGGTCATCCTCGAAGTGGACCAGGCCGAGTTGTCAGGTCAGGCGCTGGCCTATCGGCGCGAGGGCCTGCGCACGCGCGTCGCCGTCACTGTGCAAGGCGATCACGCTTTCCTGCATGAAGCCCCCGGCACGCCATGCCTGGCCGTGCTCAGCCCGGAAGCCGTGCTGCTGCAAGACAACAGTCGTGCCAGTGACAACCGCAATGCCGTCTTCGCGCCGACACCTGGCCTGGTCTCGGAAGTGCTGACCACGGCGGGCCAGGCGGTCGAGGCCGGGCAACCCGTGATCGTGCTGGAAGCCATGAAGATGTTGCAGCACCTGTGTGCGCCGGTGGCCGGCCTTGTTAGCCAGGTTCATTTCAAGGGCGGCGATGCCGTCAATAGTGGCGACTGCCTGGTCACGATCGAACCCGCTGATGCCCAACAGGATTCATGATGAACGACAAGAATATCTACCTGACCGAACAACACGAGATGCTGCGTGAACAGGTGCGGCGCTTCGTGGACAAGGAGATCCGGCCACACGGTGATGCCTGGGAAGCACAGGGCATGACCCCGCGCAGCGTACTGACCAAGCTGGGCGCACTCGGCTTGCTGGGTGTGCGCTACGAGCAGAAGTACGGTGGCTCTGAGATGGATACCCTGGCGACGGTGGTATTGGCGGAGGAACTGTCACGCTCGACCTATGGCGGCGTCACCATTACCGTGTTGGTGCATACCGACATGGCCTCGCCGCACCTGGCCAATGCCGGCACCGAGGAACAAAAAGACCGCTACATGCCCCGCATCGTCACCGGTGAACTGGTCACGGCGGTGGCGATCACCGAGTCCGACGCCGGCTCGGACGTCGCCGGCATGAAGACACGGGCAGTGAAAGATGGTGATGACTGGGTCTTGAATGGCAGCAAGATGTTCATCACCAATGGCGTGCATGCCGACCTGTATTTCGTCGCCGCCAAGACTGATCCCGAGGCCAAGGGCTCGCGTGGCGTGACCATCTTCATGGTCGAGAAAGGCACACCTGGCTTCAGTGTGGGCCGCGCCCTGCACAAATCCGGCTGGCTATGCTCCGATACCGCGGAGCTGATATTCAACAATTGCCGGGTGCCGGCCACCAATATCCTGGGTGAAGTCGGCCGCGGGTTCTATTCCATCATGCTGAACTTCCAGAACGAGCGCCTGGCCGTGAGTGCGCAGGCGATTGGCGAGGCACAGCAGGCCATCGACATCACCCTGCGCTACGTGCGCGAGCGCAAGGCCTTCGGCGGCGTGCTGTGGGACAAGCAGGTCATTCGCCAACGGCTCGCCGAGCGCCAGACCCAGGTCGCGGCCGCGCGCCAGCTGCTTTATCACACCGCCTGGCTGGATACGCAGAAACAGGCCTGCGTCAAGGAAGTGTCCATGGTCAAGGCCTTGTGCGGCGACCTCGTCAACCGCGTGCTCTATGACTGCCAGCAGTTCCATGGCGGCTCTGGTTATATTCGCGAAACAGCGATTGAACGGATGGCGCGCGATGTGCGCGTGGAGGCGATTGGCGGCGGCGCCACCGAGGTCATGCTCGAAGAAGTCGCCAAGCGCATGTAGACAATCATTCATTGCAAGCAACCAATACTGATCGAACCAGGAGAACGACGATGAGCAAGCTGAAAGGACGTGTGGCGGTAGTAACCGGTGGCGGGCGCGGCATTGGCCGGGCGCTGTGCCTGAAGTTCGCCTCGGAAGGCGCCAGCGTGGTGGTGAATGACCTTGACGCCGAACCGGCAAAGGAAGTGGTCGCCGCCATCGAAGCCAAGGGTGGCAAGGCGCTGGCCTTTCCCGGCAGCGTGACCGCGCCGGACTTTGCCGACAAGCTGATTGCCGCCACGCTCGAGAAGTTTGGAGACCTGCATATCATCGTCAACAACGCCGGCTATACCCACGACGGCATGATTCACAAGATGTCGGACGACCAGTTCGATGCCATGTATGAAGTCCACGTGAAGGCCCCCTTCAAGATCCTGCGTGCGGCCTCGCATCATTTCCGCGCCGTGACCAAGCAGGAAGCCGAGGAAGGGCGTGATGTCTATCGCAAGGTGGTCAACATCTCGTCGGTGGCCGGCATGGGCGGCAACGTCGGCCAGGCCAACTACTCCGCGATGAAGGCTGCCGTCATTGGCCTGAGCAAGGCGCTGTCCAAGGAATGGGGGCGGATGAAGATCAATGTGAACGCCGTGGCCTTCGGCTTCATCGAGACCCGCATGACCCAAGCCGTGGATGAAAAGAAAACCATCCAGGTGGAAGGCCGCGAAGTGGCGATCGGCATTCCGCGTGGCAATGTCGAGGCCTTCAAGGCCATGATCCCGATGGGGCGTGCTGGCACGCCGGAGGAAGCGGCCGATGGCGTGTACCTGCTGTGCTCACCGGAGTCGAACTACATCTCCGGACAGGTCCTGGTCGTGGGCGGCGGGTTTTCGATCTAACGCGGGAGATGCAGATGACAACGCAATCCAGACACAAGGTCATTGTTGCCGGCGTCGGCATGATTCCCTTTGCCAAGCCCGGTGCGTCCGACAACTATGACGTGATGGGCGCCAACGCGACCCGGCAGGTGCTCGAGGACGCCGGTCTTTCCTACCAGGACGTGCAACAGGCCTATGTCGGCTATGTCTATGGCGACTCCACCTGCGGGCAGAAGGCGCTGTACCAGGTGGGGATGAGCGGGATACCCATCGTCAACGTCAACAACAACTGCTCGACCGGCTCGACCGCGCTGTTCCTGGCACGGCAAGCCATCGAACATGGCGTGGCGGATTGCGTGCTGGCACTGGGCTTTGAGCAGATGCAGCGTGGCGCGCTGGGCATGCACTTTGCCGATCGTCCCACCCCCTTCGTTGATTTCGATGAGGCCTGCGCGAACCTGGTGGACAACACCGAACTGCCGCTTGCGCTGCGCTACTTTGGTGGTGCCGGCCTGAGCCACATGCAGAAGTACGGCACAACCCTGGCTGACCTCGCACAGATTCGCGCCAAGGCCAGCCGCCATGCCAAGAACAACCCGCTCGCGCTATTCCGGCAGGAGGTGACTGCCGAAGAGGTCTTGCAATCCACTGTGGTCTGGCCCGAGGTCATGACCAAGCTGATGGCCTGCCCACCCACCTGTGGCGCTGCGGCAGCCATCCTTGTCTCCGAGCGCTTCGCGAAGCAGCACGGACTGCGCAGCGACGTGGCAATCACGGCACAGGCGATGACCACCGACACTCCCAGCACCTTCGAGGCGAGGGACATGATGCGGCTGGTCGGCTATGACATGGCACGCGCCGCAGCAAAGCAGGTCTATGAGCAGGCCGGGATTGGCCCGGATGAGCTGGACGTGGTCGAGCTGCATGACTGCTTCGCGCACAACGAGCTGATCACCTATGAGGCGCTCGGATTATGTGGCGAGGGCCAAGCCGCCAAGTTCATCGCGGATGGGGATAACACCTATGGCGGCAAGGTCGTGACGAATCCGTCGGGGGGGCTGCTCTCCAAGGGTCATCCGCTGGGCGCGACCGGCCTGGCGCAATGCTACGAGCTGACACACCAGCTGCGCGGTACTGCAGAGGCGCGGCAGGTCGAAGGCGCAAGAACTGCGTTGCAGCACAATCTTGGGCTGGGTGGTGCCTGCGTGGTGACGCTTTACCAGCGTACCTAACGATCCTGCGCATCCCTGATTGACCAGCACACCGCAACGCTTGATCTGGGAGCGAAATCCACCCAAGCTGGCCCCATAACAAATGCCTAGGGGGAGCCATGGCCCACTGGACCGAGAAGGACATCCCGGACCTGACCGGCAAGGTAGCGCTTGTCACCGGCGCGAATAGCGGCTTGGGTTATGCGACGGCCACCGGCCTTGCTGCACGGGGGGCGCTGGTTATCCTGGGTTGTCGTGACGCGGGCAAGGCCAAGGCGGCCATGGCCGCCATCGGTGCAGTGGTACCGAGCGCCAAGCTGGAATTCCTGCCCGGCGACCTCTCCGACCAAACCTCCGTGCGCAAGGCCGCCGAGATGTTGAAATCAAGGCACTCGCGCCTGGACATCCAGGTCAACAACGCTGGCATCATGACCCTGCCCTATACGAAGACCAAGGACGGCTTCGAGATGCTGATTGGCACCAACTACCTCGGTCATTTCGCGTTGACCGGGCAGCTGCTTGAGTTGACGCAGAATACGCCCGGCGCGCGCATCGTCACCGTCACCAGCCTGTCCGAGCGCGTGGGCAAGCTGGGACTGGATGATCTCAACTGGGAACGGACGCGTTATTCCAAACGCGCGGCGTATGCGCGCTCCAAGCTTGCCAACTTGGTGTTTGCACTTGAACTGGATCGCCGCCTGCGCAAGGCCGGTGCCCAGGCCATCAGCGTTGCTGCGCACCCGGGTTATGCCGCCACCAACATCGTGTATGGCGGCGGACAGGGTGGCGAGGGCCTCCGTCGCAGCGTCTGGAACCTGATGGCGCGCATGGGCAACGCCATGCTTGCGCAACCCGCTGAGCGGGGTGCGCTGCCGTCGCTTCACGCGGCCACGGCACCAGGCCTGCGGGGTGGAGACTACATCGGTCCTGACGGCTTCATTGAATTCAGCGGTTATCCCAAACGCGTAAAACCCAGCCGGCAGGCGCAGGACCCGCAGCTGGCGAGGGATTTGTGGTCACTGTCGGAACAACTGACCGGCGTGCGTTTCCTGTCCACCGATTCGCATGGCTAAGTCATGGCGACCACGCCAACGATTACGCAATCCCGGCACGCGATGCATGTAGTTGAGCGAGATTAATGATGTTGCCACTTGAACACTGGTTTGATTCATGGACACCGGCCACGCCGATGCAATGGCATGAGGCGCTGCTGATTGTGTTTTTTGTCTCGTCCATCATAGTTTTTGTATCGCTGCAGTTCACCAAGGCATCCTATGGCCGTCATGATTCCGCGGATCGCGCCTGGTGGTGGGGGCCGGGCGTGCCGACACGCTGGGCCTGGGTCATCATGGAAACCCCTTCCACGCTGGGCTTCGCCATCATCTATTTCTCCGGGACCGATGCCATGCAACTGGTGCCGGCCCTGCTGTTCCTCATGTGGCAGGCGCATTATTTCCAACGCAGCTTTATCTACCCCTTCATTCGCAAGATCAGACCCGGCGATACCACGCCACTCCTGGTCCCGGTGCTTGCCTTCACCACCAACCTCGGCATTACCTATCTCAACGCTTCGATCCTGTCCTGGACGCTGATTGAGGGGCGTTATGACACCAGCTGGCTATCCGACCCACGCTTCATCATTGGCTTCATCATCTTTATTGGCGGATACCACATCAACCGGAAGGCCGACGCCATGCTCGCCGCGCTACGCAAGCCGGGCGAGACCGGCTACAAGATCCCGCGGGGCTGGCTATACGAGAAGATCAGCTGTCCCAATTACTTCGGAGAGTTCCTGGTGTGGATCGGTTGGGCAATCGCCACCTGGTCGCTGGCAGGCGCGGTATTCGTGCTGTGGACGCTGGCGAACCTGCTACCGCGCGCCTTGACCAACCATCGCTGGTACCACGAGAAGTTCGCGAATTACCCAAAAGAAAGAAAAGCGGTCATCCCATACCTGTTATAAGACAGCGGCAGCCTTTAATGCTCAAGGCTTGCGTGCCACGAGCAGCAGGTTTTTGCCGATGGGTGGAGACAGTAAAGTCTCAAGCCTGCGCATGATGGGCACTACCCACCTGTCGTATAGGGCCACTTGCGCACTCCTGGGCGAACCTTTCATGAGAACGAAGCTCACATACCAAGGCAAGATGCCCGCCACATCGAAATAATGCAGCTTCTCAATATCAAAACCCGCCACGTTGACAAGATTATTCAGGCCGGCTTTCGTATAACGGCGGTAATGGCCTATATCCCTGTCGAACTTGCTATATAAAAACGGCATTGCCGGGACAAAAACCAGCAAGTGCCCCTGTGGCCGCAATGATGCATATGCCCGCTTTATTTCAGCCGCATCATCCTCAATGTGTTCAAGCACATTGATGTAAACGATGGAATCAAGCCCTTGGGGGACCAGGGCCGGGTTGAAGAAATCATTTATCGCACGCGCGTTTGGCACGCCCTCAAGTGACTGCCCCAGATACGGAAACATGTTGCGCGATGGTTCGAAGGCAATGAATGAATCATGTGGCCTTTCAAGCAAAAGGCTTGAAACACTCCCGATCCCAGCGCCAACTTCTGCCACATTGCCCCTCAGGTATGGTGCGAAGCAATCCAGAATCCAGCGATGGTAGTTCACGGCGAACGACATCGCTTCCAGTTCCTTGCCAGGGTAGTTGGATGCGGCTGATTCAATATCAGTCATGGAAGGTTATGTGTTATTTGCCAGGTGGAAACTATCATCTGATCTTAATGCCAGATTTCAGCAATAGCGTTACGCCAATGATCGTAACAGGAAGAAACAGGAAAACTTGGGCGAAGGTGGCAGCAAGCACGCCATTTGCACCATCGTGTTGCACCATGTTCAGGCTTACATAAAAGGCAAATTGAAAGGTGCCAATGAAGCCAGGAGCGTTGGGTATCAGCGTACTCAGGCTAATGCAGCCCATGACCAGCGCCATCTGGCTGATTGTCAGCTCAACACCGGATGCAGCCAACAGGCACCAGATTGCCAATATCTCCAGCCCAGAGATGGCCGTCGTAGTCAGCAAAAGAACCAGCAGATGACTGCGGAATATCGAGTGCAAACCTTGTCGAAAATCCTCC
>JBFKCG010000115.1:0-7114 GCA_041620675.1 Nevskiales bacterium
ATGGGGTTGCCGAAGGCCGCGGATCCGCCGCTCACCCCCAGGTCAACCCGCATCAGCGTGGGGATGCCATCGCCTGCCTGGAAATTATTGGCGACGTAATAAATGCGCGTGAAATATTGTCGGATGGGCGCGAAATTGGCGCAGCCACCGGGGGCCCTGCGCCGCCGGTCCAGGTTAGCCGTGTTGGTATCCATCCGATACCACTCGTTTGGATCCAGCGATGAGAGCTCCGTGCCGCCGCTCGCCGGTGCACAGGTCGAGGCCTGGAAATACACCGCGCCTGGAACATCTGGGCAATCCGCCGAGCCGCGCACACAGGTACTGACCCTCCGGACCACGAGGACGTCGGTATTGGACTTTTGGTCGCTGATGCAGCTCAGCGACGCGCTATTGTTGTATCCCTGTACATGCAGGACCATGCCGCTGCGCAGCGCGGGAAGGCTGGTCGTGCAGGGGTTCGGTTTATTCGACGGCAGCGGCAAGCCGGAATCTGAAACGTTGAAATGCGAGAGATAGCCCGCCAGCTGCAGGTCGTCACTGAGGGTCACCAGCGCATAGCGGCCGTTCTCGATCTGCTCGTTGGATAGCTGTATCTCGTTCCGCGCCCGATTGCTCTGCACAAAGATGGCCATCATCGCCACGATGACGATCAGCGAGATGCCAACCGCAACCATCAGCTCGACCAGCGTGAATCCCTGCATTCTGCGCGTGGCTAGTCCTAAGCCCGGGCTTTTCATGTAGAAGTGTTTCATACGCATCCCGGCTGGCCGATGGTGACGCGTGCGGAAATGGCGCGACGCAGAGTGTCGCCGCCATAGGCGTTCAGGCTCTGGCCACAGAGCAAACTCGGCGCGACCGTTGGGTTCATGCCCTGCCAAACGACGGTAACGCGGTAGATGCCGGGCCGGCAGGTCGGAGACCCGGCCGGTGCCTGCAACTGCTCGATGCAACCGCGTGCACCCACCATCGCGCCCTGGCTCTCACCCGGATCATCAAAATCACCGTCGCTGTTCAAGTCCTGTCGTTCCGCTGCCCCCTTCAACGCGGTACTCCACTGGCATTGATCCGTCGACACCGGGGTGGGCGGTGACACCGCGCAGGCGGCGGTCTCGCCTTCGCCCAGCGGGGCGTCATTGCCGGTGACGTAACTGGCCGCGTTGGCACGATTGGAGCGGATGCGATTGGACATATCCTCAAGCAAAAGCACGGCCTGTGCCCGCTGGTAGGACTCCATCTCCACGACGTGCACCCGCGTCTGCAAGCTGGCCAGGCCGAGCAGGCCGAATGCCAGAATCACCACCGTGACCAGCACTTCCAGCAGCGTAAAGCCGCGCGCGCTTCTCCAGCCCGTCCCGTGCGTTGGTGCATGTGCAATGATTCTGGTCATGGGCAATTCACCTTGCTCACCACCGGCATGCCGCCCACGCCAACGGCGACCTGGCGGCAATCCGTGCTTTTTGCCGCCGAAAAAGTGAAGCTGGGGGTGAGGTTGGCATCCACCCGCCCCGAGCGACGGTAGGTGATGGTGTCTGGTGCCGTCGTGGTAATGGTGACGCGGGGGGTCGCCCCTCGGCTCTCCAGCACGTTATTGGCTGCGTCCACCACTTCCCATCCCCTTTCCCAGCCCCCTCCTGCCAGTTTCCTCACCCGCACCGAGGCATCCAGCTTGACCGCCTCGCTGCGAGCCCTCAGCAAGGCCACATGCAAATCCGAGGCGGCGCTCTTGACGCGCGCGTTTGCCATCACGCCATCGAAATTGGGAACGGCGATCGCAGCCAAAACACCAACCACCATGAGCACTACGCCCAGCTCCACCAGGTTGAAGCCGGCGTCGCGGCGCTTTCGCGCGTGTACGGGCAGTGTCGGGGTCGTTACCACTTGAGTGGATCCCCGTCTCGGGTCTTGGTGCCATTGCTCATCAAGACAAGGTTCTTGTCCTTGAGCTGGCTACCTTTGGCAACCGCGGTAATAGTAAAGCCAGGAGGCGGACCGGTGA
The DNA here is from genome assembly GCA_041620675.1 of Nevskiales bacterium. GTDB lineage: Bacteria > Pseudomonadota > Gammaproteobacteria > Nevskiales > DATLYR01 > DATLYR01. Next base: position 1,997 of record JBFKCG010000115.1, read on the forward strand.
GGTCAACCCTGACATCGTAACGACTGGAAACCTCGGCGGGCACCGGCAATCCCAGCGTGCCTTGGAACGCCGCGTTGTTGGCCACGGCCACGTAACTGCGCCGGTCCAGCAACATCGCCTGCTCGCGCTGGGCAACGTCCATCATGAAAGCCTGGGCGGCGCCGCGGTTACTTTTGCGCACGGAGTCCTGATACGAGGGATAGGCGATCGCGCCCAAAATCCCGATGGCCACGATCACGACCATCAACTCGATGAGGGTAAATCCCCGGCTTGTCTTGTTCATCCACTTCCCCTGACACAAATCTTTTCGCTCGCCCTCCATTCCCTGTGGGAGAGTTGCGAATCATGTGTTGGGCGGAGGTCGTGCTGTGGCTACTGTGGGTAGCCTGTGCCTTCCTTGGACAGCTCGCGGCCTTCGTCTCGCCAGCCCCTGTTCGGGACTTTAACTACTTCACTGTGACGTAAGACTTTCCTGACTTAAATGCTACACCAACCGCTTCATCGGCAATGTGATTTTCATGGATTTGTCACCACGCTCGTCGCCTGAAAAACAACGCTTGTCCGAGAGGTTTGCGAAATTGCCTCACCCGTGAATGCTCAGCAGCCCGGCTGCCATCGGCCACTGCAGATTCCTCGAGCGCGGATTCCGGCACGGCCAAGCACGGCTTATTTTTTCCAGGTGTTTTCACCCGCATCAATGGCTCCATTGGCATTTTGGTCCCAGGACTTGATGCCCTGGTGATTGATCTGCAGGAAACCGTCCCTGGCCTGCCGGCTGCCAGCAACCGGCGTCGCCCGGATCGTGAATGTGGTTGCCGTCACGGCCACCGGAAAACTCAGGGTGTAATGGGCGGTGCCACCATCGGAGGGCGAGTTGGTCGGGAAGGTCGTGCCCGCGGCCGCGCCGGTGTAGGCCCCGGTGGCCGTGAAATGACGCTCCATGGCGCTGGCTGCGCTGAGCAGGTCCCCTTGCGCGACCGCGCGGCGCGAGTTGACGAGGTAGCTCACGTAGTTGGGAAAGGCCACCGCGCCCAGGATGCCGATGACGATTGCCACGACCATCAACTCGATCAGCGTGAAACCCCGGCTTCGCTGCATTGCATTCATCTGCGCTTGTTCTCCTTTGTCGCTCCGCTGGCATCTAACGGATTTGGCGCCAGGTCAGGCGACCTGACTTGCCACCCTTCTTGTTGAGCACGCCCTGGATGCTGCCCAGCGATCCGCCCATGAACTTGATATCGGTGCCACCATCCGGCACATCCAGGATGGTGGGCCGCGGGACGATGCCAACCTTGGAGCGGACACCGCCCGGTATCACCGTTGCGATGACATCCCCATTGTTGGCCCTGATCTTGATTTCATCATTGGCATCAACGACGCCGTCATTATTCACATCGAAGGGTGGCAAGGCCATGCGTGCGCCGGTGTAAGGGTCCAGCTCCATGAGCCAGCCACCACCCCCGAACTCGCACTGGTTAGGATTGGGCAGCAAGGTCGTGAACATGAGCCGTCCCATGCGCAGGACCGGGTCGCTGACCTGGCGTTCGCCCTGGTTATTGGTGTTGCCACCCTCGGTGTTGATCAGGTTCATGTACCAGCCCCGCGTACCGGCAGGCCGGTCATTGCCCTCATTGGTGTTGCCGTTGCCGTTCTCGTCGAACAAGGGCAGCGTATCGATGTACACGCGGTTGTTGCTGGTCAGGCGGTAGCAATCGGGGCGCTCGATCGTGCAGGCACCGCCGTCGTTGTTGATCTCCTGGGTGATGCTCTGCTGCGTGAGGCTGGAGCGCTCATGCACCGTCGTCGCATTGTCGAGCGTGTCCCACACCGCATAGAAGGACTGCGTCTGGCTGCTGGCGATGGCGCGTTCCGCGCTGGTGTTGGAGGCATCCACCTGGTTCTGGATATCACCCGGGTTGCGGTCGGTCACCGCGATATACCGTCCGGTGCCGAAGTACACCAGCAAGCCATTGCCCGTCAGCATGCCGCTGCCATCCACCGGCGGCCCGCCGGGATGTGGCCCGATATCCGGCTTGCCGGTGATCGGCTGGCGATTGGCGTTGCTGCAGGGGCTGCCCGAGCAGGCGCGGAAGATCGGGTTGCCGCCCTTGCCCACCGCCCAGGCGCCCTGAGTCGGGCTGTTGACATTGAAGCGCCACATATTGCCTTCAAGGTCGCCGGCATAAATATAGTCAACCCGGAAGTCGCCGTTGACATCGACCGCTGACGGCGTGGCAAGGCCGTTTGGCTTGAGTGTCGTGCCCGCATTGACCTCGAGCTTCACGTATTCCGTGCCCAGGTCCCAGACACCATTGCTGCCGGGCCCATCCAGGTAAATGATGAACAGGTAGGCCTTGCCGGTGGTGCTCGCATAGGTGCTGGCCGTTTCCAGCGAGCAGATCGAGGCGATATTGAAGCAGGAATTGTTGTAGCCATTGCCGATCACGACCGCCCATTTGCCATTCTGCATCTGCACGATACTGGGGCGGCTGTAGGTAAAGCCCAGGTCCTTGTCATCCTTGTGGCTGAATTCCCATAGCACGGTCGAAGCGGCATTGGCCTCGCTGAATTGCGACGGGTCGGTGATATCCAGCGCAAAGATGCCCTGCCCGCCGGCCCGCAGCGAGCCCACCAGCACGCTGCGCCAGGCATTGGTCTTGGCCGTGCCGTCGCCGTCCACGTCGAAGTAGGCGTCACCTGCCGTGGGCGAGCCGTCCACGAAGAACTTATGCTTGGCCGCATAGAATTGCGAGCTCAACAGGCCGAGCTTGTCGAACACATAATCCTCGGAAGGCACATAGGCCATGACTTCCGCGCCCGTGTCCGCGTTGAACGCATGCAGCATGCCGTCATTGGCGCCGACGAAAACCAGCGGTGTGCGATTCTTGTAGGTGTTGCGGAAACTGTTATAGGCCGCGCCAATGCTGGGCAGCAGCTCGTAAGGGGCGCTCGGCGGCCCAACGTAGAAGGGGTCGGAGTTGACGAGGTCCCCGAGCACGCGCTGGCGCTTGCGGAAACGGTGACCCGCTGGCTCCTCGTTGGCGCGGCTGCCGCGCAGGTATTCAAGCCGGGCCTGGCCCTTGGTCAGGTCGGCACCAATGCAAGGCTCGACGATCAAGTTGGTATCCGGGTTATCGCACAACTTGGCCTGCTGCGAGCTATGCAGGGCGCTCCAGCGAAAGGCGATGCCGGTCTTGGTGCTGGAATTGCGACTGATGATTTTGCGACCGGTGTCCCAGTTCTGCCCGTTCAGTACAGTGCCCGCATTCCACGATTGTGGGCACAGCTCGCCCAGGCGCTCGACGGTGCAGCCATTGCCAGCCCCGGCAATACCGCTGGACACCGGGAAGGCCCGTAGCTCACCGGTCCAGTCCGCGCTGTCAAAGCGCGCCTGGAAGATTCGCGTGCCGGTGTTCAGCGAGCCGGAGTTCAGCGCCACCGATGAGGCCGAGCTGACACGGGCCGCGATGTTTTCCACCACCGCAAGCAGAGAGGCAATCAGTTCCTGCGGACGTTTTGCACTCAGGTACAGGCCACGCCCGTTGTAGGCCGCGTGCCGGAGGTCATCGAGTTTTTCCGGGTTGTTGTCGCCCAGGTTGCCGGGGTTCGGCCAGTTGAAGGGCGTGGCCGGGTTCGCCGGCATGCCCGTGGCATCGGTACCCGGCGTGTTGGGCGTGATCGTGCCATCCAGGCCGAAGGCCACCATGAATGACACCATGTGCTGGTGGTTGGCCATATCAATGCCAGGGTTTGCCGGCACGTTGTCGGCCAGGTTGGGCTGGATATCACGCTCATAAAACCGCATGGTGATGTCAGCCAGCGTATTGGAGACGCTGCTGGCATAGGCGCCGCCGTCGTAGATCGTGTTGCCAGCGGAATCCGGGCTGTTGCCGTCGCTGTCGTATTCCCCCACGTTGGGATTGCTGGTGTTGTAGTAACCGTCGGTCATCGCGATCAGGTAATTCTGCTGGCAGGCGCCGCCCTTGCTGGCCGACAGCGCGGGGCAACCAGCGGCCAGGGTGTCTGAGGTGCCATCATTATCAATATCATCACGCGTGCCATCGTGGCGAAATCCGTAGGGATTGCGATTGTCGTTGAAGCTCGAGCCAGGGCTTGTACTGTTGCTGGTGCCGCCACAGTTCAGGTACAGGCCGCAGTTGTTGACCGCGTCCAGCAGTGGCGTGCCTCTGTCTGAATTGATGCTGTAGATTTGGCCCAGCAGCGTGTTGCGGTTGCCGCCGATATTGAGCGAGCGGATCGCGATATTGGCATTGTTGTTGTTATGCAGGGTGGCAAGTCCCATGCGGGCGCCGGGCACGTCGTTGACGACGGTGCCAAAAGCCGCCTTGGCGGTGAGTTCACGCCGGCGGTAATACTGGAACCAGTTGGCAAAATTCTGGATCTCTTCGGCATAGGTGCAGACACCGCTAGCAGCCCCGGCGCAATCCGAGCGGGCCGTACGACCATCGCCCGAATAGGTCGGCGTGGTGGCTCGGATCTCCACCAGCACCTTGCCATCGGCAATATCAACCAGGCCATTGCCGTTGCTGTCCGACCAGCGCCAGTAGCGTGCGGGGTAGTAAGACACCTCGGCCGCATTCAGGTCGCCATCCGGGCGCTGGCAGCCAAAGCCGTCGTGCGAGTGATACACCGTGTTGACCGTGAGGTTGAAGGTGCTGCCGCCCGGATTGAAGGCACCGGGTAGCGTCGGCGTATACGGGTCGATGCGGGCGGCGGTGGGCGATGCGTTGCCGAAGGCGATGCCGAGGTTATCGTTGCCCTTCCAGGGCCGGTAAGTCACGGCGGGGTCATAGTACAGCGCGTTGTAATCCTTGTTCCGGGCCCGCCAGAAACCCAGCCCCGGGCGCGCTTCCTCCGGTGGCACCGGGAAATAACTGTCATAGTCGTACATGATCCGATCGCCACCGGTGGCGGTGGTGCTGTCATCACTCGGGTCACGGTAATTGTCGTTCTGCGGCGTGGGGTGAGTGTAGGCCAGCCGGCAACCGTTGACCGTCATCAAGCCGCCATCCTCGGGCGTGACCGTGCCCCAGTCCATACTGCCGGAGTCATCCACCAGCAGCATGATGTTGGCCGGTGCGCTGGAACCCAGGAATA
>JBFKCG010000116.1:0-7051 GCA_041620675.1 Nevskiales bacterium
ATCGTCGGAGTTGGCGGAAATGGTGCCGACCTGGGCAATGGCCTTGTTGTCATCACAGGGCTTGGACTGCTTCTTCAGGTCCTCGACGGCGGCGATCACTGCCTTGTCGATGCCGCGCTTCAGGTCCATCGGGTTCATGCCGGCGGCAACTGCCTTCATGCCCTCGCGCAGGATCGCCTGCGCCAGTACGGTGGCGGTGGTTGTGCCGTCACCGGCCACGTCGGAAGTCTTGCTCGCGACTTCCTTCACCATCTGCGCTCCCATGTTCTCAAGCCTGTCTTTCAGCTCGATTTCCTTGGCCACGGACACGCCGTCCTTGGTCACGGTGGGGGCACCGAAGCTCTTTTCCAGCACCACGTTGCGGCCCTTGGGACCGAGCGTGACCTTGACCGCATTGGCCAGGGTGTTGACGCCGTGCAGCAAGCGCTGGCGGGCATCATCACCAAATCGTACGTCTTTGGCAGCCATGATTATTCCTCTCTAAATGACTAATCTGAATTCGGGATGGATTACGGTGGCTGGGCGGATCAGCCCAGGACCGCCATGATGTCGTCTTCTTTCATGACGACCAGTTCCTGACCGTCGACCTTGACCTCGGTGCCCGAGTACTTGCCGAACAGCACCTTGTCGCCGACCTTGAGGTCCAGCGCACGGACCTTGCCGTCTTCCAGGATCTTGCCGTTGCCAACCGCAACCACTTCACCCTTGATGGGCTTTTCGGTGGCAGTGTCAGGGATTACGATGCCACCAGCCGACTTGGTTTCGGCTTCGAGGCGCTTCACGATCACACGATCATGCAGTGGGCGAATCTTCATGGACTATAACTCCTTGAAATAATTTATCTTTTCATTCAGAGCGATTAATAACGCGGCAATCTGGGGACTGAAGCGTTATTAGCACTCAACTCCGATGAGTGCTAATAATAGGGGCGGTTTGGCCGGAGTCAAGGCCCGGATTTGCCAATCGCGATGTCGGGGCTTACTTTTAGCCGAGTTATTGAATCCCGGACGGCACCAGCCGTCCCTGTTATCACCATCCAGGAGCTTTACCCAATGAGACAGTCCAGCGTGCGCAAGGTCGCCATCCTCGGCGGTTCGCGCATCCCCTTCTGCCGTTCCAACACCGCCTATGCCACCCAGAGCAACAAGGACATGCTGACTGCAGCCCTCTCTGGTGTGGTCAAGCAGAACCGCCTGCAGGGCGAACGGCTGGGCCAGGTCGCGGCCGGTGCCGTACTCAAGCATTCACGTGACTTCAACCTGACCCGCGAATCCGTGCTGTCCTCGGGACTGGCGCCGGAAACCGCCGCCTGCGACGTGCAGATGGCCTGCGGTACCGGGCTGGAAGCCGCCTTGCTGATCGCCAACAAGATCGCCGTCGGCCAGATTGACTCCGGCATTGCCGGCGGCGTGGATACCACCTCCGACGCCCCGATCGGTGTGAGCGAAGGTCTGCGTAAAATCCTGCTGCAGGCCAACCGTGCGCGTACCACGGGTGATCGCATCAAGGCGCTGCTCAAGTTCCGTCCCAAGCACCTGGTTCCCCTGACCCCGGGCGTTGCCGAGCCCCGCACTGGCCTGTCCATGGGCGAAAGCTGCGAGCTGATGGTCAAGGAATGGAAGGTCACGCGCGAAGCCCAGGACCAGCTGGCCTATGAGAGCCACACCAAGGCCGCCAAGGCCTATGAGGAAGGCTTCTTCAACGACCTGATCGTTCCCTTCAACGGCGTTGAGCGCGACAACAACCTGCGTGCCGATACCACCCTCGAGAAACTGGCAACCCTGAAACCCGCCTTTGACCGCAAGAGTGGCCAGGGCACGCTGACCGCCGGCAATTCCACGCCCCTGACCGATGGTGCCTCGGCCGTACTCATGGCCTCGGAAGACTGGGCCAAGCAGCACAACCTGCCGGTCATGGCCTATCTGGTCGATGGCGAGACCTCGGCCGTGGACTTTGTCGGCAAGAAAGAAGGCCTGCTGATGGCCCCTGCTTACGCCGTGCCACGCCTGCTGGCGCGCAATGGCCTTACGCTGCAGGATTTCGATTTCTACGAAATCCACGAGGCCTTTGCCGGCCAGGTCCTGTGCACGCTCAAGGCTTGGGAGTCCGAGCAGTTCTGCAAGGAGCGCCTGGGACTGGACAAGGCACTGGGCTCGATTGACCGCAACAAGCTCAACGTCAAGGGCAGCAGCCTTGCCGTGGGCCACCCGTTCGCTGCCACCGGCGGTCGCATCCTGCCGGTGCTGGCCAAGCTACTGAACCAGAAAGGCTCGGGTCGCGGACTGATTTCAGTTTGCGCCGCAGGCGGCCAAGGCGTCGTCGCCATTCTGGAAAAATAAGACGCACGTAAAGTGAAAGGGCCGACATGGGCGACCATGCCGGCCCTTCGCGTTATAGTGACGCAAACAAATAAAGCGCGCGGATACAGCGCACATTTGCCGGTGGGAGAAGAGGAATGATCTTGCGTGAAAACTGGGGGAGTCGTTTCGGCTTCATCATGGCCGCCGCAGGCTCTGCCATTGGCCTTGGCAATATCTGGCGCTTTCCTTACATGACCGGCAGCAATGGCGGCGGCGCTTTCCTGCTGATTTACCTGGCCATCATCGTTGGCTTCGGCCTCAGCCTGATCATGGCCGAGATGGTGCTAGGACGTACTGCGCAACGCAATCCAGTGGGTGCCTTTCGAACCCTCGGTGGCGGGGCCTGGCCCGGTGTCGGCTACCTCGGAGTACTAACCGGTTTCGTCATTCTCTCCTTTTACATCGTTGTCGCCGGCTGGACCCTCGCCTACATGGTGTTCATGGCGGGCGGTTTGCTCAATACCAACGACGCGGGCACCTTGACCACGTTCTTCAATGACTTCGTCAGCACGCCGCTGGAACCGATCGCTTACGCAGGCGCTTTCATGCTCCTGACCGCCCTGATCGTCATCGGCGGCATTGCCAAGGGCATTGAGCGCTGGAACAAGATACTGATGCCGGCACTGTTCATCCTCTTAATCGTGCTGCTGATCCGGTCAATCACCTTGCCTGGCGCCAAAGAGGGCCTGGCCTTCTTCCTGATACCGGATTTCAGCAAGGTCACTGCCAGCACCTTCAGGGATGCAATTGCACAAGCCTTTTTCTCATTGTCGATCGGCATGGGCGCCATGCTGACGTATGGCTCCTACCTGAAGAAGGAGGAGAACCTGCCTTCCGCTGCGCTGGTCGTGGTGCTCCTGGACTCCGGGGCTGCCATCCTGGCGGGGCTGATGATCATGCCCGCCGTATTCGCCGCCGGCCTGAATCCCAGCGCCGGTCCAGGACTGACCTTCATTACCCTTCCCGCCGTATTTGCAGCAATGCCCGGTGGCATGTTCTTCGGGGTATTGTTTTTCGCACTGCTGTCCATCGCCGCACTGACCTCGGCCATCTCCATCCTCGAGCCACTGGTGTCCTACTGCGTGGACGAGCACTGCTACTCCCGTCACAAGGTCGTCGGTGCTGCGGCGCTGGCCTGCTTTGCATTGGGCGTGCCGGCCTCGCTTTCATTTGGCCAATGGTCAGGCGTGCATGTGATTGGTGAGCGCGGCATCTTTGATTCACTTGATTTCCTGGCCAACAGCATCCTGCTGCCAACCGGCGGGCTGCTCACGGCCATTTTCGTGGGCTGGTTCTGGGGACCACGCGCGCTGGTCGCCCTCAGCAACGAAGGCGCCCTCAGCCAGCCCTGGGCCAAACTCTGGTTATTCGTGCTGCGCTTCATCGCGCCGCTGGGGATTGCCTGGATCCTGCTCGCCAACCTGTTCTGATCAATCTGGAGATCCCGCGCCGTGCAAAGCTTCCTGCAGCTGATCGACAGCCTGAATGGCTATATCTACAGCAACCCGGTGCTTTACACCGTGCTCGGGGCCGGCGCCCTGTTCACGCTCTGGACCGTGTTCGTGCAGTACCGCGCGCTCACGCACGGTTTCGCACTAATCTTCGGCCGCTATGACCACAGCGAAGGCAAAGGGGCACTGAGTCATTTCCAGGCGCTATCGGCTGCAATATCGGCAACGGTTGGGCTTGGCAACATCGGAGGCGTGGCACTGGCCGTCTCCATCGGCGGCCCGGGCGCGGTGTTCTGGATGTGGGTCGTCGGCTTCTTCGGCATGGCCATGAAGAGCATCGAGGTCACCCTGTCGATGCTCTATCGCAATACGGAACATGAAGGCGAGCCGCATGGCGGTCCAATGTGGGTTGCACGCAAGGCCATGGCCGAGATCAGCCCCAAGCTGGCCGGTGTCGGCAAGTTCATCGGCGTGGTGTTCTGCATCGCGCTGGTCATCGGTGCCTTTACCGGCGGCAACATGTTCCAGGCCTGGAACGTGGCCGACATCACCTATTCCTATTTCGGCGTGCCGCAGTTGCTCAGCGGCGTCATCCTGGCGGTGATCGTAGGCCTTGTCATTGTGGGTGGCATCAAGCGCATTGGCCGCATCGCCAGCCTGCTGGTTCCTTTCATGTGCGGCACCTACATCCTCGCTGGCCTGTACGTCATCCTGATCAATGCCGACCAGTTGCCGGAGATTTTCCAGTTGATCTTTACCAGCGCCTTCAGCCCTGCCGAGGCGCAGGGCGCGTTTATCGGGGGTTCCACCGGTTACGCCTTCCTGTGGGGCATGAAGCGCGCGATCTATTCCAATGAAGCCGGCTTCGGCTCAGCGCCGATTGCGCATTCCGCAGTCAAGACCACCGAGCCCGTCACCGAAGGCATCGTCGCCGGACTCGAGCCCTTCATCGACACGCTGGTGGTCTGCACCATCACCGCGTTGGTGATCCTGTCGAGCGGGCTTTGGAAATATGGGCCTGAGGCACATTGGTCGGTTGCGCCGGAAGTTGTGCAAGCTGCCGATGGCGGCTGGACCCTCCCCGAATCACCGCTACCGACCGAAGCGACAGGTAGCTGGAAAGCAGGCGACAGCGTCTTTGTGCGCTTGCAGGGAGCGCCAAACGCACGGACCGGGGGTGATTTACACCGCCTGGATGGCACGGTCACCGAGCGCGACGGTGCCCTTTTCACGGTCTGGAAATCAGCGCCGAGCGACGGCCGATTAACGCTGGCCGATGACGGCATCTATGCCAGTTACACAGGGGCCACCCTCACTGCACGCGCCTTCGATAACGCACAAAGTGGACTGGGCATGTGGATGGTAACGCTGGCGGTCTGGCTGTTCGCCATCTCCACCATGATCTCCTGGGGTTATTACGGCGAGCAGGGCGTGGTTTACCTGTTTGGCGAGAAACTGATACTGCCTTATCGCCTGCTATATTGTCTGGCGGGTGCCGCAACTTGCCTGGGGTTCATTCGCACACCGATCGAACTCGACAATATCAGCACCTTTGGTTTTGGCCTGATGCTTGTCATCAACGTGCCACTGACAATACTGTTTTCATACAAGGCAGTTGGTGCCTACCGCACCTACATCAACAAACTCAAACGTGGCGAGCTGAGGCAGCGTTGATATGGCGCAATCGAACTGCGGCGTTCTTCTGGTCAATTTGGGGACGCCGGCATCCCCGACGAGCGGCGCCATCCGCCGTTTCCTGCGTGAGTTCCTGCATGATCACCGCGTTATCGAACTGACGCGCTGGCTCTGGTGCCCGATCCTGTACTTTTTCATCCTGCCCTTCAGGCCGCGCCGCCTCGTTCATGCCTACCAGTCAATCTGGACAGACGAAGGCTCACCCTTGCTGGTCATTTCCCGGCGCCAGGGCGTCGCGCTCCAACAAGCCCTGAGATCCCAGGACGGCCTCGCCTGCAAGGTTGAGGTTGCGATGCGCTACGGTGAGCCCTCGATCGCGCAGGGCTTGCGGGCATTGCGGGCCGAGGGCATTGAGCGTGTGCTGGTGTTGCCGATGTATCCACAGTATTCGGCCACCACCACGGCCTCGGTGTTCGACGAGGTCACGGACGTCGTCCGGCGCGATCGCTGGCTACCGGAGTTGCGGTTCATCAACGATTATCATGCTGACCCGCACTACATCAGCGCATTGGCAGACAGCCTGCGCCAGCATTGGGCCCAGCACGGGCGCGGCCAGAAGCTGCTGATGTCCTTCCACGGCATCCCGGAAAGTTATTCACGCAAGGGCGATCCCTACCACGGCCAATGCCATGTCACTGCGCGGTTGTTGGCCGATGAACTCATGCTCGCACCGGATGACTGGACGCTGGGCTTCCAGAGTCGGGTTGGCAAGGCGCCCTGGCTGCGTCCTTACACCGATTATCAGATCGAGGACATGGCCGAGGTCGGCATCAAGACACTGGACGTCATCGCACCCGGCTTCTCGGTGGATTGCCTGGAAACGCTTGAGGAAATCCAGCTGCGCTACGGTGAGCTGTTCCGTGAAAAGGGCGGGGAGTCATTGCGCTATGTCCCGGCATTGAACGACGAACCCGCACATATCCAGGCCCTTGCCTCGCTGGTCACACGCCACACACAGGGCTGGCAATAACCCACGGTTCGGAAGCCTTTATTTAGCGTCCTGCCTGTGGCTCAGGCAGAATGTGCACAATGACAACACCCCGTGTAACTCCACCGAAACCTGAAAAGCGCTGGCGAGACCGCTGGCTGGCCGGCGCCATCGTGCTCGGTGCCGTAATCGTTTACGCCATCCTGATGGCCACGCGCGACCCCAAGCCGCCGTTGCAGGCCGAAGAACAGTCCTGGCGTGTTACCGTCGAACCGCTGCGTTACGGTGCCTTCAGCCCCAGCCTGGTGTTGTACGGACAGACCGAATCGCCCTCGGCAGCCGACTTGGCTGCGAACATTGCCGCCGACGTGGTGCAGGTCAATGTCCTGGAAGGCGACAAGGTCAGGAAGGGCCAGTTGCTGGTCAGGCTGGACAATGATGACCCGCGCATCAACCTCGAAGGCCATCAGGCCGCGCTCAAGCACGAGCAGGAATTGCTGGAGCTCGCGCGCAAGGATCTCCCCCGCGCCGAGCAACTCTTCAAGGAAGGTCTCGCCTCTGATGCCGAGGTCGATGCCAAGCGTCAGTTGATGGAGCAGCGCGGCCTTGCCGTCGCC
>JBFKCG010000117.1:0-7038 GCA_041620675.1 Nevskiales bacterium
GCCATCCTCAAGGGCAACCTGGCTCCCGAAGGCTGCGTGGCCAAGATTACCGGACTCAAGAACCCGGTGATCACCGGTCCGGCACGCGTGTTTGATTCCGAGCAAGACGCCATGGAAGCGATCATGGGCGACAAGATCCAGGCTGGTGATGTCATCGTGATCCGCTACGAAGGGCCCAAGGGCGGGCCGGGCATGCGCGAGATGCTCTCGCCCACCAGCGCCATCATTGGCAAGGGACTGGGGGAGAGCGTGGGCTTTATTACCGACGGGCGATTCTCCGGCGGTACCTGGGGCATGGTGGTCGGGCATGTTGCCCCCGAGGCCGCCGTTGGCGGCAACATCGCCCTGATCGTGGAGGGAGATTCCATCACGATTGACGCGCACAAGCGCATGTTGCAGCTGAACGTTCCCGACGATGTGCTTGCCAAGCGTCGCGAGGCGTGGATCCCGCCCAAGCCGCGCTATACCACCGGCGTGCTGGCGAAGTTCTCTCGATTGGTCAGCAGCGCCAGCCGCGGTGCGGTGACCGATTAGCCGTCGGCGATTATCTCGGTACGACCCTGGCGTATCGTGCGGGCAAAAGAAAAGGGGCGCCGAGGCGCCCCTTTTTTATTACCTGAGTCTCGTCCTGCAGGCTTACTTCTGTGCCTGCTTGACCACGTTGGACGGGTCGAAGTACTCAACCGGGAATTCCTTCTCTTGGGCCTCCGGGTGCTCGTTGCTCATGCCCAGTGCCAGGTAGCGGTTGTTGAGCAGGTCGTACACCGTCTCGACACCCATGGCGAGGAAGGGCTTGTGGTAGGCCGACAGCACATGGCCTTCCTGGAAACGCCACAGCTGGTCACGCTGGTCGTACAGGTCGGTGACCACGATGCTCCAGGAATCCTCGTCAATGTAATTGACGCGCTTCTTGTAGATGTGGGTCGTACCCTGGCGCTGGTTGGCCTCAACCACCCAGACCCGGTGCAACTCGTAACGCGCCAAGTCCTGGTTGATGTGGCCCTGCTTGCAGATGTCGGTGTACTTGTGCTTCTGGCTGCGCAGTTCGTAGGCGTTGTACGGGACGATTAGTTCCTTCTTGCCGATGATCTTCCAGTCATAGCGATCCATCGCGCCGTTGAACATGTCCAGCTGGTCGTTGGTGCGCAGGCCATCCGAGGCGTTACCCGGGTTGTCATAGGCCACGTTGGGCGCACGACGCAGGCGACGCTGGCCGGGGTTGTACAGCCAGGCACGACGGGTTTCCTTGATCTGGTCCATCGTCTCATGCACCAGCGTGATGGTACCGGCGGTACGTGCCGGTGCCGTCTGCAACTGGAAGAAGTAGATGATGATGTTGTTCAGATCTTCCGGCTTGATATTGGGATAGCTGTAGTGGAAGCGCGCATCCTCGCGCAGCACCGCGGGGGTGAAACTGCCGTTGGACTGCACCGCCGCTTGCACGTTGAAACGCGTTCCGCCCAGTCCCCGGTAACGGACCTTATGGTTCCAGATGGGCTCCTTGCCGCTCTGCGGGATCGGGAAGGGAATGCCAGTGGTGGCATTCATCAATGCCTCGCCGCCAGCCCCCAGTTCGGCCGACGTGGCGTTCTTGAACGTCGCTTCATACACGAAGTCAGGGGCGCTGGCTGTCCGGCGGGTCGGGTAGACGTTCATCTTGTAGTTTGGGAATTTCCCGAACATCGCGACATGGCCTGCCGACAGCTTGTCCTTGTACTGGTCAAGGTTGGCCTTGGTAACGGTGTACAGGGGCTTGTCGTCCGGGAACGGGTTTATGATCGGATGGCCGTCGCCCTTGAACTCAGCCGGTATTGTGACCCTGCCGCCGTCCCAGGCCGGAATGCTGCCATCCGCATTGCCGGCTTTCTCGCCACCCAACGGCATCAGGTCGGTTTTCAGTCTCGCCGCCTGTTCAGGCGAAACCTTGGCTTGGGCAGCCCCCGCTGCAAAACCCAGAATGATGGCCGCTACGGCCGTCTTGCTCCACATCGTCGACATAAACACACCTCTTTTAGTTATAACTCCTCTGGGTAAACAGTAGCCGCATTAGCAATATATTTCCAGCCACCTCGGAATCGTTCTGGATTGCACAGATTGACGGGCCCGGCTGGGCTACAGAAATGGCTGCAATATCGGCTGAAAATGCTGAAGTTCAGGCCAATTCAAAGAAGCGTCGTGCGGTTTCGGCCGTGGCCACGCCGACCGTGCTGGCGTCTTTTGCCAAGGCCTGCGCGACGCAGGCAACCACGGCGGGCAAATACATGGGCTCGTTACGCCGGCTGCTGGGCCTGGGCTTGATCGTGCGGGGTAGCAGGTATGGGGCATCGGTTTCCAGCATCAGGCGGTCCAGCGGGATATCCGGCAGGCATTCCAGCAAGTGCCGCCCACGGCGTTCGTCACAGACCCACCCGGTGATGCCGATGTGCAGGCCGAGATCCAGGTAGTCACGTAACTCTTCGCGGCTGCCGGTAAAGCAATGCACCACGGCCTTGGGCAGGTGATCCAGGTATTCCCTCAAGATCGGCAGGAATCGCACATGGGCATCACGCTGGTGCAGGAAGACGGGCTTGCCGACGGCCACGGCCATTTCCAGTTGGCGGTGAAAGGCCCGCTCCTGCACCGGTCGCGGTGAAAAGTCGCGGAAGAAATCCAGACCCATCTCGCCGCTTGCGACGGCTTCCGGCGCCATTGCCAGTTCCTGCAGTGCCTTGAGATAACCTTCATCGAGCTGATCGGCGTGGTGCGGGTGCAGCCCTGCGGTGGCATAAAGAAATCCAGGATGACTGCGGGCGAGTGCCACAGCTTGCCTCGCGCTGTCGACATCACTGCCGGTCACGACGATCTTGTGCACACCGGCTGCGCGGGCACGTGCCAGCACCGCATCACGATCTGCGTCGAAGCTGTCGTGCGCAAGATTGGCACCGATATCAATGAATGTCATGGAATTCGCACTGTTGGCAGGAATGAAAAGCTGGTGGATTATAGGCAGTGCAACTACGGACAGAAAAGGCGAGCATCGTGTGGGGACCTCTTGAACGACTGAATCGAAGGATCGTCAAGCGCCTGATCATCTGGGGCACGCGGGACCTGCGGCCGCCGGGTATGCCACTCAACGATTTTGGTCTGCTGTGCCAGCAGGTCCGGCCTGCGGACGTGATCCTGGTGGAAGGCCGTTCGTTGTTGTCAGGCGTGATCCAAGCGGTAACGCTGAGCAGCTGGAGTCACGGCGCGATGTATCTGGGGCGCCTGCGTGACCTGCCAGACAGCCCTCTCAAGCAGCAGCTGATTGACAATCATGACTGGTCGCTGGAGCAGCAACTGCTGGTGGAATCCGAAATGGGGCTTGGCACGGTCGTCGTGCCAATCGAGAAATATGCCCGCTACCACTTGCGCATCTGCCGGCCACGCGACCTGCTGCCGGAAGACGTCAAGACCGTGACGGATTTCATGCTGTCTCGCGTCGGCATGCCCTACAACATGCGACAGGTGTTTGACCTGCTGCGGTTCATGTTCCCGTACGGCCTGATGCCGCGCCGCTGGCGTTCCACGCTGTTCGAGGCCCATCCTGGCGAGATCACGAATGCGGTGTGTTCCACGCTGATTGCCGAGGCCTTTGCGCGCGTGCGTTTTCCCATCCTGCCGGTGATCCATCGCGGCCCCGGAAGCTCCTACCGCTTCTTTCGGCGCAATACCCGGCTGATCGTGCCCCGCGATTTTGACTACTCGCCCTATTTTGACATCGTCAAATACCCCTTCTTTGGCGGCGGTGATGTGCAGCTCTACCGCGACATGCCCTGGGACGAATTGGGCATGCTGACCCGCGAGGCGGCGGATGCCGTGGCATTGGAAGACCGGTAAACCGTACAATCAGCCCTGATCCACTTCTCAAGCCTGCCTAAGGATTATCCGCGTGAAAGGATTGTTGGTCCTCGTATTGATGTTGGTTGCACTGCTGGCCCGTGCTGAACCGGCTGCCGCGCCTGTGCCTGCCAAGGCAGCGAATCCGCCAGCGGAGGCAAAAACAGTACCTCCCGTGATCGACGACTCAGTCTTGCGTGAAGAAAACGCACGCCTGCGTCTCGAGGTTGACCGGCTGCGAAATGATGCCGCGAATGCTCCCCTGATTGACCGCGAGAACCAGCAGCTCCGTGAGCGCATCATGATCATGGAGAGCGAACGCGAGCGACTTGTCCACGAAAACCAGACCCTGGGCGGCTGGCGAGATGGGCTCAAGACCGGTGCCGGCATCTTCGTGATTGGCCTGGTGGTCGGCCTGTTGCTGGGCCGGGTTCGCCGGCGCTCGGGATGGTCGGAAGTCTGAGGCAGCACTCCGTCGTGAACGAGAGCCCACAGTTGAATCCACCGCCAGACGCTGGCGTGAGCGAAAAGAACCTGGTGCTGATTGCCTACCTGTTGCACCTGCTGGGCCCGTTGACAGTCTACCTGCTGAACATAGCGGCCGTGGTGATCAACTACGTCAAGCGCGATGAGGTGTCGCCTACCTGGGCGACGCATCATGCCTGGATGATTCGTACCTTCTGGTGGGGGCTGCCCTGGTTCCTGCTGGCCTATCTCACTTTCATCATTGGCGTTGGCTTCCTCATCTGGTGGATTCTCGCGATCTGGTGGATATACCGGCATGTGCGGGGCCTGCTTGCACTGTCCGAGAACAAGTCCTTACCGATCTGACCTAGGAGCGCATGGAACATTACCTGACGGGAATTCTTGCGTTGGTCGTGGCCAGCGGTGTCATCGCACAGTGGATCGCCTGGCGCTTGCGCCTGCCGGCAATCGTGCTGTTCATGGTCATTGGCCTTACGCTGGGGCCGCTCCTGCACTTGATAAACCCCAGTGAGGATTTTGGCTCGCTGTATCGCCCGGTGATCAATCTCGCGGTGGCAGTGATCCTGTTTGAGGGCGGACTTAACCTGCGTTTCTCGGAATTGCGGCAGGCATCCCAGGGCGTTCGGCGGCTGATACTGTTCGCAGGCCCACTGGTCTGGATCATGGCATCGGGTGCGGCGCATACGATCGGTGGCCTGAGCTGGCCTGTCGCGCTGGTGTTTGGCGCGATCGTGGTAGTGACGGGTCCGACCGTTATCATCCCCCTGTTGCGCCAGGCCGGGCTTAACCGCCGCACTGCCTCCTACCTGAAGTGGGAAGCGATCATCAATGACCCGATCGGTGCGCTGTTGGCGGTGCTGGTGTTCCAGTATTTCGTGTTCTCCGGCGAGGGCGCGAGCGCCACGGATGTCTTCCAGCAAATGGGTCTGGGCATCATGGCGGCGATCGCAATCGGTGCGGGCGGCGCACGCCTGCTGGCCTGGTCCTTCCCGCGCGCGTTCGTGCCGGAATACCTCAAGGCGCCGTTGACCATGGCCGCCGTGCTTGGCGCCTACGTGTTGTCCAATGAAGTTCAGTCAGAGGCGGGCCTGCTGGCGGTGACCGTGTTTGGCATGGTGCTTGGCAACCACAATATTCCCAGCCTGGAGGAAATCCGGCGTTTCAAGGACAACATCACGGTCTTGCTGGTGTCCTCCGTCTTCGTGCTGTTGACGGCGGATATTGACCCCGATGTTCTGTTGCACCTGGATTGGCGTAGTGCCGCCCTGATCCTGGCCGTGATGTTCGTGGTCAGGCCCCTGGCAGTCATCGGTTCCACCATCTTCAGCGATGTCCCGTGGAAGGATCGCGTGCTGGTGGGGTGGATTGGACCGCGCGGTATCGTCGCAGCTGCCGTGGGCGGTATCTTTGGTCCGCACCTGGTGGCTGCCGGCCACGAGGATGCGGTACTGCTTTACCCCTTGATCTTTACCCTGGTGCTGGCCACTGTCATCGCGCATGGCTTCAGCATCGGGCGTCTGGCGAAGTGGATGGGGCTGACCGCCAAACCCAATGGCCTGATGGTGGTTGGTGCATCGCCCTGGACCACGGAGCTGGCCCGAGTCCTGAGCCGGGACCTCAAGGTGAATGTCGTGCTGGTGGATAGTTCATGGCATCGACTGCGAGAGGCAAGGCTCGACGGCCTGCGCATCGTCCATGGCGAGATCCTTTCGGAGCACGTGCAGCAGTCACTGGATTTCGGCGAGATCAACTGCATGCTGGCGGCTTCCAGCAACGATGCCTATAGCGCGCTGGTTTGCAGTCACTTCACCAGCTTCCTGGAACGCACGCGCGTCTACCAGCTGCCGATGTACATGTCAGATGACAATACTGCGAGTAAATCGCAGGAGCGCAAGGTGCAACCCCATCGCGGTTCTCCCGTGTTTGCACCAGATGCGCAGTTCGAGGAACTGTGGCTGCGGCATGATCAGGGCTGGAAGTTCCACAAGACGCGCATCACGCAGGAATATGGCACCGAGCAACTCAAGCGGGATCTGCCGCCCGGCACCATGATGATCGGCATCCTGCGCGAGGACGGCCGCCTTGACCTCAACGTGATTGGCGAGGCGCTCAAGGCGAAGTCTGGCGATATCGTGATCTATTACTCGCCGCCGCGTACCGAGACGAAAAAAGCGCCTGAGCCCACAAATGCGTGAGCGGGTGCGACTGGCTGGGCCGGTCGGCGAGCTTGAGGCCGTAGTCGAAGGTCCTGGTGATTCTGCTTCAAGCAAGGGTGTGGCAATCATTTGCCATCCGCATCCTTTGTATGGCGGCAGCATGGACAACAAGGTTGTCACCACCTTGGCGCGCTCGTGTGCGGACGCGGGACTTGCTGCCGTACGCTTCAATTTTCGCGGCGTGGGTTCCAGCCAGGGGGGATTCGATAACGCCGAGGGCGAGACGGAGGATGCGTTAGCGGTGCTCGACTGGGCATTGGCACATTTGTCCGTCACGCAGTTTGCGCTGCTGGGTTTTTCATTCGGCGGACTGGTAGCGGTCAAGGCCGCTTTCCAGCGCTGTCCAAAGCAACTGGTGACGATCGCGCCGGCATTGCATTACCTCGCCGCCAAGCCGGTGCCATCGCCGGGTTGTCCCTGGCTGCTGGTGCATGGCCGGGACGATGATGTCGTTGATTGCGACGACACGATCTCGCGC
>JBFKCG010000118.1:0-7030 GCA_041620675.1 Nevskiales bacterium
CTTGGGCAGCCCGGTGGTGCCGGAGGTGAACATGATGTCCATGCGGTCTTCTGGCTTGACGGCCTGGCTGCGACGTTCGACCAGGCTGCCGGAGACCTCGGAGGCGTGTTTGAGGTACTCCTGCCAGCTGAAATCCGTCTTCTGGGCGTCATTCATGACCACGATGTGCTCAAGCGAGCGGGGCCAATGACCCTCATGCATCGTGGGGTAGTGCTGGCCAAGAAAGTTGCCGCTGCAGAACAATAGGCGCGCGCCGCTCTTTTGCAGGATGTAGGCTGCCTCGTTGCCGCGCATGCGTGTGTTCACTGGTACCAGCACCGCGCCGACGCTATGGATGGCAAGCCCGGCAATAATCCATTCCACGCTGTTGGGCGCCCAGATTGCCACACGGTCGCCGTGACGAATGCCGAGCGAGATCAGCGCGCGCGCTGCCTCGATGCGCTTGATGTCGAGGTCGAAATAAGTCAGTGATTTTCCGTCCTCGCCGATGACGGCGGTTCGGCTGGCATGGCGGTCAACGGAATCCGAGAAAGCTTGGGGGACGGTCTTTGTCATTGCAGATATCTTGTCATTCAGGGCATTCACTCTGGGCATCGCGAAGAATCCAGCCATGTCACCAGGCTAGTTTGGATAGCTGATCTTCACCTTCGATGATTTGGCGATCGCCTGGCAGCCGAGGATCCAGCCTTGCTCGACGTCGCTCTCGTCGAGCACGTGGTTGTTGGCCATCTCGACTTCGCCTTCTTCCAGGTGACACATGCAGGCAGCACAGGCACCAGCGCGACAGGAGAAGGGGGGTTGCAGGCCCGCGGCCTCCATCGCCTCGATCAAAAGCTCGCCGGGCTGTGCCTTGAGTTGATGGGTCTCGCCATCAAGCTCCACGATTAGCTCAACTGCAGCTGCGCCCGCCTTTGCCGGCGCTGCCGTGGGGGCTGGCGCGCTGTCGGCGTCCTCGGGTAAGGATACGAAGCGTTCGATGTGAACCAGCGAATGCGGCACGCCCAGGGCATACAGCGCCTCGGCGGTGGTATCCATGAAGATGCCGGGTCCGCAGATGTAGCACTCGGCATCATCCAGCCCCCAGTCCTTGGCAATCGAGCTGATTTGCGCCTGCGTCGGTGGTTTGCCCTGCACGGAGTCGAGCCAGTGGAAAACCTGTAGCCGGTCCGGATGCTGCTCGGCCAACTCGGTCAGTTCCTTGCTGAAGATCACCGAGTCTTCATCACGGTTAGCGTACAAGAGGGTGATGCGGCCCTTGCCGGACTTGAGCACGGTGCGGATGATCGAGAACACCGGTGTGATGCCACTGCCGCCGGCAAACATGCGCAGGTTGGCATCCATCGAACGTGGCGTGAACACCCCGGCCGGTGGCATGACCTCGAGCGTGTCGCCGGCTTTCAGCGAAGAGCAAACCCAGCCGGAAGCGCGACCATCCTTGATGTGCTTGACGGTGACGCGATGTGGCTCATCGAAGGCCGGTGAGCTGGACAGCGAATAGCAGCGTGGCAACGGCTTGTCGGCACAGGGAATGCGCAACTGCAGGTGCTGGCCCGGCTTGTAACGGAAGGTTTCCTCCAGGTCGGCCGGGATATCGAACACGACCGAACGTGCGTCGGCGGTTTCCTCGATGACCTTGGCGACTTTCAGCTTGTGGTATTGGGGTCTGGACATGGGCCTAGTCTAACGCGTTCTTATTCTTGCTCGTTGGGGGTGCGGTCGCGGATGCGACCGCATACATGCGCGAAGCGCATTAATCTGCCCACATCGAATAGCCATTATCAATGCGCTGCTCGGTGCCGGTGATGAAGCTGGACTCATCGGAGGCCAGGAACAGCACCAGCTCGGCGATCTGCTCGGGCTTGGCGAAGCGCGCCATCATCTGCTTCTGGTCCATCATGCGGGTTTGTGTCTGCGCGCCCTTGGGCATGCTGCCCTGCAGGTTCATCACCATCGGCGTCATGATGCCGTCCGGATGGATGGAGTTGCAGCGGATCTTGTGCAGGTTCATGCGGCTGTGCGCCGCGATCGAACGCGACAGTGCCGCCACGGCGCCCTTGGACGCGGAGTAGGCACAGAACGAACTAACGCCGCCAATGCCGGAGATGGATGACATGTTGATGATCGATCCGCCGCCACGCTTGAGCATGGCCTTGTAACCGTAATGACAGCCAAGGAAATAACCATCGGAATTCACGCGCTGGATCTTCTGCCAGGTGGCGAGGTCGGTGTTCTCGATGGTGCCGTACAGCAGGATCGCGGCATTGTTCACCAGGATATCCAGCCCACCGAAAGTCTCCTCGGTCTTGGCGATCACGGCCTTCCAGTCGTCCTCGGACGCAATGTCATGCCGGATGAACAGCGCGGTGCCATCTCCCTGCTTGCTGTTGATGTCTTTCTCGAGCGCCTGTCCGTCCTTCTCGTTCAGGTCGGTAATCACGACCTTGGCGCCTTCCTGTGCCAGCAGCAGCGCATCGGCCCTGCCGACGCCACTCGCACCACCGGTCACGATCGCCACCTTGCCTGATACACGTCCCATCCGATTGCTCCTTCTGTTGATATGACTGTCAGTCCGAGGCGTTAACTGCCGGGAAATGCCGGCATTTCCCGCAGCGCCCGGAACGACACACGATGCCTAGATTCCGCCTTTGTTTGCCACAGTGGTACCGGCACGACGGCCCGACCACAGGCAATCCGCCAGCGACAAGCCGCTGACATAACCATTGGAAGCGATGCCCACTGCCGTGCGGCCGGCGGCATACAGCCCGGGGATTGCTTCACCCGTGTCATTCAGCACCGCACCGCTGTTCTCGTCCACGCGCAAGCCACCCAGGGTAATGGTTGGGCAGGGGAAGGTCTTGCAGTCAGCGGAGATATTCACCGCGTAGTAGGGCGGCGAGTCGAGCGGCATGCGCATGTCGTCGCTCTTGCCCAGTGCGTCGGTGACGCCGGCCTTGGCATCGGCGGTGTAGCGATCCACCGTGGATTTCAGCGCGGCTGCGGGCAAGCCAATTTTCTCAGCCAGGGCTTCCGGCGTGCGGGCACGCGGTGCGAACAGCATCTGGAAGAAGGCCGGGATGCTCTGGAAGTGCCAGAGATTGCCGGAGCGAATCTCCTTAAAGGCGGCTGAACGCAGCGCCTTGTCCAGGATCAGCCAGGCCCGACCCTCATGGTTGTCCACCATCTCCACGCCCAGGCGCGCGCCGTAGACCTGCTCGTTGCAGAATCGCTCGCCCTGCTGGTTGACGGCGATGCCCTTGGGCCAGGCGGTTGGCGGGTTGATGAAGCGCCAGGCAGAGCCCTTGTGCATGCGGCTCGGCACGCCACCGACGGAGGCACCCAGTCGAATGCCGCTGCCATCACAGCCGGTTGCGCCCAAACGCATGGCCTTGCGGTATTTCGGCGCATGCTGGGTCACCATCTGGCGATTGAAGATGAAGCCACCCGTGCTGAGGATCACGCCATTGCGCGCGCGTATCTGCAGCGGCTTGGCTTCCTTCAGTTCAAGCGCCAGGGCGCGGGCACGCAGGCCGTCGGCGTAGCGCGGCGCGAAATTGTGCACGCGCTCGGCGCGCTGCATCCATTGCTGGTGCTGGCGCTGGGCTTTCGAGCCGGGCAGCAGTTGCCAGGCCTCGACACCCAAGACCTCGCCACGGGCGTTGACCACCAATCGGCGCACGGCGGTTTGCCGCAGGATAGGCAAGCCAAGTTTCTCGATCGTGGTCTTGAGCGCACGATACAACTCACGCCCGGAATCAATGCCGGGTGCCTTCACCCGATGCCCGCGAGGCGCGGGTCGTGCGTGTTCGGCGAAGGCAGGGACACCTTCATTGCCGGAGTAATAGAAGTAGATACCGTCGCGCGGATAAGAAGTCTTTGGCGGCTGGTCGTAGGACTGGAACTGAACCCCGATGGATTCCAGCCAGGCCAGCAGGTCGCGGCTGCCCTCGCAGAAGCGACGCAGCGTGTCATGGCTGACCGCATCGCCGGTTTCCTGGCGCAGGTACTTGAACATTTCTTCGGGCGTGTCGTCGTAGTTCGCCTGTTTCTGGTACTTCGTGCCACCACCCAGGTAAACGATGCCGCCGCTCTTGGTGGTGGCGCCACCGCCTTCGAAGCGTTCCGCGATCAGGACCTTGGCGCCTTGTTCATGCGCTGCCAGCGCCGCCGCGCCGCCTGCTGCCCCCAGGCCAACCACCAGCACGTCGCATTCCTGGTCCCAGTGCGTGCTGGTTGCATCCTTGACGGTCAGTGGTTCGAGGATCGGCAGCGTCCCATCGGGAATGCTGCGCGTCTCGGACAAGGCTTGGTTTTGCATGGTGCTGGCCGGTTTCGTTATGTTCGTTATTGAGTGTCGTCAGGCGATCATCATGGCTACGGACTGGACAGATCCGGGCCATGCCGAGATATTCAGTCGCATGACATATTGAATCTTCGTCCAATGGGATGAGACCCGTGATTTTACGAAGGTTTTTGCCCTAATCGTGCATGTCTCACCCCAACGGATGAAGATGTAAACCGATGTGATCCCAATAATGTCCTTCATCTACAACAAGAATTTGGCAGGCACCCATGAGCAAGATCCAGTCACTGGCCTACGTGGTCGCAGAGTCCACCGATATCGGCAAATGGCAGCAGTTCGGCGAGGAGATGCTCGGCACCATGAGCGCGCCCGCCGCGGACGGCGGCCTCGTGCTGAAAGTCGACGAGCGACATGGCCGCATCCTCATCACCCAGGGCGCGGCGGATCGTTACGTGGCCTCCGGCTGGGAGCTGGCCAGCGAAGCTGACTTCAAGGCCACCATCGACGCGCTGAAGAAGGCAGGCGTTGCCGTGAGCGAGGGCAGCGATGCCGAGCGCAAGCTGCGTGGCATGAAGGGCCTGGCGATTTTTGCTGATCCTGCTGGCAACCGTCACGAACTGTGCTGGGGCTACGAAGGCGCCACCGCGCCATTCAAGTCGCCCATCGGCGTTGCCGGTTTCAAGACCGGAAAGTTCGGCCTCGGTCACACCGTGCTGCCGGCCCTGCCATTCGATGACACCTTGAACCTGTTCAAGGATGTCCTGGGGTTTGGCCTGTCCGATGTGTTCAATTTCAAGCCGGCACCCGATGCGCCCGCCATGCGCATCTATTTCCTGCATGCCGCCAGCGGCCGTCATCACAGCCTCGCGTTGGCCGAGATGCCCAACCCTGCCGGTTGCGTGCACATGATGCTGGAGGTCAACAGCATGACCGACGTTGGCCTTGCCCATGATCGCCTGCAGAAGCAGGGCATCAAGCTGATGGCCACGCTGGGCCAGCATGAGAACGACAAGATGACCTCGTTCTACATGATGACGCCTGGCAACTTCGCGCTTGAGTTTGGCTGGGGCGGCATCGAGGTCGACCCCAAGAGCTGGAAGACCACCGAGACCCAGCAGGTTTCGATCTGGGGCCACGATTTCTCGGTTGGCTTCAAGTAGGCCATCGGGTTCTTGTCATGCTGTCATCCGGGGCAAGACGCTTCGGATGACAGACCGATTTTCGACACAATGGTGTGCACTTGAAACAGAATAAGGAAATGACGGCCGCGCAGGTCGTCGCGCAACTGCGCGACGGCATGACCATCGGCATTGGTGGCTGGGGCCCGCGGCGCAAGCCGATGGCGCTGGTGCGCGAGATCCTGCGTACCGACCTCAAGGACCTGACCATCGTGGGTTACGGTGGCACCGACATGGGCATGCTGTGCGCGGCCGGCAAGGTCAAGAAGCTCATCTACGGTTTTGTCTCGCTCGACTTCATCCCGCTGGAACCATTCTTCCGCAAGGCACGCGAGGCGGGCACGGTCGAGGCGATGGAACTGGACGAAGGCATGTTGCACTGGGGCCTGCGTGCGGCGGCCATGCGCCTGCCGTTCCTGCCGACCCGTGTCGGCCTGGGCACTGACTTCATGAAGAACAACCCCGACATCAAGACCATTACCTCGCCCTATGCGGATGCTGAGGTCCTGATGGCGATGCCCGCGCTCAAGCTCGACGTTGCCCTGTTGCACATGCACAAGGCAGACCGCCGCGGGAATGTGCGTTTATATAGTCCCGATCCCTTCTTTGATGACCTCATGGCGCGTGCCGCCGAGCGTTGCTATGTGAGCTGTGAGGAACTGGTGGATGCCGTCGACAGCGACGAGGCCGATGCCAAGTGCAATCCCTTTGAGCGCAGCCTGGTCAATGGCGTGGTGCTGGCCAAGGGTGGCGCGCACCCAACCTCGCATGTGCCCAGTTATGGCTGGGATGCCGCGCACATCAAGCGTTACTGCACGGCTGCCGAGGAAGACGGTGGCTGGGCCAAGTATGCCGCCGAGTTTCTTGCCGGCGATGAGGCGGCTTACCAGAGCGCCGTGGGTGGGCTCGATGCCATCCTCGCGTTGCCAAGGCAGGTGATGTGATGAGTACAAGCAACTTCACCCTGGCCGAATTGCTCATCTGCGCCTGCGCCGATGTCTGGCGTGACGATGGCGAGGTGCTGGCGACCGGCATTGGCATCATCCCGCGCATCGCGCAGGGCCTGGCCAAGCTCACGCACAGCCCGGACCTGATGATCACCGACGGCGAGGCCTTCCTGACCGAAGAGCCGGTGATCATCGGTGCCAAGAGCCATGAAGGCCGGCGCTATGCCGGTTACATGCCGTATGCGCGCGTGTTTGACCTGCTCCTGCATGGCCGCCGCCACGCGCTGGTCGGCCCGGTGCAGGTTGACCGCTGGGGCCAGGCCAATATTTCCTGCATTGGTGACTTTGCCAAGCCGAAGCGCCAGATGCTGGGACTGCGCGGCTTCCCCGGCAATAGCATCAACCACGTGAACTCCATGTTCGTGCCCAACCACGGACCGCGCGTGTTCGTTGAAGGCGAGGTGGATGTCGTCTGTTCGGTCGGCTACAAGAAAGAGCGCTGGCCCAAGGGCGTGAAGCGTGATTTCGCGAGCGTGCACCACATCGTGACCAACCTCTGCGTGTTGGATTTCGGTGGCCCCGATCATGCCGTGCGCGTGATCAGC
>JBFKCG010000119.1:0-7024 GCA_041620675.1 Nevskiales bacterium
AATCGCTGGACATCGTGCGCGAGGCATTCGAGCAGGCCAAGGCATCCATTGCCCAGTTACCGACAACGGTCGCCACCCCGGCAGCGTCGCCCGCGAATGAAAATACCGAGGTACAGCTGGAGCAGCTAGCTGACTGCCTGCAAAGACAGGATTTTGGTGCGGGGGCAATCTTCGAAGAACTTGCGCCCACCCTGCGTGCCAGGTTCGGCGCAACGGAGGTCGAAGCCTTGTCACAGGCGATCAAGGGGTTTGATTTCTCGGCCGCGTCTTCAGTACTGGCGCAACTGCGCGGCAGGAGTGGGCAATGAAGGAAGCGGCACGCATCCTGGTGGTTGACGATGAACCCGCCAACATCCGCTTGCTCGGTGAGCTGCTGACTGGCGAGGGCTATGGCGTTTCAGTGGCGCGTAATGGTGAAGAGGCACTTGCCAGCATTGCGAAAGAGCGCCCCAACCTGGTGTTGCTTGACGTGGTAATGCCGGGGCTGTCCGGATATGAGGTGTGCGAGCGACTTCGGCAAACCGCCGAGACACGCTTGCTGCCCGTGATCCTGGTGACCGGTGCGCGGCCCGAGGAAGAGCGAGTGCAAGGGTTGGATGCTGGTGCCGACGAGTTCCTGACCAAGCCCGTGAATCGCGAGGAGCTGTTTGCACGGGTGCGGGCATTGCTGCGGGTGGAGTCCCTGCATCGCCAGGTCGAGAGCCAGGCCAAGGCGCTGGCGGAGTGGAACGAAGAGCTGGAGCGACGCGTGCAGGACCAGGTCAGCCAGATTGACCGCATGAACCGGCTCAAGCATTTTTTTCCGCAGCACGTGGCCGAGCTGATCGTGGCCGAGGGCAGCGAGAAGATGCTGGCGACGCGCCGACGCCAGGTGACGGTGTGCTTCATTGACCTGCGCGGCTTCACGCCGTTCTCCGAAACCTCGGAGCCTGAAGAAGTGATGGAGGTGTTGTCCGAGTACTACGCCGAGATGGGGGACGTGGTCGAGCAGCACGGTGGCACGGTTGAGCGTTTCGCCGGCGACGGCATGGCGATATTTTTTAATGCGCCGATTGAAATCTCCGATCCCGAGGCGCAGGCGGTGCGTACCGCAATCCAGATGCGCAAGCGTTACGAGGCCTTGAGCGAGCGATGGCGCAAGCGTGGGCACGAACTGGGGTTGGGCATTGGCCTGGCCAATGGCTTTGCCACCATCGGC
This sequence comes from Nevskiales bacterium, assembly GCA_041620675.1. Classification (GTDB taxonomy): domain Bacteria; phylum Pseudomonadota; class Gammaproteobacteria; order Nevskiales; family DATLYR01; genus DATLYR01. Next base: position 1,199 of record JBFKCG010000119.1, read on the forward strand.
GCAATTGGTTTCTCGGGGCGTTGGCAGTACGCCGCCATCGGGACCGTCACCAATCTGGCTGCGCGATTGTGCTCGGATGCAAGCGCGGGCCAGATCCTGACCACGGCCAAGCTGGTGTCAGCCGTGGAGGGGCTGGTCGAAGTTGAGCCCGTGGGTGAGAAGAATATCCGCGGTCTTCACCGGCCAGTCTCGGTGGTGCAGGTCAAAGGCTTGCGGGAATCGAGCTGAGACCAGCGGCCGTCTCAGGGTTGGCCGCAATCCGCCGGGCAGTTGTCGGGGCTTTCTGCACAGGGGCAGCCACTACCCAGGCAAACCATTTCCTGGCACTCGCCATTGCCACACTCGTCCTTACAGACTGCCGGTGGCTCAGGCATGGCCTGCACGAAGCGAGTGCCATCGGGCATCACGCATTGACTGGGCTGGCTCTCCAGTTGCGGATGCCCCGCCGCCACGCATTCTTCGTAACTTGTGATCTCGGCACGTCCCCAGCCACAGGCTGTAAGCCCGGCCAAAATGAGCAGCAAGGCTGGTAATCCTGCGCGATACATGGTGTATTTCATAGGCAATCATTGTCAGGTAGAGCCGCCTTGGCTGGCAATCGTCCGTCTGGCGCAGGAATGTCGTATTACACACTGCGCGTCAGGCCAATTTGGGGATCACACATGACCAGAACCATTGCCATCTTAATCGCCCTTCTTCTGACTGCCTGTACGCGGGAGCAGGCTCCTGAGATGGCAGCCCCAGAACCAGTGAGCACCGAAGCGAGCCCCACTCAGATTACGACAGCCACGACGGCCTCAGCCCCGACAAGTGAGCAAACGGCTGTCATTGCGCAGAAACCCAAGGGCAAGTTCATCGCCAGTTACAGCGTGCCATCCAGGAAAAAATTCAAGGATGAGTACCTGGCGCTGAAGGAGGCGCAGCTGCTGGAGGAATTTGCGGCGGGGCTCAATGAGTACCTGATGTTGCCACGCAACATCAGGTTGGACGCAGCCGAGTGTGGCGAGGCCAATGCGTTTTATTCACCCGACGACACCAAGATTACGCTGTGCTACGAATTCGTCTCGGATTTGATCAAGCAAGCAGGCAGAGAAGACCTGGATGAAGATGAGCAGTCAGATTACATCGCGGGCACATTACTGTTCGTGCTGCTTCACGAAGTCGGACATGCGCTGACACATGTGCTTGAGTTGCCGGTCACGGGCAAGGAAGAGGATGCGGTTGACCAGTTGGCGACAGTGCTGCTGATCGAGGAGTCCGCAACGGACGAGGAATTCGATGAAAGTGCCGATTTCCTGGCGAACGCCGCCTACTGGTTCGCCAGCATGAGCGAGGGGGAGTATGACAGTGAGGCCTTTGCCGACGAGCATTCGCTCGGTGAACAGCGCTACTACAACATGATGTGCTGGATTTATGGAGCCAATCCCGAAGCTGGCCAGGACATCGTTGACGATGAGTTGTTGCCGGAAAGTCGCGCAGCACAGTGCCCGGACGAATACCGGCAGATCTCCAGTGCATGGCAGCGCCTGCTGAAGCCGCACCTCCGTCAGGCCAGCTAAAATGTAGGGTTCAAGAGGCCGCCGCAGCGGCCCCGTACGTCACTGGCTAATAATCTCGGCATTGGGTCGCTAGCTCCCTGCCGGATACGGGTCGGTGGCGTGCAGGGAGTGCCGATTGCCGAGGCAGGTTGCCCCGGGGCACCCGAATAAGCGAAAATTACGCGCCTTTTCGCCATCCGGACCACATATGTCCTCGACTCCCAAGCCCTCACGCCGTGAGTTGGCCAACGCCATTCGCGCCCTCAGCATGGATGCCGTGCAAAAGGCCAATTCTGGCCATCCCGGCATGCCCATGGGCATGGCCGATATCGCCGAGGTCCTGTGGAATGACTTCCTGCAGCACAACCCGGCCAACCCGCGCTGGCCGGACCGTGACCGCTTCGTGGTGTCCAATGGCCACGGTTCCATGCTGCTTTACTCGCTGCTGCACCTCACCGGCTACGACCTGCCCATCGAGGAGCTGAAGAACTTTCGCCAGCTGCATTCCAAGACGCCGGGTCATCCTGAATTCGGCCTGACACCAGGCGTCGAAACCACCACCGGACCGCTGGGGCAGGGCATCACCAACGCCGTCGGTCTGGCCCTAGCCGAGCGGCTGTTGGCCGCCTCCTTCAATAAGCCCGGGCATGACATCGTCAACCACTACACCTATGTATTCCTTGGTGACGGCTGCCTGATGGAAGGCATATCTCACGAGGCCTGCTCGCTCGCGGGCACCTGGGGGCTCGGCAAGCTGATCGCCTTCTACGATGACAACGACATCTCAATCGACGGCAAGGTGGATGGCTGGTTCCGTGACGACACCCCCAAGCGTTTCGAGGCCTACGGCTGGCAGGTGATCAAGAATGTCGATGGCCATGATGCAGAGGCCCTCCGAAAGGCCGTGCGCAAGGCACGCAAGAGCACGGACAAACCAACCCTGATTTGCTGCAAGACCGTCATTGGCTTTGGCGCGCCAAACCTGGCGGGAACTGCCAAGACCCATGGTGCGCCGCTGGGCGACGCCGAGATTGCCGGAGCGCGCGAGAAGCTGGGCTGGACGCCGGGCCCCTTCGAAGTGCCAGCCCCCATCCGTGCGGGTTGGGATGCCAAGGCCAAGGGCCGTCGGGCCGAGTCCAAGTGGCGCAAGTCATTTGCTGCTTATCGTGAGGCTTATCCGGAACTGGCGGCCGAGTTCGAGCGTCGCCAGAAGGCTGAGCTGCCCCAGGACTGGACGAGCACGATTGAAAAGTTCGTCGCAGACACCCAGGCCAATGGCGCCGATATCGCCAGCCGCAAGGCTTCGCAGAACACGCTCAATGTCATCGGCCCGGCGCTGCCCGAGCTGATCGGTGGTTCTGCCGACCTGGCCGAGTCGAACCTGACCCATTGGAAGGGTGCCAAGAACCTGGCGCCCGGCGACTTGTCCGGCCAGCACATCTTTTATGGCGTGCGCGAGTTTGGCATGTGTGCGATTGCCAATGGCCTGCGCCTGCATGGCGGCTTTGTTCCCTATGCCGGCACTTTCCTGGTGTTCTCCGACTATGCGCGCAATGCCATCCGCCTGGCGGCATTGATGGCGATCCAGAACATCTACGTATTTACGCATGACTCGGTGGGCTTGGGTGAGGATGGCCCGACGCACCAGCCGGTTGAGCACCTGGCCAGCCTCCGCTTGATCCCAAACCTGCGCGTGTGGCGCCCGGGGGATGATGTCGAGACCGCGGTGGCCTGGCAATCAGCGGTTGAGCACGCGCAGGGTCCGACGGTGCTGGCACTGTCGCGGCAAAACCTGCCGCATCAGGCACGCAGCCCCGACCAACTGGCAAATATCCGCCGCGGCGGCTATGTGTTGTGGGAACCTGCCAACAAGCCGCAGGCCGTGATTATTGCGACGGGTTCCGAGCTGGGACTGGCAATGCAGGCGGCACAACAACTGGCCACGCAGGGCGTGAACCTGCGCGTGGTATCCATGCCCTGCGTTGAGTTGTTCCTGCAACAGGATGCCCAATATCGCGAGCAAGTGCTGCCGGCCACGCTGACCCGCCGGATCGCGGTCGAGGCTGGCGTGCCCGATGGCTGGTACCGCTTCGTCGGTGACCAGGGTCGCGTGATTGGCCTGTCCCGCTTTGGTGAATCCGCACCGGGCGGCAAGGTCATGGCGCATTTTGGATTCAGCGTGGACAACGTGGTCACGGTCGTGCAGGAGCTGCTCGGACAGGGCGCCGTGGGCGATGCGGTGCAGGCACGCGCAGGTTAGTTAAGTCGGGTCATCCTGAGCGCAAGGAAGAGTCTCGCCAGATTCTTCATCGCTCCGCTTCTCAGAATGACGGTTATGGTTCGCGGGGCATTGGCATTTAAAGGAACAGGACAATGACTATCAAGGTTGGCATCAATGGCTTCGGGCGCATCGGCCGCAACGTGTTGCGCGCGGCGGTGCAGAATTTCGGCAACGATATCGAGATCGTTGCCATCAACGACCTGCTGGAACCTGACTATCTCGCCTACATGCTGCAGTACGACTCCGTGCATGGCCAATTCAAGGGCAAAGTCGCGGTTGAGGGCGGCAACCTGCTGGTCAATGGCAAGAAGATCCGCCTGACCCAGGAACGCGACCCCGCCAACCTGAAATGGAAGGATGTGGGTGCTGACGTCGTCATCGAGTCCACCGGCCTGTTCCTCGACAAGGCCTCGGCGCAGAAGCACCTCGACGCTGGCGCAAAGAAGGTCATCCTGTCTGCACCGTCGAAAGATGACACCCCGATGTTCGTCTTTGGCGTGAACGACAAGACCTACGCCGGCGAGGCCATCATCTCCAATGCCTCCTGCACCACCAACTGCCTGGCGCCGCTGGCCAAGGTGCTGCACGACAAGTGGGGTATCAAGCGTGGCCTCATGACCACGGTGCATGCCACCACCGCCACGCAGAAGACGGTTGACGGACCCAGCCAGAAGGACTGGCGTGGTGGCCGTGGCATCCTCGAGAACATCATTCCTTCCAGCACCGGTGCGGCCAAGGCCGTTGGCGTGGTGATCCCGGAATTGAACAAGAAGCTCACGGGCATGTCGTTCCGCGTGCCAACCTCCGACGTGTCGGTGGTTGATCTCACGGTCGAGCTGGTGAAGGAAGCCAGCTATGACGAGATCAAGGCCGAGATGAAGGCGCAGAGTGAAGGTGCACTGAAAGGTGTCCTCGGCTACACCGAAGACAAGGTCGTGGCCACCGATTTCCGTGGCGATGCGCGCACGTCAATCTTCGATGCCGAGGCTGGCATCGCGCTGGACAAGACCTTCGTCAAGCTGGTGAGCTGGTATGACAACGAGTGGGGCTACTCCAACAAGTGCCTGGAAATGGTGCGCGTCGTCGCCAAGAAGTAAGACAATCCTGTGGGTTCGACGCCATTTTGGCGGCGACCCACAAACAGCTTGAGAGTCCGGCGCCATTGGCGCCGGACGCATTTTGAGTCCCGCGTCGTCGACGCGGGCATTACAGGAATGGAGAGTTACAGATGACCTTCCTTCGCATGACGGACCTCGATCTGGCGGGCAAGCGCGTGTTGATCCGGCAGGATCTGAACGTGCCAGTATCCGACGGCAAGATCGCTTCGGATGCGCGCCTGCGTGCTTCCTTGCCGACCTTAAAGCTTGCGCTTGAAAAGGGCGCGGCGGTTCTGGTCATCTCGCACCTGGGTCGGCCCAAGGCCGGCCAGTTCACCGAAGAGCATTCGCTGGCGCCGGTCGCCGCGTGGCTGACCGAGGCCTTGGGTCGGCCGGTTCCCATCGTGAGCAACTGGATTGATGGCGTTAACATCTCGCCCGGCCAGATCGTGCTGGGTGAGAACACGCGCTTTCTCGTCGGAGAGAAAAAGGATGATGACGCGCTTGCCCAGAAGATGGCAGCGCTCTGCGACATCTACGTGAACGATGCCTTCGGCACCGCCCACCGGGCCGAAGCCAGCACGCATGGCGTGGCCAAGTATGCACCGGTAGCCTGTGCCGGCCCCTTGCTGGCTGCGGAACTGGACGCGCTCGGCAAGGCCCTGGCGAAGCCCCAGCGCCCATTGGCGGTGATCGTTGGCGGCAGCAAGGTCTCAACCAAGCTGGACTTGCTCAACAACCTCGCGGATGTCGCCGACCAACTGATCATTGGTGGCGGCATAGCCAATACATTCCTGGCGGCGGCTGGACACAAGGTCGGCAAGTCACTGTATGAGCCGGATATGCTCGACACCTGCAAGGCCATTCTTGCCAAGATCCGTGCACGCGGCGGTGACATCCCGCTACCGGA
>JBFKCG010000120.1:0-6981 GCA_041620675.1 Nevskiales bacterium
GCAGGGATTCCAAATCCGTGGAATTGGAATTCACCACCACCAGCCGTGCCTGGCGTCCCCGGGTGAGCCGGCTCAGCAGGTGATCGCTCAGGTTCCGTGCGTTGGGAACGGTGGTGACATAGGTTCCCCGTTTCGTCAGCAGGTGCTTGATGCGGGCGAAATGATAATTGCCAAAGACGTCATAGAAAACATCGTAGCGCGCCGTCAGCTTGGGAATGCTGGCCACCGCGTAATCCAGCACTTCATCTGCGCCCAGTTCCTGGACAAAGCTCGTGTTGCGCGCACTCGTTACGGCGGTGACGCGCGCACCGAGTATCTTGGCGATCTGGACCGCATGCGTGCCGACACCACCCGAGGCACCATTGATCAAAACATGTTGCCCGGGCTTCAGGTGCCCAAGGTCACGAAATGCCTGCAGGCTGGTCAGGCACACCAGCGGCAGCGCGGCACAGTCTGCAAACACGATATTCGAGGGGCGCAGGCTCATTTCGCTGGCAGGGCACACCAGGTATTCGGCGCAGGCGCCAGCATCCCAGCGATTGAGCATGCCGAACACTTCGTCGCCCGGCTTGAAATCGCCCTGGATGGCGTTTGCTTTCACCACCGTGCCGGAGAAGTCATACCCGCTGCCACGCGGCAGGCGATTGCGTGTAAACAGCTTCATGCGCCCCTTCCGAACCAGCACGTCCTTGGGATTCAGCGCTGACGCGGCGACCTTGACCAACACCTGTCCTGGCTCCGGCTTGGGAACTTCTACGTCGGCGAGATAGAGGACATCGGGTGGACCGTAGTGGTCGTGACGGACTGTTTTCATGGGACTCTGCTTTGGATTGTGGGAAACAAGCCTACCTGAGACAAATCACGGCCTCTAGTTGCCATTGGAGGTGACTCGGGGCTAGTCTCATGTTTAATAAGGACATCCCAATGGCTGAGCTGCATGCGTTTTTTCATTGTTGACGACAGCAAGAGCGCCATCTCGCTGGTTCGTGACCCCCTGCTCGAGCTGGGCCACGAGGTGGAGTCGGAAACCGACAGCACCCAGGCCCTGGATAAAATCCGCTGGTCCAAGCCCGATTGTGTTGTCCTCGACATCATGATGCCGGGCATCGATGGCCTGTCCCTCTGCAAGCAGATTCGTGATGACCCTGAGCTGTCGGGTGTTCGCATCATCATGCTCTCGGCCAAGGCCTACGAGCATGACCGCAAGCGTGCGACGGAGCTTGGTGCCAATGGTTTTCTTAACAAGCTGGTCGACAAGCTCAACCTGATCGACCGCATTCTTGAGATTGCCGAGAGCCGCTTCACCCTGAAATTCTGGGGGGTGCGCGGAACCCTGCCGGTCCCGGGGCCTGACAGCGTGCGCTATGGCGGGAATACGAACTGCGTGACCTTGGAGTTGCCGTCCAGGATCCTGTTCATCTTTGATGCCGGGACTGGCATCAAGGTCTTGTCTGATGCACTGCAGGCAGAGCGGCGCTTGCCCATCGTGGCGCGCATCTTCATTTCGCATCCGCATTGGGATCACATCAATGCGCTGCCGTTCTTCGTGCCGCTCTACCAGCCTGGCAACAAGTTCGAGATCCTGGGTTGCTCACATGCGGGTGTCAGCATGGAGAATATGCTGTCAGCACAGATGGATGGCGTGTATTTCCCGGTCACGACCCAGGAATTTGCCGCGGACGTGCGCTATCGCGATATCAATGAAGGTATGCACGTGGTGGACGGCATGGAGGTCGAGGCTATGCTGCTCAAGCACCCGGGTCACTGCCTGGGCTATCGCGTGAACTGCAACGGTCACAATGTTTGCTATGTTTCGGACAACGAGTTGTACCCGCGTGACTCGGAGTATTTTGACGCCCAGTACCACGCACGCCTGATCGAGTTCATCCGTGGCGCGAAATACGTGATTGCCGATACCACCTATGGTGATGAGGAGTACCAGCGCAAGATGCACTGGGGCCACTCACCGGTCAGCGAGGTGGCGGCGATTGCCCATGAGGCTGGTGTCGAGACCCTGTTTCTCTATCACCATGATCCCGACCAGCGGGATGTGCAGATTGATGCGAAGCTGGCGGCTGCACGAAAGAAACTCGAGGCGCTAGGCTCGACCACAAAGGTCCTGGCCCCTGCCGAAGGCAGCACCTACCGTTTTTGAATCTCGCTAGTAGTTGACCGTAACCGTGATGGAGTCGGCATAGTTGCCCGAGGCGACGTTTTGCCGTGCCGGGATGCGGCCGTGAATCGTGTAATTGCGACCCACGGGCACCAATGCGCCCAACAGGTAACCATCACTGACTTTGCTACTGCCACCGGTGCCATCTCCCCAGATCGTGGTGCGGGTAATGTTGGTGTACAGGTTGTAGTTCAGCGTGTTGCTGCCGCTGGCCATCCGACGCGCCGCAAAGCTGCTGCCCCCGCCGCGTGATAGCAGGATCTCATAGCTCACCAGCAGTGACACGATATTGCTACAGGTAACGGTAATGGTGCCCGTGGCGTCATTATTGAGGGAAGACAGGGTGTCATAACTGCCAAAACCGACCGCCGTGGCGTTGACACTGCAGCTCAATGCATTGGCAGCACTGGGCATCGCCATGCTGAGGGCTGCCATCCATCGGATGAAGCGAGTGCGCCCCTTGTTCAGTGCTGGAGATGACACGTGAAGGCCCTTGGCGGTTGGTTGTTGTCCATTTTATGCGTATCGATGATCTCGGTTTGGCACTGGCCCGTATTCCAGATTGCCTGCAGCCTAAATTGTTCGACCGTCGTCTCCAGGTACACAAGCCCATCCATGCCAACAGGCAAATCAACCGGGCTGCCGTCCTGGAGCAGCTGTGCTCCCATGGGCACGGACGCACCGGATTCCAACTGCAAACTGAATTCCAATGTGCGCTTGGCTGCCCCGGCCAACGTGATGACCGCGCCGCCAGGCGCCAGCTTAACGTCCTGCGATGCTTCGGTAAGGCTGCGGTCAAGCGGCAGGTCCTCGGTGTCCAGGCTGATGCGCGTGGTGTTGTAGGTGGTGAGGTCAGGCACCAATGCGCGACCGTTCGCACCGGTTATCCCAACCAGTTGGTTATCACGATAGATGCGTACCCCTGGTGCGGTTGCATCGGCGAGCACAAAGCTGTCGCGCACGGGCCGGGTCCAATACACATCACTGCCAACCCAGGCCAGTCCGCTATTCAACTCAGCCTGCAGGCTGCGCAATCCGCTGGTTTCGAATGCGGTGAGCCGGGAGCTGCCGCGTGTGGCGGAATAGCCAATCGAGGCCAGGGTGGACTCAATATCGCCGACGCTGGCGGAAGCCAGAGCGTTCCAACCGAGCGGACCTTGGGGGCTGCGTTGCCAGGTCACGGTAAGCATGAGGTCACCCTGGCCATCACGCTGCAATTGAAGCGACAGGCTTCTGCCGCTGGCCAGTGAGCGACTGAACCCGATGAGTGCGGAATCGCCCGCCTGGGGGGAATGTAGCCAGGACGCCGAGCCATACCATCCATACACTGGTCGTGCGTAGGTGAGTGCTGTGAGCTGCAGGTTGTCACGATCCCGCCGGATTTCCTCGCCCCAGGCAACTGACAGGCTAGCACTGGCCGGTAACGCAAAACCCGCCTGTGCGCGTAATGAGCGTGCAACCGCGCCCGGTTCCCGGCCCAGCTCAACGTACTCGGGATTGCTCCAGCTGCCCTGTAGTCCAAGGCTGACTCCACTGACCTGGCGCTCATATCCCAGTTGTGCCTGGGCGCCGCTGCCAAAATCGCCGCTGGAACTGGCCATGGCCGCATTGAACTTGCCAATGTCAGGCAAGGTGTAAATGGCAGAGCCGCCCAGTGTGTGGGCGAGCTCCTGTACCTCAAACCGTGTGCCCAAGGTGAGCTGGTCACTGATGCCATAGCGGTAGCTGCCAAGGATGAAGCTGTCGCTATAACGATCACCGGATGTCGCGTAGTTCTCGCGCAGGCGTCCTGCCTCGATTGCATAATCGGCAATCCCTGCGCCGAGGCTTTGGCTGCTGACATAGAACGGCTGCACGTAAACCGTTTCGCGTCCGAGTGTGTCACGGACCACCACTTGCAGATTGCCACCACCGGTGAATACCGGCGGGTTATTGACCGCAAAAGGGCCGGGGTCGACTTCATACTGCCCGCGAAGCTGGTTATCTACATACAACTCGACAGTGGAGGGCAGGGCGGCCTCGCCACTCACGCCTGGCAGGGCGAAGCGGGGGACTTCCGGTTGTAGCGAAAAGTCAGTGCCCCAGCGGATGCCGCCATAACGTACCGCGGTACCCAGGCCGTCCGTGCGGGTGATGGCATCGCCGAGTCGTAGCTGGTGAAGTCGCTCAGGGTCATCCAGCCTGAAGAATGTATCCAGTCGTTGGGTATTCTCACGATCCATGCTCCAGGTGCTGCGTATCGAGCCAAACCCACGTGCGAGCCCCAGATCGGCAAGCCCGGCATATTCAGTGCCTGCGTCCTCGCTACTGACTGCGAACACATCCATGTTGAGGAAGCCACTGGCCTGGGCGGGTTTCAGGGCACCCGGCGTACTGCTGTAAAAGTTGAGCTGCTGGGCGTCTCGTTGTGGCGCTATCCACAAGGTCTGCTCACAAGGGTCATACCGATAGGGAATCTGTGTCCCATTCAGTCTGTACCAGCGAGCGCCGTCTTTTTCACGTGCGGCGATGTTGAGTGGTGCCCGAGTCCAGGCCGACACATCCTGCTCACGGGCCCAGATTACGCCATCGGGTTCAATCCACAGCACGGCGTCTCCTGGTATCGCTTCTTTACGCGGCGTGTCATGGACGGCCACGACCGCGTAACCAGGCGTGGCGGGTAGTTGGCAGGCAGGAGGAAACCACTGGGGTGTCGTGGCGGACTGCAGGGCAATGAGCAAGGCCGGATTCACGGCACGCGCCCCGGCAGCTCAGTTCTGTCTGACCGGGACTTCGGTCTCCAGAACACCACGCCCGGACTGCGCCTTGAGGGCAATGGGTTTACCCGTAGCGGGGCGGTGCTTGGGCTTGAGTTGCCATTCCTTGCGGGAGCCGGGCAACAGGTAGTTCAGGCCCTGTTCCTCCACCAGCACGCCTTGGTTATCGCTGAGCTTGATCTCCTGCAGCCGTACATGCCGGTTGCCTTGATTCTCCGCTATCAAGCGTAAAAGGCCGTTTGGCATCAGCGATAGTTCCCAGCGCAGTTTGTCCTGTGGTTTTTCTGGCGGCACGAACATGGGAATACCCAGGCGCAACAGGAAGCGGACCTGGTTGTCTTCGTTCTTGCTCTCAGGCACTTCGGTCAGGTAGATACGGTAGCTGCGTTCCGTAGTGAGGTCGGCGGGAGGCTTGATAAAGCCGACTCGCACCAACTGCTTGCTCTTGGGCGGCATGCGGAATAACTTCGGTGTCGCGATCACGTCATTGGCATCTTCATAGACGGACTCCCCGGCGACCTGTTTCCACTGCATTACCGAGACCTGGAGCACCTTGGTCTCGGTAGCACCATTGCTGATATTGAGGGAGCCAGTTCGTTGCCCAGGATCCAGTTCCAGCCGGATGGGATTGACGGCAATACCATCTGCCGCAGTCAGACCGCTGAAAAGAATCAGGGCGCCCACAAGGGCGCCCTGTGCGACTCGTCGCATGTTAGAAGTCGAGTGAGACGGTGATCGTGTCTGAGTAGCTGCCATTGGGTACATTCTGCCCGTTTGCGATGACGCCGTGTACCGTATGTGGGACAGACAGTCCTGTGCCAACACCGGTGACTGTTCCACCCACCGTGCCGTCACCCCAGACGGTGCTGAGCGCCGGGAGGGTGTACAGCTGGTAATTCAGGTGGTTGCTGCCACCGTCACTCATTTTTCGGGCCGAAATATTCGAGTTGACCGAGCCACCGTTTAGCTTCAGGGTGTATGGCGATAGCAGGTTGCAGGTGACGCTGATCGTGCTGGTCCCGCTTTTATCCGTGACTGCCAGCGGGTCATAAGTCCCGAAGGCCAACGCGCCTGCGCTCACGCTGCAGGACGAAGCCACGGTAGCCGTGACCTGGAAGGTGGTGGTGCTGGTGGCGGCAAACCCAGCGGTGCTGGCGAAGCCACAGCTGATGGCAGCAGCGGCGATGACGGTTTTAGCGCTTGATTTCATGTGGAACCCCATTGGTATGTCCTCGTGGTCGCGACTTCCGGAAAAGCCGGGGTGTTCGCGTGGACATAGTTTCTGTCTGTGCGGTACCGAACGAATATGGAGGATTTATACTAGCTAATTCATACTATTGACCCGCCCTAGGAACACGAAATGCCCCGTAGCGACAGCCGTCAAGCGCCACTGGCCGCGAATGCCTCGATCCTGAACGAAGTACTGGGCCGTACACTGGGCACGGCATCCCTGGTGGGTGACCGGGCCATTGCCTGGGTCAGCAATGCCATTGAGCGTCGCCTGTCCGGGGACAGCTTCATCGCGGCCAACCAGACCCCCTTTGAGGTCATTTACCGGAATGACCTGCTCAGTGTTCGCAAATACCCGTCCTTGGCTGAATCCGAAATCACGGCGGGTGATGCGGTTTATCCCGTCAAGGAGAGTCAGCATCGGGTACCGATATTGCTGGTACCGCCGCTGGCAGCCGACCCCCTCAATTTCGACCTTTTGCCCAACCGCAGCCTGGTTCGCTTCCTACTGGCCCAGGGCTACCGTGTTTACCTGGCGGATTTCGGCAGTCCCGATGACGATCATTCGCACCTGGGACTGGCTGATTACACGACGCGGATGCTGCCGGAAGCCTTGGACAGTGTGCGTGAAGACAGTGGCGAACAGGAAGTCACGCTAATGGGCTACTGCATGGGTGGCTTGTTCTGCCTGGTCTATGCCGGTTGGTCGCATGACAGCCATATCCGAAATATCGTCACGATCGCGAGTCCGATTGACGCACACCAGGCCGGCATCGCCGGGCGCCTGTTCGAGGTCATGAACAAGCCCCTGCGGCTTGCGGC
>JBFKCG010000121.1:0-6943 GCA_041620675.1 Nevskiales bacterium
ATGATGCTGATGCAGACCATGGCGCAGGAACTTGCACCACACAAGATCCGTGTCAACAGCATCTCGCCTGGTGCGATCAAGACACCGATCAACATCAACGCCTGGAACACGCCCGAGGCAGAGGCCCAGCTCCTGACCTTGATTCCTTATGGGCGCGTGGGCGTTCCGGATGATATCGGCCACACAGCCGTGTGGTTGGCCTCGGATGCCTCCGACTACGTTACCGGCACCACTTTATATGTTGATGGCGGCATGACCCTGTATCCGGGTTTTGCGGACGGTGGCTGACATGAAACCGCTGCGCGATATCCTGGATTGGCTGTCAAAGCTTGGCGCCATAATCATTCTCAGCCTGTACTGCGGGCTAATGAATCTCGCCAACGCGGGCGAGTCTGATGGATTTCGCGTGAGTGACTCCCGTGCCGATGTGTCCGGATTGCCCGTGGGCGAGAAGCCCTGGTGGCCAAGCCGCTATGGCGCAGACGATCAGCTCGGGACACTCAACGAGGTTACTCCGGCCGTAGTCAAGGCTGCCAGCTCACTGGTGAAAAGCGGAACCGTGGTTGACCTCGGTCGTGTGCTGGACGAGAACACACCGAAGTTCCCCGGTCGATACTGGCACCAGACGGTAGACACTTCTGCGCCCTATACCAACCTGCGCCGCAGTGACGCAGTCGGCAGTGGCTGGGGCAAGAACCAGATCAACTGGATCACTGAAGTGCAGTCCGGCACTTTCCAGGTCGGCACACAGCTGGACTCGATTGGTCATATCCAGATTGGCGATCGCTTCTACAACGGCTGGCGCGCCAAGGACGTGGTCGAGGGTTATGGCATCAATCGCTTCGGCATGGAGACCATCCCGCCGATCGTGACGCGCGGCGTGCTGCTCGATATCGCCGGCTACAAGGGCGAGCCCCGCCTGAAGAAGGGCTACGTCATCACACTTTCGGATGTGCGCGGAGCGATGAAGCGCCAGAACACCAGCATTCGTGCCGGTGATGCCGTTTTATTCCATACCGGCTGGGGCAGCCTGTGGGGCAAGGACAATGCGCAATTCCTGTCAGGCGAACCCGGACCCGGCATGGCCGTGATCCAGTGGCTCTATGAGCAGCGCGTCGCGTTGACCGGTGCCGATACCTGGAGTTACGGCCCGGTGCCTGGCGAGGACCCGAGCCGGCCTTTCCTGGTACCGCAAACCATGTACGTGAAGATGGGGCTGTTTGGCCTCGAAAACCTCGCGACCGAGGAACTGGTGCGGCGCAAGGTCTACGAATTCATGTTCGCCCTGACGCACCACAAGACGCGTGGCTCGACGGCGGCGGTAATAGCACCTGCTGCCCTCTATTAAGTCACTAGGAAGACTTCTGCATGGTCACGGAAGAAGGAAGTTACGACGTCATCATCATTGGTTCCGGGGCCGGCGGATCGGCTGCGGCCTATTGCCTGGCGCAGGCCGGCAAGCGCGTACTGCTATTGGAGAAAGGCAGTCGGCTACCGGAGGACAACTCCACCCTCGACGCGAGCACGGTGCTGGCCGAAGGCCGCTTCAAGAGCAAGGAGCGCTGGCTGGACCGCAAAGGCCGCGAGTTGATTCCCGAGGAGTTTTTCAACCTCGGTGGCAAGACCAAGTGGTACGGCGCGGCGCTGCTGCGCTTTGCCGAAGACGAATTCAATGCGGCCCCGGAACGCGGATTTCTGCCATGGCCAGTTTCTTACAAGGATCTTGAACCTTACTACAGCCAGGCCGAACAACTACTGGAACTCAGGGAGTTCAGCGCGGAATCTGGCTTGAGGAAAACTGTTGGGCGACTGGGCGTAAATAATGCGGGCTGGCAGGCACGGCCACTACCGCTGGGCTTATCCGAACAAATCACGACACGACAGGACCTGGCTACGCGGTTCGATGGCTTCGCCCTGCCCGACGGGTTCAAGGCCGACGCCGAGCACCGGCTACTGGAGAAAGTCAGGCACCTGCCTAACCTCCACATCCTCACGGGCTGCGCGGTCACCGGACTGTTGGGATCCCGCAGCAACCCAAGAAAGATGATTGGGGTTCAGTGCCAGGACGGCAGTCATCATCTGGCGGCAAACATCCTGTTGGCTGGCGGTGCATTGCATTCACCGCGCCTGTTGCAGCGCTACCTCGACAACACCGGGCTGGCGCATGAACTACCGGCAGCGGCCATGGTCGGCCGCAACTACAAGCGGCATGTACTGACCGCGGTGCTGGCATTTTCTCTGCGTGCGCAGAAGGACGTCCTGCGCAAGACCTTGCTGATCACCCACCGCAACCTGCCGCACTCAAGCATCCAGCCACTTGGCGGATGGGTGGATCGGGAAATCCTCAAGCTGCAGATGCCTCGCTGGATGCCGGGATTGATTCGTGACTTTCTCGCCGCACGCGTCTACGGCTACTTCCTGCAAACCGAGGACGGCTCCGACCCGCGTAACCGGGTGGTGTCGCCCAGGAATGGGAGCGAGCCACAACTGGACTACGACATCGGGCGGCTGCCGGAAGCGCAGCGGGAGCACCGTCACCTGGTGCGCCGATTCCTGTGGGCCTTGCTGAAGACCGGCGCGCTCGCCGTGGCCAAGCGCATACCCCTGGAAGGCAGCGCACATTCTTGCGGCACCCTGGTCGCCGGTCATGACCCTGCCAATTCAGTGGTCGATGCCGAAGGCCGCGTCCATGACATGGACAACTTATATGTAGTGGATGGCAGCGTGCTGCCCCGCTCAAGCCGGATGAATCCCGCCCTGACGATCTATGCCTGGTCCCTGCGTGTGGCTGATCGCCTCGCGCGGGCTGGAGGTCCCTCATGAATGTTGAATTGCCCAATTTCATCCGATTTGGCCGCGAGATCTGTGGCGATCTGGAACAGGCGGAACGGCGCGAATGGTGGCTGGCCAATGGCCTGGGCGGATATGCCGCCGGCACCATCGCCGGCACGCTGACACGTCGCTATCACGGCCTTCTGGTCGCGCCGGTCAACCCGCCACTTGGGCGCGTGCTGGTCGCAGCCAAGGCCGATGCAACACTCAGGCTGGATGGCCAGGACTTCCCGTTATTTGCCAATCGCTGGGCGGGCGGGACGATTGATCCACAAGGCCATGTGCATATCGAGTCCTTTCACCTGGACGGTCGCATGCCGGTATGGCGCTTTGCGCTGGCCGACACGCTGGTCGAGATGCGCATCTGGATGGAGCCCGGCGCCAATACAACCTATGTGGCATTCCGGCGCGAGCAGGGCTCATCCAATGCTGAACGTGAGGCCGAGTTGCGCGTGAAGTTGCTGGTCAACGCACGTGATCATCATGGATATACGCAACGCGATGGTTTCAACCCCGTCATCGAGGGTGAAAATGGTCGATTGCGTGTTCGCCATCCCAACTGGTTCACGCTCCGCGCCCAGGCCCGGGGGGGCGTGATCCATAGCGACCATAGCTGGTATGAGAATTTCGAATTACCGATCGAACGTGAGCGAGGTTTGCACGAATTCGATACCCACCTGTGCGTCGGCCAGGCCCACCTCAACCTGCACCCTGGCGAATGGACCGGAGTGGTGCTGTCATTGCATGACGATGCCTCGCCATATCTTGAAGAGGCCATGCGACGCTTCCGGGCTCATGACCTCGGGCAATTGAAACGTGCCAAGGTCCAGGTACCGGCCCTGACCGAGGCACCTGACTGGATTGACCAGCTGATACTGGCCAGTGACAGTTTCATTTTTTCCCGCCCCCTACCCGGCATAGAAGATGGTGAATCCGTGATTGCGGGTTATCCGTGGTTTGGTGACTGGGGACGCGACACCATGATCGCCTTGCCCGGCCTGGCCCTGGCCACAGGCCGTTATGAAAGCGCACGCCGTATCCTCAACACCTTTGCGCGCTTCGTTGACAAGGGCATGCTGCCGAATGTGTTTCCGGGCGCGGGAGATGCCCCGGACTACAACACCGTGGATGCTGCGCTGTGGTACATCGAGGCCTGGCGCGCCTACCTTGAAAGCACGAGTGACCTGCCGGCCTTGCGCGAGGTTTATCCCGTACTTGCCGACATCATTGACTGGCATTGCAAAGGCACGCGTTACGGCATCCAGCTGGACAGCGACGACGGCCTATTGCGCGCAGGCGAAGTCGGCGTGCAGCTGACCTGGATGGATGCCAAGGTCGGTGACTGGGTGGTCACGCCCCGCATCGGCAAACCGGTCGAGATCAACGCCCTCTGGTTCAACGCGCTTGAGAGCATGGCCAGTTTTGCCGAGCGCCTGGGCAAACCTGCCGACGCCTATCGACAGTTGGCTACGCAGGCACGCGAAGGCTTTCGCCGCTTCCTGAACCCGAACAATGGCGGCCTGTACGACGTGCTGGATACGCCCGATGGAATGGACGCCACCATACGTCCGAACCAGATCTTCGCTGTCAGCCTGCCGCACAGCCCCCTATCCACCGAGGAACAGCAACGCGTGGTCAATTTGTGCGGGCGCGAGCTATTTACATCCTATGGGCTGCGTTCATTGTCACCCGGGCACCACGACTATCGGCCACGCTACCAGGGCGGCGTGTGGGAACGTGACGGTTCCTATCACCAGGGTCCGGTCTGGGGATGGCTGCTGGCGCATTACGCCATCGCCGAACTGCGCATTACCGGTGACACAACGCTAGCAAGGCAACGCCTCTCGCCATTGCGTGACCACCTGATGGATGCGGGCCTTGGCACCGTCAGCGAGATTTTCGACGGCAGTGCCCCCCATCGCGCGCGTGGCGCTCCATCGCAGGCCTGGTCAGTCGCCTGCGCGCTGGAAGCCTGGTGGCGTCTGGAGAATGTGCGTCAATCCAATCAACCAAGCGAACGGCCATTACTGGCCAGTGGCCATCGCTAATACGGCCATCGGTTTTGATATTGGCCGAATCAAGGCAAGGAGTCCGTCATCG
Organism: Nevskiales bacterium; assembly: GCA_041620675.1. Taxonomy (GTDB): domain Bacteria; phylum Pseudomonadota; class Gammaproteobacteria; order Nevskiales; family DATLYR01; genus DATLYR01. The sequence goes on from JBFKCG010000121.1 coordinate 4,933, forward strand.
TGAATCGTGAGCAACGCCGACTAGAGGAACAGCGCCTGGGCAAGCAGGACTGGCGACTGTGGGGCCCGTATCTTTCAGAAAGGGCCTGGGGCACCGTGCGCGAAGACTACAGTCCCTATGGCAACGCCTGGGAGGCCTTCGACCATGATCAATCACGTTCGCGGGCCTATCGCTGGAACGAGGATGGCCTGGGCGGCATCTGTGACGAGCAGCAGCGCCTGTGTTTTGCTCTGGCCTTGTGGAATGGAAATGACCCCATCCTGAAGGAGCGGGCCTTTGGCTTGACTGGCAACCAGGGCAACCGGGGTGAGGACGTCAAGGAATATTATTTCTATCGTGACGCCACGCCGAGCCACAGCTACCTGCGCTACTTATATAAGTATCCGCAAGCTGAATACCCATACCAGTGGCTGGTCGAGGAAAACGCCAGACGCTCACGCCAGGATCCTCCCTTCAGCCTGCTGGATACCGGTGTATTCCGCGACAGTCGCTACTGGGATGTGGAGCTGAGTTACGCGAAGCGCTCCACAACCGAAACGCATATTCGCATTGATGCGCACAACCGTAGCCCTGAGGCCGCCCTGTTGCACCTTTTGCCCAGCCTGTGGTTTCGCAATACCTGGTCCTGGGACGCGAACGATGCGGAAAAACCCGTGCTGGAATCCATTCCAGCACCCGCTGGCGCCAGCTGGGCACTGCGCGCGCGCCATGCCACGCTGGGCGAGTATTACCTGTACGGGCGTGAGCCGCTGGTCGAGGCGCTCTTCACCGAAAATGAAACCAACCACCAGCGACTGTGGGGAGTCAACAACCCGTCAGCTCATGTGAAGGATGCATTCCACCAGCGCGTCATCAATGACGAGGCTGATGCCGTCAACCCGGCCATGCTGGGAACAAAATTCGCTGCCTGGTACCGCATCAACGTCAAGGCCGGCCAGTCCGCTACGCTCAACCTGGTGTTGTCGGCTCGTGCATTGAAGCGGCCCTTCGATACGAGCGCAGAGGTGTTCACCTGCCGCCAGCGCGAAGCCGATGAGTTTTACCTTGAGCTCCTGCCCGAGGCGGACGCTCAGGATCACGCCATCTTCCGCCAATCCATGGCTGGCATGATCTGGTCCAAGCAGTTCTTCCACTATGACGTCGCACGCTGGCTGGATGGCGACCTGAATCCGCCACCTGAATCACGCAAGCAGGGACGCAACAAGGCCTGGCGACACCTGAAGGCCGCCGACGTCATTTCCATGCCCGACAAATGGGAATACCCCTGGTTTGCGGCCTGGGACCTGGCCTTCCATTGCATGACCTTCGCCCAGCTCGACGTCGACTTTGCCAAGGACCAGATTGAGCTCCTGCTGAAGGAAAACTACCTGCATCCCAACGGCCAGATCCCGGCATACGAATGGGCCTTTGGTGACGTCAATCCACCCGTGCATGCGATGGCAGCATTGCGTGCATTCCGTGCCGAGCGCGCCCAGCGTGGCCAAGGTGACCATGACTTCCTGCAGCGCGTGTTCAACAAACTGCTGCTCAACTATGCCTGGTGGATCAACCGCAAGGACAGCAATGGCCACAACGTGTTCGAAGGTGGCTTCCTCGGGCTCGACAACATCTCGGTATTCGACCGCAGCCAGCCACTACCTGAGGGTTACTGCCTGAAGCAGGCCGATGCCACCGGCTGGATGGCAATGATGTCACTCAACCTGACGGTCATGGCCTTGGAGCTGGCAACCGAAGATCCGGATTACGAGGATATTGCGATCCAGATCTACAACCAGTTCCTGAACATTGCCAACACCATCGCGGGCCACATCGAGAATGGCATATCCCTGTGGGATCCTGAAGCCGGGTTCTTCAAGGACCTGCTCATCCGTCCCGATGGTGGTCGCGAGCGCGTCAATGTTTATTCGTGGGTGGGCTTGATTCCGCTGTTTGCCTGCGAAGTCATTGATGAACGCCTGCTTGCAAAGGTACCGAGATTCCGAAAGCTCCTGGCCGAGCATGCAGGAGGCAC
>JBFKCG010000122.1:0-6863 GCA_041620675.1 Nevskiales bacterium
ATATCGGCCAGCGCTCGCTACTGGACCTGCTGGACACGGAAAACGAGTATTTTGATTCTCGCCGTGCCTACCTGAACGGGCTGTACGATCATTCGATTGCCCATGCGAGGACCATGGCCGCCACGGGGTCGCTGGTAAAGAGCCTCAAGGCGAAACGAACCGACTTGTTCCAGCTCCCGGACATCGGAAGCGATGATACGCAGGCTCAGGTAGTCGCGCCGTGCCGTATTTGAGGCCTTCGTGCTGGTGACTCGATTGCGGCTGGATTGACGGAGTAGCGCTCAGATCTCTGGCGTCCTGATCCTGTCTGCCCATGTGCTTGCCCCTGATATGACGACAATCGATAAAAGCCTTTATCAGGACGGCATTCGTTTTGAATGCACCGGCTGCGGGGAGTGCTGTCGCGCACGGCATGGATACGGGTACATCTATGTGACCTTGGGCGAGAGGCGACGCTTGGCAAGCCATTTGGGGATGCCCACCAGCGCGTTTACCCGAAAATACTGCGAGAAGACCGAAGGCCGCTTTCACTTGAAAGACCCCGCGAATTCCTGCGGATTTCTCGATGGCGAACGTTGTTCCGTCTATGCGGCTCGTCCCCAACAGTGCCGGAGCTGGCCGTTTTGGCCCGAAAACCTCAACCAGAAGGTCTGGTCGCGCGAGGTCAAGCGTGATTGTCCGGGCATTGGTATCGGGCGCCTGTACTCACGGCAGGAAATCGAAGCGCTGCTCGCCGAAGAACGAGCCCGCGAAAACCAGTCCTAAAGTGCAATCGGCAGCCCCGAGACCGGCTGCCGCACTGCCAGCAAGCATCGGCCTGGCCCAGGCCTGATATCCTGTTGCAGCTTGTTGATCATTCTCTACCGAGGAAATTTACGATGGCCGAACAGAAAGCAACCAACGTCCACTGGCATGAAGGCGAGGTCAGCCGCGCGGATCGCGAGCGTGTGCTGGGACAGAAGGGTGCAACCCTGTGGTTCACCGGCCTGTCGGGCAGCGGCAAGAGCACTGTTGCCGTGGCCGTCGAGAAATACCTGAACGAGCAGGGACGCCTGGCCTTCCGGCTGGATGGTGACAACGTGCGCCTTGGCATCAACAAGAACCTTGGATTCAGCGCAGAAGATCGCAAGGAGAATATCCGTCGCATTGGCGAGGTGGCCAAATTATTCGTGGATGCCGGCGTGATTACCCTCAGCAGCTTCATCAGTCCCTACCGCAGTGATCGCGATGACGTGCGCAAGCTGCACGAGGAATCGGGCATGGAATTCATCGAGATATTCGTGGATTGCCCGCTCAGCGTGGCCGAGGAGCGCGACCCCAAGGGTCTTTACAAGAAGGCACGCGCCGGCCAGATCAAGAACTTCACCGGCATTGATGACCCCTACGAGGCCCCAGGCAAGCCAGAACTGGTTCTGGATACGTCCAAGATGAGCCTGCAGGACGAGGTGGTGGCGGTGCTGGATCTGCTCAAGGCACGCGGCATCCTCAAGGGCTAGGCATCACGCGCTGAGCGAAAGCGAGGCTCGTCCATGCGCATTGGCATAGACCTGGGCGGCAGCAAGATCGAGGGCGTGCTCATGGACGCGGACTCGTCCATCCGCCATCGGCTGCGCGTACCCACGCCAGTCGGAGACTATTCTGCAACCTTGGCTGCGATCCGCGACCTTGTCCAGCGGCTGGAGGAAAAAGCCGATTGCACGGGGCTGACTGTTGGCATTGGCACGCCTGGTTCTGTTTCACCTGCCAGTGGCCGCATGCAAGGCTGTAATTCAACCTGCCTGAATGACCAGCCCCTGCAGCTAGATATCGAGGCACTACTTGGGCGGCCGGTACGCCTGGCCAATGACGCCGATTGCCTCGCCTTGTCGGAAGCCCAGGATGGGGCAGGACGCGATGCCAGCAGTGTCTTTGGCGTTATCCTCGGCACCGGCGTTGGCGGCGGGATCGTGATCAACGGCAAGCTGCATCAGGGGCCCAACGCCATTGCCGGTGAATGGGGACATAACCCGCTGCCCCGGGCGCGACCACACTGGCATGAATCACCGGGACCGCGTTGTTGGTGCGGCAGGCAGGGCTGTATTGAGACCTGGCTAAGCGGGCCGGCCCTGTCACGCGAATTCCTGGCCTATAGCGACCTGGAGGAGCCAGCCGAGTCCATCGTTGCCCGGGTCGAGCGGGGTGAGTCGGCGGCCGTCACGGTTTTTTCACGCTACGAAGATCGCCTGGCAAGGGCACTGGCCAGCGTGATCAATGTCCTGGATCCGGAAGTCATTGTGCTGGGTGGCGGGTTATCAAACATCTCACGGCTTTACGATTCTGTCACCCGCCTGTGGTCAAGGTATGTCTTTTCTGAGCAGGTGCAGACGCGATTGCTGCCCGCACTGCATGGGGATTCCAGCGGGGTACGCGGCGCTGCCTGGCTATGGCCCGGTTGAGCCCCTGGCTCACAGGTAAGCGTCAGGATGAAAGTCCAGGCAGGTAAACCCGCCCGTCAGGGGGAGACTACTGGGCTTCTAGTCCGTTCGGGGGCGGCAGCCAGACGTCCGTCTGATAACATCATTGTCATCGCTTGTAAGGCCCCCAAACAGCATGCTCCAGCTCTACACCTATTACCGCAGTGTCTCAGCACATCGGGTGCGCATCGCGCTCAACCATAAGGGCATTCCCTATAAGTCATTGTTCGTGGACCAGGACAATGGGGATCATCGTTCCGCAGAGTACCTGCGCCTGAATCCGCAGGGACTGGTGCCCGCATTGGTGGTTAGCGAGAACCTTGTCATCACGCAGTCAGCGGCAATCCTGGAATATCTGGAGGAGCGCTACGCCGAACGGCCGCTGCTGCCAGAGGATATCGACGGGCGTGCACGCGTGCGTTCCTTTGCACAAGTGTGCATCGCTGATACGCAGCCCATGAACATCTTGCGCGTGTACCAGTACATGCGCGATGCCATGAACCTCGACCATGCCACGCGCCGTCGCTGGTATGAATACTGGGCGCATAAAGGCTTCCGTGCGATGGAGTCATTGCTGGTCAATCACCCAATGACCGGAGATTACTGCCACGGCAACCAGCCTACGCTCGCTGATGTCTGCCTGGTCCCGCAGCTCTACAATGCCGAGAAGAACAAACTGGACCTTTCACGGTATCCGACCCTGCGTCGCATCTACCGCAGCTGCCAGGCATTGCCCGCTTTCCAGGCTGCCGCGCCGGAAACCCAGCCTGATCGCCTGACTCGCGCCTAGTTTCATCACGAAAACCGGACGGAATGCTCGCCAAATGTGAGCAATAGTCGACGTTAGGCGGGTTTTGCCCGCAAACACGCTTATACTGAAGACTGGATCACACGGCACATCGGAGGAACGATGCCGGACGTGTCCGGGGCTGAGCACAATCAGCTACACGTGCAACTGGAAGCCATCGCCAAACATAGGCTGCCCAAGGCAGAGTGCTCCCGGTTCCTCGCATTCCTGCGTGCCTACCTCGAATCCACCATTCCCCAGCGCGCGATCCATCGTTCAGCCGATGACCTGTTTGCAATAGCACATCATCACTGGAAACTGTTGCAGCAGCGCCCGGCCGGCGATCATCTGGTCCGGGTCTTCAACCCGATAGCCGAGGCTGACGGATGGCATTCTTCCGCCACCGTCGTGCAGACCGTGGCCGAGGATATGCCCTTTCTTGTGGACTGCCTCACCATGGCAGTCCACCAGGCGGGTGGCAGCCTGGAATGGATTCTCCACCCGGTCGTGGCAGTACGGCGTGATGCGCAGGGCGCTTTATCAAAGATGAATGCGCCGGATGAGCCAGCTGCTGGGGCAGCACTCGAATCTTTGGTGCACATCGAGTTTTGTCCCAGGCTGGATGAGGCGGCATGCGCAGCGCTGGCCGACAGGATCAAGCTCGTCCTGTCTGACCTGAAGCTGGTGGTTGGTGATTACGAGCCGATGCTCCAGCGCGCACGCAGCCTGATCCAGTCCATGGAACAAGTCCCTGCCGGAATGGATCCCGAGGAATTTGCCGAAGTTCGTGCACTGATGGATTGGCTGCAGGAAAACCACTTTACTTTCCTGGCCTATGTGCAAACACGGATTGAACGCGATGCTGCTGGAGGGGAGCGCTTTGTGACCGTGCCCGGATCGGGCCTGGGCCTGTTGCGGGAGTCACGACAGAACCTAGATCCCGATGGCTATATCGCCCCTGCGGCAGAGATGGATAAATATTCCCGATCCGCCAGGCTGCTCGTGATATCAAAGGGAAATAGCCGCTCGCATCTTCACCATCCGGACTATCTTGATGTCGTCAGCGTAAAGACATTTGCTGCCGATGGGCGGCCGCTTGGCACGCACCGTTTTATTGGCCTGTTCTCGGCCGAGGCTTATGCAAGCAGCCCACGACTGATTCCTGTGCTCAGGCGCAAGGTGCAGCAAGTCATGCAGCGCTCGCGACTGCGCGAGCGTAGCCACGCACACAAGGCCCTGCTGCTGGTGCTGGAGACGCTGCCACGCGACGAACTGATCCAGAGCAGTGAGGAGGAGCTATTCCAGACCTCCATGGGCGTGCTGGCGCTGCATGGGAACGAGGCATTGCGCTTGTTCATGCGACGTGACCGCTATGGCCGTTTCTTTGCCTGCATGGTGTACATGCCACGTGACCGCTATAACCGTGACTTGCGGGAACGGGTTGGCAGCCTGCTGATGGAGCTGCTCAAGGGACAGGAGATTGAAGTACAGGCGCAATTCGTGCGCGGTGCATTTGCGCGTGCGTATTACATAGTCCGCACAGCGCCGGGCACAGAAATCGAGCTGGATGCCGCAGCGATCGAGGAGCGATTGGTCGCGGCAGCGCGCACCTGGACCGAGCGCTTGCGCGAGTCGCTGGAGTCGGTGGTGGGTGGCGCGAGGGCCAGCGAAATCATGGGTTCGTTTGGCGGTGCCTTTGATGTGGGCTACACCGACCAGGTTCCGCCACGCGAAGCAGCCAGTGATGTCCAGCATTTGCACGCACTGAGCGATGCCAGGCCCCTGATACCGTGCCTGATCTCCGGTGAGGACCCCAAGCTTCCGCAGCGCATGCGGCTCAAGCTTTATGTGCGCGGTGAGGCCATTGTTTTGTCAGATGTGCTGCCTGTCCTGGAGAACTTTGGGCTACGCGTACTGGGCCAGCAGCTGGATCCGGTTCAACCCAAGGATGGCAGCCACCTCTGGGTCCAGGAGTTTGATGTCAGGGTTCCGATTTATTGCCATGAGGCCAAATCCGAGTTTCACCAGCAGTTTGAAGAAGCCTTCCTCAAAGTCTCGGCTGGCCACGCCGAGAATGACGGCCTGAACCGGTTGATTCTGTGCGCGAACCTGAGTTGGCGTGAGGTGGTCCTGCTGAGAGCAATTTGTCGTTACCTGCTGCAGGTGGGTCTGCCTTTCAGCCAGTCCTATATGGAGAGCCAACTCGCCGAGCATGCGGAGCTTGCACAAAACATGGTGCGATTATTCATGGCAAGGCATGATCCTGCACTGGCGCGTAATGCCCGCGACAATGAGCAAGCCAGCCTCAACCAGCACCTGGACGAATCGCTAGATTCCATACAGAGCCTGGACGCCGACCGCGTATTGCGGGCGTTCCTTGGCGTAATTCGCGCCTCGCTCCGCACCAACTTTTTCCAAACCGATAAGGCGGGTGAGCCGAAATCCTATGTCAGCCTCAAGCTAGATCCCAGGCAGATACCCGAATTGCCGCTACCTCGGCCGCTGTATGAAACCTTTGTTTATGCCCCGCAAGTCGAAGGCATCCACCTGCGAGGCGGCAAGGTTGCACGAGGTGGACTGCGCTGGTCGGACCGGCGCGAGGATTTTCGCACCGAGGTGCTCGGGCTCATGAAAGCGCAGATGGTCAAGAACGCCATCATTGTGCCAGTGGGGGCCAAAGGTGGCTTCGTGGTGAAGAAAGGACCGCCGCAGGTTGAACGCGAGGCATGGCTGGCCAACGGGGTTGAGTGCTACAAGACTTTTATCCGAGGGCTGCTGGACATCACTGACAACCTCAAGGAAGGCCACTGTGTGCCACCCACGGATGTCGTTCGTCACGATGACGATGATCCTTACCTGGTGGTTGCTGCAGACAAGGGCACCGCGAGTTTTTCGGATATTGCCAACGGCATTGCCGCGGAATACGGATTCTGGCTGGGTGATGCTTTCGCGTCTGGCGGTAGTGCCGGCTATGACCACAAGAAAATGGGTATCACGGCCCGTGGCGCCTGGGAAAGCGTGAAGCGGCACTTTCGCGAGCTGCCGATGCGGGAAGATTCCAGCAGCGGCAGGGATATCCAGAGCGAGAACTTCACAGTGGTTGGCATAGGCGACATGTCAGGGGACGTGTTCGGCAATGGCATGCTGCTTTCGCGCCATATCTGCTTGCTGGCAGCTTTTGACCATCGCCATATCTTCATTGATCCGGAGCCAGATCCCGAACAGAGTTACCGCGAGCGCGAGCGCCTGTTCGGCTTGCCGCGCTCCAGCTGGGAGGATTACAACAGCGAGCTCATCTCGGCTGGCGGTGGTGTCTGGTCGCGCAAGCTCAAGACCATCAAGCTCAGCCAGCAGGCACGCCGGGTATTGGGCATCGATGCCGAGTCTCTGACACCGAACGCATTGATACACGAATTGCTCAAGGCGCCGGTGGATTTGTTATGGAATGGCGGCATTGGTACCTATGTCAAATCCAGCCACGAATCCCATCTTGAAGTTGGCGATCGCAGCAATGACAGCATACGTGTCGATGGGCGTGAACTGCGCTGCAAGGTCGTGGGTGAGGGCGGCAACCTCGGACTGACCCAGCGCGGTCGGATCGAATATGCGTTGCAGGGTGGACG
>JBFKCG010000123.1:0-6857 GCA_041620675.1 Nevskiales bacterium
CCGGTCTTGCGGTCATGAATGATCCGCAGGTCAAACGCAGGCCAGGCCGCGGCGAGGTCGCGCAGCTCGGCGCCGAAGATCTCGTCCGCGCGCGTGCGGCAGACGTGCAGGAAGACGACACTGCCGGCGAACGCGCGCGAGCGCAGCTCGCGCAGCATGGACATCACGGGCGTGATGCCACTGCCGGCGCTGATCATCAAAAGGAGCTCGCCCGTGCTATTGGGAAGGACGAATTCACCAGCGGCTTCGCTCACGGACAGCACGTCACCCGGACGCGCGTGCTCATGCAGCCAGCGGGTGACCTTGCCATGCGCGGTGCGCTTGATGGTGAGGCTAAAGCGTGCGTCGGCCGAGGGTGCGGATGAGACGGTGAAGGTGCGGTGATAGCGGCGACCCTCAATCTCGATCTCGATCACGACATGCTGGCCCGGCGCATGCCCGCGCCAGTGTCGGTTGGCGGCAAAGACGAAGGTCTTGGTGTCTGGCGTTTCCGGGATGATGTCGAGCAGGCGGGCCTTGATGCGATTCAGCGACCACAGCGGATTGACCAGCGCCAGGCTGTCGTTGATCGCCTCGACGTCATTCAGCGGATGCAGCCACGGGCTGTGCAGCAAGGCCTTTGCTTTCGTAGTGATGCGATTCGGTTTCAGGGACAACATGGGACACCTGTGCGGCCAGTATGTGAACAAGTGTTCACCAAGTTGTCTATACTGTCAACAGTTGTTCACTCAAATGACGTCCATAGATACGGACATTTTTATATATTTCTTCTTATTCAATAAGATATCTATTATGCGAGCCATGTATAATGTTCACGCAAATGAAGAAATCCCGATCCAGCAAGCCTTCAGGCGGCCTCCAGGCCGGCAAAACCGCCTATGAGGAGATCGTCACGCGGCAAGATCGCAAGCTGCGAACCCGGGATAGCCTGATGGATGCCGCGCTGACCCTGATGAGCCAAGGCCGGGGTTTCGGCAGCCTGAGCCTGCGCGAGATCACGCGCGAAGCCGGCGTGGTGCCAACTGCGTTCTATCGGCATTTCCGGGACATGGATGAACTAGGGCTGGCGCTGGTCGAGGGCAGTGGGCTGACCTTGCGTCGGCTGTTGCGTGAGGCACGAAAGCTGGGCGTGCCCAGCAAGGACATCATCCGCAGCTCGGTGACCATCTATAAGAGTTACGTGGAGGAAAACCCGCGCTACTTCCTGGTGGCCTCGCGTGAACGACTGACCGGGTCGCCGCTCATGCGTTATGCGATCCGGACCGAGGTCAATCACTTCATCAATGAGATGGCACAGGACCTGCGCGACCTGCGCCTGATCCCGCACCTGTCAATGGAGTCACTGCGCATGATCTGCGGACTGGTGGTGATCACCATGCTGAACGCAGCCAGTGACATCCTCGACCTGCCGGCCGGCCAGCCACAGGCCGAGCAGGAGCTGGTGGATAACTTCGTACGCCAGCTCACCCTGATCTTCCTCGGTGCGGGGCAGTGGCGGGATCCAAGCGGACCGGCCGCTGACGCCAGATAGCACGGTCGGGAAATCGAGGAGACGAACCCCGCGAACCTTCAGCAGTCAAAGGATTGTGCCGGCAGCAACGGCACGCAAGGAGCGAAGATGTACAAGTTTTACCCAATGGTGTTTGGACTGGCCCTGGGCCTCATGGCCCAAGTGGCACCGGCAGCAGCGCAGTCCCCGGATCAGGCCATCCGCGAAACCACCGACCAGCTGCGCAACAAGATCCAGAGCAATCGCGCGGTGTATGAATCCAATACCACCCGCTTCTACCGTGAGGTAGAGGCCATCATCGTGCCCAGTTTTGATACGCGCTATGTCGGCCAGATTATCCTTGGTCCGCACTGGCGCACGGCGACGGAAGAGCAACGCGAGCGTTTCATCAACGCGTTCAAGAACAACCTGGTGCATTCCTACGCGCGCGCCCTGCTCAAGCATGCCGACTCGGTGGAATTGAAGTGGAAGCCCGTACACAAGGCTCCCGCCGCCAGGGATGCCTCAGTGGGTGTGGACATCGTCCGCAACAATGGGCCGGCGATCCCGATCACCTTTTCCGTGCATCAGGTGGGCGAGGTGTGGAAGGTGTATGACGTCAGTATCGAGGGAATCAGCCTGGCCACGACCTTCCGCAGCCAGTACAACCCGGTGATCAGGAAGTACGGGTTGGATCGGCTGATCGAGCGACTGGAAAGCGGCGCCAAGCCACTCGAGGAATTGCCGTCCTCATGAGGCCCGGCGTTCGGGCACCCAGGGCTTCAGGAATTCCATCTGGTCGGCGAGGATGCGGCGGTTGGACAGGATGAGGTATTCCGCCACGTTCGGTGCATAGGGCACCGCCAGCAGCTTCATCTGCGCCTCTTCGGGCGTGCGCGCATCCTTGCGGTGGTTGCAGCGATGGCAGGCGACTACCACATTCTTCCAGACCGTGCGGCCGCCGCGTGAGATCGGCAGCACGTGCTCGACTTCCATCTGGTGGTAACTGACCGCACGCGCACAGTACATGCACAGGCCACGGTCGCGCTGGTATAGCGTGCGACGACACAGGCGTGGCACCAGGCTGCGGCCGCGCCGATGGCTGTGGTCGTCCACCGCAATGATCGGGTCGATGTGCAACACGCTGCGCTCGCCGGTATCGCGGCGCCAGCCACCGTACAGCGTGATTTTCTTGGCCCCCAACCCCCAGCGTACCGTCTCCCGACAGTACTGGGCCGCTGCCTCCCGCCAGTGGATCCACTCCACCGGTTGACCGCCGACATCCAGTTTCAGGATCAGCGGGATCCGTCTCTGCGCGTGCATGGCCTTCTCGTTCGTGCTGCTCAAGATTTGAACACTATCACCCAGTTCAGGCTATTTTGCATCTTGCTCTATGGCAGCCCCCTGGGGGGTAGTCGCACCTACCCTGCGACCCATCACATTCGTGGCTGGCGCGAATTCCAAATTAATTGGCGTTGGTTCCGAAGATGCTGGCGTGAGCGGTGAGACAGGATGAGCGTGCAACCCTAGGCGCAGAGTGCGCAGGGGTGCGTGTCACTTAAAACAACAATTCAGGGCGCTCGCAATAAGTCGCCCACGTCAGGTCAAGGTGGGGAAAGCCATGCGTTTAAGCCAGTCCGGATTTCGTCTCGCAATCTTAATTGCCAGCCTGCCTGTTTGGAGCCTGTTCGCCGTTCAGGCCCAGGCCGAAACCATGCTACAGGCAGGCGCCGCGAAAAAGATGATCACGCCCAGCAATGGGCAAATCGCCGGGCAGATTGAAAATTATTCTGGTGGCACGCGCACGCAATTCTTTCACCTGGGCGGATTCGGGATTGGACCGGTCAAGGCAGTCCCCAGCTTGGGTGGCGTCACGCCGGAGATTGGTGTTGGCCAGTTCATCTCGAACCCACACGCCACCGCGCGGTGCTTCAACAAGGCTCGGCTGGATGGCGGTCTGACTCAGATGGACGACCCGCACTGTGGCGATGACCACACGTGGGTGCGAGTGCTGATCGTCCAACAACCGGGCGGCGATCGCGTTGCCTTTGTCAGCATTGACGCAGTGGGTGCCGGCAACCTGATCCAGGACGGCATGAAAGCGGCGATTGTTGAGGCGAGCTGTGCGCTGAATGCCTGTATTGACACCAAGAACATCCTGATCGGCCAGACCCATACTCACGCCGGTGCAGACCTGCAGGGCCTGTGGGGTGGTGTGCCCCGGGAGTGGATCAGCCAGATCCTGAATGCCGCCTCCGCCGAGGCGGTGCGCGAGGCATTGCAAACATCGACTGATGCCCGCCTGGTGATGGCACGTGGTCATGACTCGACGTTCAACAGCTATCGCAGGCCAAAGCCGCTGGGTACTGAGCAGACCGACCATGCCGTCACGGTGCTGCAGGCCAAGCGTGCGGATACCGGTGCGGTGATTGGCACCATCCTGCAATACGCTGCCCACCCGACTTCGGTGGGCACGGGTGATTACAAGGCCGCCAATGGCCAGACATATCGAGTGCCGCATGGTGATTACCCGCTGGGCGCCGAGTTGGAACTGGAGCGCGTCTACGGGGGCACTGCCCTCTACTACAACGGCCCAATCGCCGATGCCTCGGCTTCCGGGCCTACCCCCGGCTCGCACAAATATGAGCAGGTCAAGAACCGCGGCAAGGCGCTTGCGCAGCGTGCCGTGACCTTCCTCGCCAACAATGCAGTGACGCTGGACCCTGTCGTTAGCGCCCGTCATGCCGACGTTATCCTGCCAATCACCAATCCCGCCTTCGTCGCCTTGGGCGCTGCGGGGGTCTTCAATGGTTATTACCAGTTCACCCAAATCCCACGTGACGACATCCCAGGCCTGGCTGCACTCAACAGCCAGTTTGAGGAGATCGAAGCGGCGCGTAACCAGTTGCCCCAACTCACTCCAATCGCTCGTACGCTGGTCAGCCGCATCAGCATCGGCACCGCGGATGCGAATGACCCCAACAAGAATCGCCTGGAGATCGTGACTATCCCCGGCGAGGCCACCAACACTTTCGGTCAGTACATTCGCCGTCTTGCCAAGGAAGACGCGGTAGGTGTGGCCAAGCCAAAGATCGGCACGATGCTGCTGGGCCTGACCCAGAACTCCTTCGGCTACATCATCCCGGAAGAAGAGTTCGGTGCGTCGGAAGTTCCGCCACGAGATGTGCCCTATGAGGAAACCGTATCACTTGGCCCACTGACCGCGCCTCTGCTGCGCAGCGAAGGCTATATCCCGCTGTTCGATGAATCTCTGCCAGAGAACGTACCGCAGTGGGTGCAAAAAACACCTGCCGGCACGGGACTTGGCCTGGTGGCCAGTGCTGTTGTTACCGTCGCGGAAGGCTGTCATTCACTGCTGGATGGAACCCTGCTTGAGCCGGTATGCGGCGTCACCGATACGCTCGCCAGCTGGTACTTCGATGGGCCCATTCCTTCGACAACGGCAAACCGGGATCCGCAGTTGCTGTTTGCCGCTGTGGAAGCGGAAACGCGTGGCTGTGACATCCTCGATTCATCACACTGCCTGTTCCCGTTCCCGAGCGATCACTTTACCGTGCCAGCGGCGGCCAACAGCCCACAATCCGTGGCACGCGGTGGCACCGGCAAGCGCATCAATTTCAACATCCTCGCAATGCCGCGCAGCACGGTCGGCAAGCCGATCGACCCGACCGAGTGGAACCGCAACGACGGCTTCTCACCCGGCCAGATGATCCTGACTTACGCACCGGGCGTGGCCACGATCAAAGACGCACAGGGCAACCCGACCGGACCGATTGTCGGCGCACCGCCGATCACCAACATTGGTGCCTCGCTGGATGTGGTCAATTCGTCCATCGTCGTGCTTGACGCTGAAACCGGGCAGCCACACCCAGTGTGGGCGGAGCTCAACCTGAATGCGGGCTACCTGCTGCCGGCAGACAAGATTGAAAACCCGAACCCGGCCTACCCCAAGCGCGCCTCCATCATCATTCGCCCCGGCAGCAACTTCGCGGAAGGGCGGCGCTACGTGGTGGTGCTGAAGAACCTGAAGCGTGACAGCGACCTGAGCCAGACACTGGCATCCGGGACAGGGTTTGCCGTCTGCCGCGACAAGGTGGACTCCGGGCTGCCGGCTGTCCGTGCGCGTTGCAAGGCGCTTGAGGCGAGTGTGTTCCCGGTGCTCAAGCGTGCCGGCATACCGCGCAATGAAGGACTCTATCTGGCCTGGGATTTCACCACCGCCAGCACGGAGAACAACGTCGGCCGCCTGCGCCATATGCGTGACGACGCCTTCATCAATTACCTTGGCCAGGTAGAGGCTTCGGACGGCAGCATCGTCAACCTCGGCCGTACGCCGAAGTTCAAGATCACTTCAGTTTCAGCCGACCGCCGCACGATTCAGGGCAGCTTTACCGTGCCAAGCTATGTGGTGCCGGTCGATCCGTCGCCGCTGGAGCAGGAGCGTGAGTATCGCCAGCAGTTGAAGGAACAGGTCCCGCAGCTCGGCTCTGCGCTGGACTTCTTTAACAGCGTGCCGCGCCAGGGCACGTCGATCAACGCCCCACCCAACCGCTTGTTCTACAAGCCGACGGACAGCCCGAATCCGGATGATCCCCAGGGCCAGCTCTATGGCGACGGCCTGCCGGATCGCAGCGGTGAAATGACCACGACATTCACGTGCAGGTTGCCGCCACAGGCGCTCTCGAATCCGGGAAGCACGCGCCCAATCGTCTACGGACACGGCCTGCTCGGCGGGCAGGAAGAGCGTGGCTCCGACGACGAGTACAACATGATGTACTGCAAGGCCGACTGGTACGGCTTTGCCTTCGGTGACCTGCCCAATGTGGCATCGGCACTGGTGGACATGTCGAACTTCCCGGTGATTCCGGACGGCTCGCAGCAGGGCATGATTAACCAGCTATTCCTGGCACGCCTGCTGCGGCATCCGGATGGCTTTGCCTCGCACTCTGCGTTCAAGAATAACGGCCAAACCGTGTATGACACACGTGAGGTGTTCTACGACGGTAACTCGCAGGGCGGTATCCTCGGTGGCGTAGTCGTGGCCATGTCCAAGGACATCACCCGCGGTGTACTGGGCGTGGTGGGCATGAACTACTCGACGCTGCTGCGTCGCAGCGTGGACTATGACGGGCAGTTGAAGCCAGGGCTGCCACCTTACTCGCTGCCAATCCACCTGATGTACCAAGATGACCTCGATCGCGACTTCGTCTATTCGCTGATCCAGATGCTGTGGGATCGTTCCGAGAACAACGGCTACGCGCACCACATCACCAACAACGCGGCGCTGAAGGGGCCGAACAACCAGGTATTGCTGCATCCGGCCTATGCCGACCATCAAGTGACGCAC
>JBFKCG010000124.1:0-6772 GCA_041620675.1 Nevskiales bacterium
CCCCTGATTTTTGGTCGGCTTTATATACCAGAGTGCAAGGGGAAACGCCCGAACCAAAGGGCGACTAACCGTATGGTGGGGAAACTGCTTTAGGAATGAGTAATTAGCCCCGTGGAAATACCAACGAACTGGGCAACATCACATCTGAAGCGCATCGCACCCGAGATGTTTTCATCGCGCTGCAGAGTACATCCACGGTTCAGCCTGGTGCGAATCCAGTTCCAGTGCCATCTGGCATGGCTGCACCTGCGGCAACAGGCGATCTGATTCCTGCTTGACGACGGCGTAACACTCGCAGCTCATGGCCTGCAGCTTGGCACGATCCAGCACCCGGATACGCCCGCGACTGTATTCAATAATGCCCGCCTGCTGCAGCTTGCCAGCCGCATCCGTGACGCCCTCGCGACGCACGCCAAGCATGTTGGAGATGATCTCCTGCGTCATCTTCACTTCGTTATTGGGCAAGCGATCAAGTTCGCCCAACAACCAGCGGCATAACTGCTGCACGATCGTGTGATGTCGGTTGCAGACTGCCCGCTGTGACATCTGCGCCATGAGGGATTGCGCGTATCGCAGCAACAGGTCTTGCAGCACCGGATTCCGGTCAAACTCGTTCTTGAGTCGCCGGGAAAGCATGCAGTAGGCCTGGCCAGCGCTCTGCACGACCGCGCGATTCAGGCTGCTGCCACCCCCCATGTACTGCGAGATGCCAACCACGCCATCGTTTCCAATCACAGAAATCTCTGCCGACGCGCCATTTTCCAATACGTACAGCAGCGACACGATGCTGTTGGTGGGAAAGTAGACATACCGCATGAGGCCGCCACTTTCAGCCAGCACCTGGCCGAGGGACAAGGACTTCAGTTCGAGGTGCGGCTTCAAGCACATCAGAAGCTCACTTGGCATCGCAGCCAAGAGATTGTTCTGTTGCACCTGTAGCTTTTTATACACCTTTGCTCCCGCCCAATGAATGCGGCGAAGTACTCGTGAGTGCCTATGACTGAACCTTACAGGGATGCCTGATTGATGTATGTTCTCAATTGCGCTAATCAATGCACTTTATCGCTATTTTTATCGATGAGTGCCTGATGTTTTCCTTGCCCTGAGAGAGCCGCATCAAGTTTGTGTTCGCTATGGCACACAGATGCCGGGAGCTCCTCGATCATGGATACTTCATCTGACCAACGCCTGCCGGATTGGATGTTTCCAGTCTGGCAGGCGTATTGGTGTTCTTTTTAGTACAGGCGAATAGAAATCAGTCAGCGCCAATACAGTCATCAAGTTTCATGCCTTGTGCCAGTAGCAACTGCCTACAACTGAATCACTTCGTCTATGGCTGAAATGTACCTGTGGGTTGATCGCTCGTTGATGAGCAGTAAACTGGTCACGTTATTTCCAGTGAAACTGTCTCATGCAAGCACTTGTCATCCTCGATTTCCCGCATTTGTACGACACCCGCTCCGCAGTGCCTACACGCATCTCGGACATGCTGCTGGAACCGGCCCTGCCCAAGGGCGTCAGGCGTGTAGCCGAAGGGGTCTGGTTAGTGGACTTCCCGATGGGTTACGCCTTTATGGCCGAGGTGAGCAACCTCTGCTTTCGCAGCAACCTGACGCATCACGTCGTATTCCTCAACGAAAGCAACGAGTGGGTGCACTCGGTCCGGAAGCCAGACAACAAATAAGCTGACAGCGGCGCTCAGGGCTTCTGCTTGAGCAAGGCATCCAGGCCGGCAAACGGCTTGAAGGTCGCACCCGCATCCTCGCCAATACCCTGCCCTGTACCACCGTGGCGCGACTGTTCAAGGTAGCGCGAGTGTTCGTTGTCGTGGCAATACAGGCACAGCAACTCCCAATTGCTGCCGTCTGGCGGGTTGTCATCATGATTGTGGTTGCGATGGTGGACCGTGAGTTCCTGCAGGTTGGCATGGGTAAACTCACGCGCACAGCGGCCACAGACCCAGGGAAATAACTTGAGCGCCTGCTCCCGATAACCCAAGGCACGCCGATCCTGCTCCCGACGGGCAGCCGCAACCACGGCATCTAGCCTGGCCGTATCTGGACTTTTTCTTTTCTTGGACATGCCCGCTTCAACTGCCAGTCAGTTGCTATTGCCAGCCATCGAGGACATGGGCCCTATTTTTCCTTCGTCCAGCCATCATAGAAAGGCGGCATATCACTGGAACACTTGGAAGTGAATGAGGGCGCACGCTTCTCAAGGAAGGATGCCACACCCTCCTTGCCGTCCTTGAGGCTGGTGTAATACACCGCGAGTGAATCCACCTTGTGCGCTTCCAACGGGTGAGGTTGGGCGGAGTTGCGATACAGCATCTGCCGCGTCAGCGCGATGGCAACGGACGAGCGGTTATCAATGAATCGGTGCGCCAGCTTGTAAGCCTCATTGAGCAGATCTTCGGGCGCATGCACAGACTTGACCAAGCCGCCGCGCCGGGCTTCCTCGGCATCAATGATGTCCCCGGTATAGCACCACTCCAGTGCCTGCTGCATGCCGACTACGCGCGGCAAAAACCAACTGGAGCAGGCCTCCGGCACGATGCCGATCTTGCCAAACACAAACCCGATGCGTGCCTTGTCAGATGCCAATCGAAAATCCATCGCCAGCGTCATGGTCGCGCCAATGCCAACGGCTGCACCGTTGATGGCGGCGATCACGGGCTTCTTGCAGGCAAAGATGGACAGGGTCACGCGGCCACCCGTATCCCGCACGCCCTGTGCGATCTTGGGATCATCCAGCCGGTCATTCATGTCTTCCAGGCTTGGCGAGAGTGTTTCATCCAGCCCGAATACGTTACCCGGCCGGGTCAGGTCCATGCCGGCACAAAACGCCTTGCCCGCGCCAGTCACGACCACGGCACCAACGGCATCGTCCTCACTGGCCCGGTGGAAGGCATCCACCAGTTCGTTGGCCATCTCGACCGTGAAGGAATTCATCTTGTCTGGCCGGTTCAGCGTCAAGGTCAGGATGCGGTCTGTAATGCGGTAATCGAGGGTGCTGTATTTCATGGAAATTTCCGGAGTCGTTGAGTGTAAGGAGGGTGATTATTCAAGCCAGCGGCAGGGCCACATCGGCACGGGTCAGCCGGTCATGCAGTTCGACCATCTTGGCCACAGCGCCCTTCGGCGCTGCGCTGCCAACGGTCTCAAGGTACCTGCAGGTCGCGAACTTCTCGCAGCGACGCTCATAATCCTTGAGCCAACGCTCGAAGTCACTACGCTGCTTGCCGTCATCGCGCGGGTACTGGCCCGGTGGCTTGGCACTGCCGCAACGCCAGGGCTTGGGTGTCAGGCGTGCCCGAAAACTTTTCTGTGCCTGACACAACCTGGAGAAAGCCGTATCCGTCTTCGTAGCTTGCATGAGCGCCTGGGTTTCCGCGCTACCTGGATCATACTCACGGTCCACTGCCATCACTCGCATGCCGGCCGCAGTCCGGTAAATCCGGAAAGTCGCTCGACGTTCTTTCTGCAGGGCCTCACGCAAGGCAGCCAAAGCAGGCTCGTTTGGGTCTTTCTTGTCGCGCGAGAACCAGGCCCGCAGGCGCTGCAGTAAGCCCACCGGTGGCAGGTCAATGTCCAGGAATAACAGGCTGGCCGTGTTCAGGATCAAGGCGCCATAACGATTGCGCGTAAGCATGCCGGCAGGCCCAGACTCGCCCGCATAGGTTTCCAGGATTTCCTCGCGCAAGGGATGGTTGCCATAACCATAGCCGCGCGGAAATGGCTCCCCGCGGCGGACACGATCCACCAGTCGGCGCAGGCGCGAGCTGGCTTCCTGGCGCGCGGCCTCCATGTCATCACCCCAACCCCAGACTTGAACATGAAGCTTCTTGTTCTCGCGCGTCTGGCAGTCAGTGCTCGCCTTGAACCAGAACTTGGGTATCTTCATGTTGTTCCCCTTGGGTCCGAGCATGACGATCAGGGCGCCTGCACGGGATCCTCAGTCAATCCCGTCGAAAGCCTGCCTAGCCATGATAACGGACACCCGTGAGTTGCTCACAGGCATCCCAGAGTCGTATACGCACATCCGGATCAAGTGCAGGCGCAGAAGGGTCCACGCGGCTGGGCACCCCGCGCATCTCTCCCAGGCCATCCGGCCCATAGAACTCGCCGCCTTTGGCATCGACTGCCGCCGCCGCCTGCAGGATGGGCATTACTCCCTTCTCTGCTGGCTGGCTGACCAGGTTCATCGCAATCCAGAAAGCCATGTCGGTCAGGTAATCCGTCATGCGGGTCCGGGCCTGCCCACTGCGACTTTCGCCGATCGCTGTCTTGGCCACGCCCGGGTGCGCCGCCAGTGACTGCAGCGGCCACTTTGCTGTTCGCGCACGCGCCTCCAATTCCAGTGCCAGCACCAGGCAGGCCAGCTTGGCCTGGTTGTAGGCGCGCTGTGGCTCGTATTCACGCTCTGCATTCAAATCATCAAAGTCTATCTGCGCATGACGGTGTACCAGACTGGACACCCATACCACGCGTGCAGCCCTGCTCTTTCGCAGGCTTGGCAACAGCAGGCCCGTCAGCGCGAAGTGGCCCAGCACATTGACGCCGAACTTGAGCTCAAAGCCATTGGTCGTCATGCGCCGCTGTAACGGCGGCAGGATACCCGCGTTGTTGACCAAGATATCAAGGCTGACCCCGGTGTCGTTGAGTCTTTGCGCAAGGCCACGAATGCTCGACAGGTTGCCAAGATCGATGGCCCTGAATTCCAGCGTGGCACTCGGCAATTCCTGCCGCAGCCGCTCGACCGCCGCACGCCCCCCTTCCACATTGATGTCAGACAAGATCACATGAGCGCCGCGCGATGCGAGCCCGTAGGCACTCGCAAAGCCCAGTCCGCTGGCGGCGCCGGTCACCAGGGCGCGCCTGCCGTCGAGATCCGGCAAGTTCGCTTCACACCATTGCCCAAGCTTGCTCATTGACTGCTCTCTTGCTGAAGCCTGCCTGCAGCCGGTTCCTGGTTCAGGCGCAGGTCGTTGTCCGGCCCCAGCACGCAGCGCGTACCTCCGGCGGTGTACATCATGGACACGCATTCGTTGCAGGCGGTGCAGCCGGACTCGGTGGTGGCACCTGACCTGAACTTGTTAACGAGGTCGGGATCATGGATCAGCGCGCGACCCATCGCCACGCAGTCAAAGCCATCCGCCATCGCCTGCCTCACGCCAGCCATGGACTTGGCCCCGCCAAGATAGGCCAGGGGCATTTCAACAGCTGCGCGCAGCTTGCGGGAATGCTCGAGGAAATACATCTCATGGAAGTGCATTTTGGGTTCCCACAGCTTCATCATGCGCGTGGACAGCTTGATCAGGGCACTCTGGTTGGTCTGGATGACCGTGCTCGGCATGTTGCTACCGAAGATGGCCCAAGGCGCTTCCACGTTCATGCCGCCACTGAGTACCAGCAGGTGTGCGCCTTCTCCTTCCAGCACCCTGGCCACCTGCACCGCATCGTCGACTGTCGCGCCGCCCTTGAAACCTTCGGTTACGCAGATCTTGCAGCTGACCGCCATGTGCTTGCCCACGGCATCCAGCACCTGTCGCAACACTCGTGCCGGGTAACGTGCACGCTGAACCGCAGTGGCTCCACCCCATCGATCCTTGCGCTTGTTATAAGCCGGCGACAGGAACTGGCTGAGCAGGTAACCATGTCCCATGTGGATTTCTACGGCATCAAAACCGGCTTCCCGCGCACGCTTGGCGCCGGCGACGAACTCATCCGCCACCGCGGTCAGGTCATCCTCCGTCATCGTGCGCTTGAAGAAACGTCCGACCAGGACACCGGGCGGATTGAACCCACCGGAAGCGCTGCCTGGGTAGCGCGTGCTCAGGCTCGGCAGGAAGTTGAATGCCCCACCATGCGTGACCTGCGCGCAAGCCGCCGCGCCCTCGCGGTGCACTGCATCCGTCAGCACGCGCAGGTGCGCCAGGCTGGCATCGTCCAGCGTGACCTGATCCTCGAAAGTGCGGCCATCCGGGCTGATCGAGCAATAGGCCACCGTGGTCATGGCCGCACCGCCTGCCGCCATGCGCCGGTGATGTTCAACCAATAGTCTCGAGGGCACCCCACCCTTGGCCATGCCCTCATTGGTCGCGGACTTGATGAAGCGGTTACGCAAGGACAGCGGCCCGATCCGGACCGGAGAGAACGGTGAGGTGATGTTCATCGGCAACTACAAGAAGATACTCACGCCCGCAATCTTCCGTGGTCCATGCTCGAAGCTGAACTGCGCGACGCCGCGCACATTCCCCATCTGGATTGTCACCGTGACGTAATCACCCGCGGCGATCAGCTTGCGCCATTGCACTCCACGCAGTCGCGACACCAAGTCAGGCAACGACTGCGGCTGGAAGGTTGGCATCTCCAGTTCGCAGCGATGATCCAGGCAGGATTCCGTCGCGGCAATGTCGCCATTCTGTGCCGCAGCCAGGAAGGCCTGCGCCGCACGCTTGCCGGCACGACCATGTCCGAGGAACCCTCGCATGAAGCCAAGCACCCCGCCAATTCCCTGATTGGCGATCAGCTGCGGACCCAGCTTGATCGACGTCCAGATGCCCTTGAGTCCGGTTTTCAGCAACTGCCAGATCATGGATGGCAGTTCCCAGTGTGCATACAGGCGCCGGATCTTGAGCACGCCGCCTGCCTCGACCAGGTCGTAACGCAGGTGCATCGGTACGTCCAGCGTCACGCCGGTGGACATGGTGGTCCTGATGTTCAGGTCGCGCATGACGCTCATGCCACAGACAATATCCTTCTCCACTCGA
>JBFKCG010000125.1:0-6744 GCA_041620675.1 Nevskiales bacterium
ACCACCAGCAGGAAACTGCGAGTTTATACAGCTCGTCCGGATCCACTCTGTAAGCACTGATACAACCGGCTGACTAGACCGTCACCGGCGAGACAAACCCCGGAGGCTTCACGGCAAGGACAGAGCATTTCAATTGGTCCAGGATTGCTTCCGAGGTGTTCCCGATAATCAGCCCGGGAATGCCCGTCCGCATGATCGTCCCCATCACCACCAGATCTGCATTCAGCTGGCTCGCCAGTTTTGGTATTGCTTCGCTCGGGTTTCCCTTGACCAGGTGTGCGCGGGGCGCGAGATGGTCGTAGCTTTCCTGGCCCAGCATGGCCTGCAATTTATCCTGAATGCCAGACATGCCGTTTTGCTGCCTTTGTTTTTCTCCCTCGATGAGGCTGTCAACTGATTCGTCAGGCTTGTCCACCCATAGACGGACAAACTCGGCCTCGGGCACATCCCAGGCATGCACAAGATGCAGCTCCGCGAAATCGGACAAAGCGAGTGACGTGGACAGCTCGAGGATTTGCTGGTTGAGGCCCGCTTCCAGCTTGCCGGGATCGACGGGATCATAGTCGATTGCGGCCACGATGCATTCGTAATTGGTCTTCTCGCCCGACTTCATCAACCAGACCGGGCATGGGCATTTGCGCAGCAGGTGCATGTCGTTGCTGCCAAACAACCGATCAATCCAGCTGGGATTCTCTGCGGCTTTTATTACCAGGTCGTAGCCGTTGCGCAGAACCGCATAGATAACTTCCAGAAACTCGATGCCAACCGCCACTTCAACCTGGATATCCAGTTCTTGTCGATGCTTCTCGGTTAATGACTGCATCGCCTTGCGGTGCTCCTCGACAAGCGCGGGCTGCAGTCTCGACGAGATCGGTCCACCCGGCGACAGGTCAATGCCGGTCGTGACCGGAGGCATGACATCAATCACGGTCAGGCTGGCCTGGTTGTTCTGAGCCAGTGAAACTGCTCGCGCCAGGCAGGATTCCTGTGGCACGGAGGATTCAGCGACATACAGGATCTTCTTGAAGAGCTTCATGATGAACTTCCTTTGTACCGCGTATCAGGCCTTCGTCGTGACCAGGCGCTGGACAGCCTCCCTGGCTGCATCAGCATAGGGAACCAACACCAGATCAACCCCTTCCCGCTCAAATAGTTCCGCATCAAAACGGCTGCGGGCCGAAATGGCCACACGTCCTGCGAATCCCTGCTGCCTCAGGCTATGCACCAGCATGCGATTGATGTTGCGATCCCTCAGGGTACTGACCACCCACCGCGTGTGGGCCAGGGGCAACGTGGCGATAAATTCGGGATCCTCCGCGTCACCGTAATGGACAGCATATCCATCGCGGGTGTGGTGCGCGACGACTTCCGGGTCGAAATCAACCGCCAATATCCGGGACCCATGATCACGCAGGCTGCTCGCCAGCGCGGCGCCATAACGCCCCAGGCCAATCAGGAGCACATCGACTTTCATTCCCTTGCCGCCGGGGATATCCACTTCCCGGTGCGGGACTTTTCTTTCAAAGAGGGACAAGTAGGGAGCCAGCTTCTCGTACAGGACATGCGAGTACAGGATCATGTAAGTGGATGCGCTGATCGTGATCAGGCCCACCAGGGTAATGAGGCCAACCGTCTCTTGCCGCAGATGCCCCAGGCTCAAGCCAAGGGCCGCAAGCACCAACGAGAATTCGCTGATCTGCGCCACCGTCAATCCGGCCAGAAAGCCGGTTCGCTTGCGATAACCCATGTAGCCCATGATGGCCATGACGATCAGGGGATTACCAACCAGCACGAACAGCGAAAACACCGCGCCCGCCCAAAGTTGTGCCCCCAGGGTACCTAAATCAAGCGTCGCACCCAGTTCAATAAAGAAGAACAGCAACAGGAAATCACGCAAGCTGACCAGACGAGCCGCAACCTGCTCACGGTACGGCGTTGAAGCAATCGATATGCCCGCCAGGAATGCACCAACCTCCTTGCTGAATCCCAGCGCATCCCCCGCTGATGCGCCCAGCACGGCCAGCGCAATGGCAAACAGCATCAGGAGCTCCGATGAATGTGCCAGGCGAAACATCACGCGGGGCAGGACGTATCGCATCAGCAGGGCCACAACCAGCAGCATCAAGGCGCCCTTCAGCAGGATTTTCAAGGCCTCCCAGCCCAGGCTCGCACCCTGGCCGCCGGTCTCACCGAAGGCAGTCAAGCCAATCATCACCAGCACAACGACGATGTCCTGGACAATCAGAAAGCCCACGGCGATGCGGCCATGCAGCGAATCCACTTCCTTCTTGTCCGATAGCAGCTTGACGATGATGATGGTGCTGGAAAAGGTAAGGGCCACCGCCACATAAATCGCCGCGATGTGCGGCATGCCAAGCATCAGCGCGATCAGGTAACCCACGACCGACGTAAACACCACCTGCCCCAGGCCCGATGCCAGCGCTACCGGACCAACGGTACGGATAATGTGGAGATCCAGTTTCAGACCCACCACAAACAACAGGAGGGCGATCCCCAGGCGCGCGAACAGCTCGATCTGGCTACTGGGCGAGACGAAGTTCAGGAACGATGGGCCCAGTACGATACCTACCGCCAGGAACGCAACGATCAGGGGCTGGCGCAATAACAACGCAAGTGCACCACCGACGGCGGCCAGGCCCAGTATCGCGCCCATCTGCAGAAATACGTTTTCGATCATTGGGCACTATCCATCTGCCATCACTGGTTTATTCTTCGAACGCCATACGCCAGGGCCTCCTCGCATCCTCCGGTAACTGGCAGGCCACGGCATTGACCCAGATCAGTGCCCGGCAGCCGTGAACGGTTACCACTGCCTTTGCATGCCGTGGCGTCGCCCCTTTTATCGATCGAAGCCTGTGCGATATAGCGCAGAAGCTTCGACCACTTTCTTGGTAAAAAGGTCGGCGTTGAGGCTTGCGACATAGATAGCTCATGGCTATCCATAATATGAAATCAATTAATTTTACCCAGTCCTATGCGGGGAGTAAGCTGGCTTGAGGACGTGCAGTTGAAAAAGGAGAATCAATATGTCGACTGAAGCCAAGTGTCCGTTCAAACACGCTGCTGGCAGCGGCCCCTCCAACAGGGACTGGTGGCCCAACCAACCGAACCTCAACATACTGCACCAGCATTCGTCGAAGTCAGACCCGATGGGCGAGGACTTCAACTACGCCAAGGAATTCAAGAAGCTTGATTACGCTGCGCTGAAGAAAGACCTCGCGAAGCTGATGACGAATTCACAGCCCTGGTGGCCCGCCGACTATGGCCATTACGGCCCCCTGTTCATCCGCATGGCCTGGCACAGTGCCGGCACCTACCGCATCCACGACGGACGTGGTGGTGGTGGCCGCGGCGAGCAACGCTTTGCCCCGCTGAACAGCTGGCCGGACAACGGCAACCTCGACAAGGCACGTCGCCTGCTCTGGCCGATCAAGCAGAAGTACGGCCGCAAAATCTCATGGGCCGACCTGATGATTCTTGCCGGCAACGTCTCCCTTGAAACGATGGGCTTCAAGACCTTCGGTTTCGCGGGTGGCCGCGAGGATGTCTGGGAACCCAGCGAAGACATCAACTGGGGCGCCGAGACCGAGTGGCTGGCGACCAGCGACAAGCCCAACAGCCGCTATACCGGTGACCGTGTCCTCGACAACCCGTTCGGTGCGGTCCAGATGGGCCTGATTTACGTGAACCCGCAAGGGCCCGACGGTAACCCGGATCCGGTTGCCTCCGGTCGCGACATTCGTGAGACCTTTGCGCGAATGGCCATGAACGATGAGGAAACCGTGGCACTCGTCGCCGGTGGCCACACCTTCGGCAAGGCACACGGCGCCGCGCCCGAGTCGCACTGCGGTCCTGCGCCAGAGGGTGCCGGCCTGGAACAGCAAGGCTTTGGCTGGATCAGTGACCATGGCAGTGGCAAGGCCGGTGATGCCATCACCAGCGGACTGGAAGGTGCCTGGAAACCCAACCCGACCAAGTGGGACATGGGCTACTTCGAGACCCTGTTCAAGTACGAATGGGAGCTGACCAAGAGCCCGGCCGGTGCACACCAGTGGCGGCCCAAGAACGGTGCAGGCGCCGACGCGGTGGAGGATGCGCATGACCCGAAGAAACGGCATGCACCCATGATGTCCACGGCAGACCTTGCCATGCGGTTTGACCCGGCCTACGAGAAAATCTCGCGGCGCTTCATGGCCAACCCGAAGGAATTTGCTGATGCCTTCGCGCGGGCCTGGTACAAACTGACGCATCGTGACATGGGTCCGCGCGCACGCTACCTGGGGCCGGAAGTCCCCAAGGAAGACCTGATCTGGCAGGACCCGATCCCCAAGCTCAATCACAAGCTGGTCGGTCCCAAGGACATCGAGTCACTCAAGGAAAAGATCCTGAAGTCCAAGCTGACCGTGTCACAGCTGGTGACGACCGCATGGGCCGCAGCCTCCACCTACCGCGGATCGGACAAGCGCGGCGGTGCCAACGGTGCCCGCATACGCCTTGCTCCCCAAAAGGACTGGGCCGTTAACCAGCCGGCCGAGCTGGCCAAGGTGCTCAAGGTGCTCGAAGGCATCCAGCAGGCCTTCAACAAGTCCGCCAAGGGCGGCAAGAAGGTTTCGCTGGCAGACCTGATCGTGCTGGCTGGCAACGTGGGCGTCGAGAAGGCCGCGAAAAAAGCCGGGCACAAGGTCAAGGTGCCCTTCTCGCCGGGACGCATGGACGCCTCGCAGGAGCAAACCGATGTTGATGCGTTTGCCGTACTCGAGCCCATCGCGGATGGCTTCCGCAATTACCTCAGGGGCAAGCACAAGGTGCCGGCGGAAGCCCTACTGGTGGACAAGGCACAGCTGCTGACCCTGACCGCGCCCGAGATGACGGTGCTTGTTGGTGGCTTGCGTGTGCTGGGCACCAATGTCGGGCAATCAAAACATGGCGTGTTCACGAACCGGCCTGAGATGCTGACGAACGACTTCTTCGTGAACCTGCTCGACATGGGCACGGAGTGGAAGCCGACCTCGCAGGCTTCGGAAGAGTTCGAGGGCCGTGACCGCAAGACCGGCAAGGTCAAGTGGACTGGCACGCGCGTGGACCTGGTGTTCGGTTCCAACTCGCAGTTGCGGGCCCTGTCCGAGGTTTACGCCTGCGCGGATGCCCAGGCCAAGTTCGTCGAGGATTTTGTTGCGACCTGGGCCAAGGTGATGAACCTTGACCGCTTCGACCTCAGGTAAGCGGACAGGCTGGTACTGATCTCCTATTCGCCTCGGCCTGCACCGCGCTTAGCGGTTCAGGTCGAGGCAGTCCCTGCTCAATAAAGACAGACTTGCGGCCTCGGTGCCTTTCCGCTTTGGCATCAAGTCCACAAAGAATGCCCGGTCATGTCTTGTGCGAACAGCCTGCCAAGGTTCTTGAGCATGAGTCGCGCGAACTATCGTGACGCGAACGCCTGGTTTCCCACGCCCTGGCGTGCGAGTTTTCTGCAAATCCCATGTTTTCCATGAAAAGTGTGGGTTGTGCTGAAGCGCCACCGATGTTAAAAAAGATTCGGTAATTAATATCGTGCGGCGGGGCAGCCTATTGGTGTCGGCGTACTCATTCATGAGGCTACGCCATGCGTCGATTCGCACAATTTTTCCTCGCGTCCTTCCTGCTGCTCTCGTTAAGCGGTTGTCCCTGTGATTTCTATCTTTTCACCTACGGCTGTAAAGGCGGCGGTGGTGGTGGCGGTGCTGCTGCAGATGCCCCAGCCAAGGCAGTCCTGGGTCCGCTGGAAGGGGCCAGGGTCGAGGTATATGAGTATCCCGACTACAGCGCGCCGATCCATAGCACCACCACGGCCGGTGGTGGCTTCAAGGAAATTGGCAGCTTCAGCGTTCCCACCGGCGCATTGAAGCCCGCAGGCCTGTACCTGCTGGTGGTATCCGGCGGGCAGGATCATGACCTTGATGACGACGGCGTGCAGGATGGCCCGACGCCAAACAACGGCAAGCTGCATGCGATTGTCACCGGCGCCGAGCTTGCCGCAGGCACGGTGCAGGCCACGGTACTGACCGAAGTGGTATACCAGGCACTGCGCTTGCTGATCAGCACCGGTGCCAGTGAAGCGACCATCCTTGGCCAGATGAATACGATTGCACGTCGCCTGCTTAAGGCAGATCTCAATGGCGATGCGGTGATTGATGCGCGGGACCTGGCGGCCTTCAATCCAGTGGCGGACCAGGCTGCGCTGGTGCATGGCTTTGCCGATTATCAAGCCATCATCACGGACATCCTGGCGGGAAATTCCACGCATGCTGCCTCCATGGAATTATCTGATGCAATGCTAGGCAGCTACGACACGCCAGGCTTTGCGCGCGGCGTTGCAATCGCGGGCAGCACCGCCTATGTGGCTGATAACAGAAGCGGCCTGCAGCTGATTGATGTGAGTGATCCGGCCAACCCGGCCTTGCTGGGCAGCTATAAGACGTCAGGTGGTGCGCAGGGCGTTACGATCGCGGGCAGCACCGCCTATGTGGCGGACGCGACCATGGGCCTGCTGCTGATTGACGTGAGTGATCCGGCCAACTCGGCATTGCTGGGCAGCTACGACACGCCAAGTGTTGCGCACGGCGTTGCGATCGCGGGCAGCACCGCCTACGTGGCGGACGGCAGCAGTGGCCTGCAGCTGATTGACGTGAGTGATCCGGTCAATCCGGCCTTGCTGGGTAGCTACGACACGCCAGGCTATGCGAA
>JBFKCG010000126.1:0-6714 GCA_041620675.1 Nevskiales bacterium
CGCTTGGCGGCTCTGAACCCGCCGTTGTCGGCGCGAATCACCGGCAACACGGTGCTGGTATCGCGTGCGTTGGACAATATTGCCGGAGGACAATTGTTCAGCGTCGCGCTCGCGCTGGGTGTGATCTACCTGCTGATGTCCGCCATGTTTACATCATGGCGCGCGGGTGCGCTGGCACTGGTTCCCAACCTGATCCCGGTTACGGTGTATTTCGGGACACTGGGCCTTCTCGATATCCCATTGACCCCGACCACGAGCCTGATCGCCTGTATCACCCTGGGTATCGCTGTGGATGACACCATCCACTACATGGTGCGGTTCAACGCGGATGCGCGGCGACTGGCCAACGAGTCGAAGGCCGCCTTCAGTGCGCTGGAGGGCGTGCTTCGCCCGATTACCTACACCACGATGGCGCTGTGCCTTGGCTTCCTGGTGCTGACTACCAGCGACCTGAAGAACCAGATGCAGTTCGGCGCGCTGTCGGTATTCACGTTGTTCCTGGCCTGGCTGTGCAATATCACGCTGGCACCGGCGCTCACCGTGGGCGTTCGTATCGTCACCCTGTGGGACGTGCTTCGCCTGGATCTGGGCGAGGACCCACAACATTCAATCCCGCTGATGCAGGGGCTTACATTGCGCCAGGCGCGAACGTTCGCGTTGTTATCCAACATCATGGATGTCAAGGCAGGTACCCGCATCGTAACCGAGGGCGAGGAAGGTCATGACATGTATGTCGTGATCAGTGGCCAATTGCGGGTCTGGGTGCCACGTCATGATGGCCCGGTGGATCTGGCAACTATGTCGCGCGGCGCTATTCTGGGCGAAATCGGCTTTTTTGCTGCCAAGCGCAGTGCCAACGTAGACACGCTGACCGACACGCGCCTGCTGCGATTCAACGTTGATGACCTGGAGCGACTACGGCGTCGACGCCCATGGATAGCGGCGATTATTTATCGCAACCTGAATCGGGTGCAGGCGGAACGGCTGGTACGCACGACCCACATGATGCGCTGAGTCAAGTCGCTGGCTGGTACCCCTATTTCACAATTTTGTTTTCTGTTCTAGTATCAGGTTGTCCGGAACGTGGCGAGGACGCTAGGGGACACAAGAGCCCCATTCGCCACGCAGGACGAAATCCTGTTCCACTCAAGTGAAGGTTGCGAGAATGGCAGATCGTGAGACCGGTACGGTCAAATGGTTCAATAACAGCAAGGGCTACGGATTCATCCAGCGTGACAAGGGTGAAGACGTATTTGTGCACTTCCGTGCGATCCGTGGCGAGGGTTACCGTACCCTCGAAGAGGGTCAGCGCGTGGAGTTCGCAGTCGTGACAGGCCAGAAAGGCCTGCAGGCGGAAGACGTCGCCCCAGCTGCCTGATCCCTGATCGCCGCATCGCCGGCGACAAGAGGTTTGGCACTGTCCTGTTGGAATCGCTGCGGAGTGATCTAGCCGCAGTGAGCGGGTGCGTCTGTGGCCGGGGTTTTTTACATTGCCCCCCGCAGCCGTATGGCTTAGAGTACCGCCCCTTTGTCAGTCCAGCGGAGGCGTACAGCCATGATCTCCGGGGAATCCTCCCAAGACTTTGCGGTGCAGGCCGCGACCCTCGCACAACTGGGTCGCGAGTTTCACGCGCGCGGCTGGGTGCCCGCCAGCAGTGGCAATTTCTCCGCTCGCATTGATGCCAACAGCATCGCTATCACCGTGTCCGGCCGTCACAAGGGACGACTGGTCACGGATGACATCATGCTCGCTGACATGGATGGCAAGAGCCTGACGCCAGGCAAGCGCCCCTCGGCGGAGACCCTGCTGCATACCGCCCTTTACCGTCTTTATCCGAAGGTGGGAGGCGTACTGCACACGCATTCGCCAGCGTCCACGGTGTTGTCGATGTCGGCCAGCGAACCGCTGGTACTCAAGGACTACGAGCTACTCAAGATCTTTGAGGGCATTGATACCCACGAGACTGAAATCATTATTCCCATTTTCCCCAACGACCAAGACATGGAGCGACTGTCAGCCAAGGTCAACGCATGGATTGGGGAACATGGCGCCATACATGCCTATCTAATAGCAGGACATGGGCTGTATACCTGGGCCAGAGACGCGCGTCACGCGGGCCTCCAGGTTGAGGCACTGGAATTCATGCTTGAGTGCGAATTGCTGAGAAGGAGTAACCGATCATGAGTCAGCTCACCATCTATCCGGAAACCACCACTGAACCTCTCGCCGTGCTGGATGAGCACGGGGATATCGCGCGCGAGCTGGAAAAAATCGGCGTCCTGTTTGAACGCTGGAAGGCAGATCGTGAGCTGGAAGCAACGGCAACCCCAGACGAGGTCATTGAGGCCTATCGCGAGCCGATTGACCGGCTGATGCAGAAGTACGGATTCCAGTCGGTGGACGTGGTCAGCATCCATCCGGAACATCCCCAGAAGGATGTCATGCGCGAGAAGTTCCTGCACGAACACACCCACAGTGATTTCGAGGTTCGGTTCTTCGTTGATGGCGAGGGCCTGTTCTTCATCCGCAAGAACGGCAAAGTTTTTGCCACGCTATGTACGCGCGGTGACCTCATTAGCGTGCCGGCCAACACCACGCACTGGTTCGATATGGGGCCTCGTCCCAGCTTCAAGGCCATTCGGCTGTTCACCACGCCTGAGGGCTGGGTCGCGAACTTCACGGGGGACAAGATCGCTGATCGCTTTCCCCGACTGGAAAATGCCGGATGACTGTCAGGGCCATCCTGACCGACATTGAAGGCACGACCACGGATATCGCCTTCGTTCACAAGGTCCTTTTCCCCTATGCGCGTACCCACATCGCCGACTATGTGCGATCGCATGCGAAGGAGCCCTTTGTACGTGAACAACTGGCGGCCGTTGCGCAGGAGGCGGGGCGCACGCTCAGCCTGGAAGAAGCCATCGAGCTGTTGATCCGCTGGATTGACGAAGACAGGAAGATCACCCCGCTCAAGGCACTGCAGGGACCCATCTGGGAGCAGGGTTATCGCAGGGGTGACTTTACCGGCCATGTTTACCCGGAAGTGCCAGCGGCACTTAACCGTTGGCGGGACTCTGGCAGGCAGCTTTACGTTTATTCCTCTGGCTCGGTGCAGGCACAGAAGCTGATATTTGGCCATACGCCGTATGGAGACCTGACGCCATTATTCAGCGGCTATTTCGATACCCAGGCGGGCGGCAAGCGCGAGGTCGGCTCCTACCAGCGGATCGTACAGGCAATTGGCCTGCCAGCGGGCGAAATCCTGTTTCTTTCCGACATCGTGGAAGAGCTCGATGCGGCACGCGACGCTGGCTTGCAGGTTGCGCAATTGCTGCGAGAGGGCAGTGCAGATCCCGCGGCCCGTCACCCGCAGTACCCGGATTTCGACGCGATCCCGGTTTAGACCGGGCTGGTGAGGTTGCCCTCGGCGTCCCAAGTCGCTGGAGAGGCACCGGCAACCAGTCCCGTCAGCCGCTGTAGCGCGTGCTGAAAGCCCTGTACATCGCCGCTGCTGAAGAAGCGGTGCTGTCCACTTGCCTCGCCTGCAGCGAGAAGCTCGCGTTCTGTTAATACGCGGGCTACATGACGCGCGATCGCGGGGGCCGGGTCAATCACGTTGACGTCCGGGCCGACGATGCGACGGATGACATCAATCACAAAGGGATAGTGACTGCAGGCGAGTACCACGCTGTCGGCCTTGGCGGCCAGCATGGGACTCAGCCAGCCGCGCAGCATTTGTTCCGTTTCCGGCGTTTCCAGATGCCCGGCTTCGATTTGCTCGGCAAGCCCTGGGCAGACCTGGCTGATGAGTGTAATGCCCTGGCTAAAGGCATAGCGCCCGGCCGTGGCGGCGAACAGGCGGCCCTGGAACGTCGCGGGCGTCGCCATGATGCCGACCACGCGCGTCCGGGTGGTTTCGGCAGCTGGCTTGACCGCTGGCTCCATGCCTATCGTGGGTAATGCGGGGAAAGTTTCACGCAGGTATTTCAGTGCAGCGGCGGAAGCCGTGTTACAGGCCACGACCACTGCCTTGCAATCCTGGTCGACCAGGAAGCGCGTAATGCGGTCACAGAAATGCCGGATCTCGGTTTCGCCACGGGGACCATAGGGCACGTGGGCGGAGTCGGCGAAATAGACGGTGTTTTCCAGCGGCAACTGCGCGACAACCTCGCGCCAGACCGAGAGGCCGCCGATGCCGGAATCAAAAATGCCGATCGGGCGAGTATCCGACATGCCTCAGGCTTGCAGGTACTGGAGCCAGGGATATTCCGGCTCGCCACGAACAAGAAAATATGGGTTGAGCAGGGACTCCTTGCTGTTGTAGTGCAGGGCCTTGCCGTCCGTCAGGGTGACCGCACCGCCGGCTTGTTCAACGATGCAGTGGCCGGCCGCCGTATCCCATTCCGAGGTCAGGCCGAGGCGCGGGTAAAAATCAGCCTTGCCTTCCGCGACCAGGCAGAGCTTGAGCGAACTGCCGATGTTCATTGCCTCGTGGGCGGGCAGTCGCTGCAGCAGTGCCTCGAGTTCCGGTGTGACATGCGAGCGACTGGCAACGATACGCGCAGGCGTTGCGGTCTTGCTGCAACGGATCGCGATAGGATCAGCACCGGCCTGCTGTTTCCAGGCGCCGGCACCGACTGCTGCGGAATAGGTGGTGCCCAGTACCGGCGCATGCACGACGCCCAGCACGGGCCGGCCCTGTTCGATCAGGGCAACGTTGACCGTGAACTCGCCATTACGCTTGACGAACTCACGCGTGCCGTCGAGTGGATCAATCAGCCAATAGCGTGACCAAGTCTTGCGCTCGGCATATGGGATGTCCGCGCCTTCTTCCGACAGACGCGGGATCTCCGGTGTCAGTCGAGCCAGACCTTCCATCAGGCAGCGATGGGCGGCGAGGTCCGCAGCCGTCAGCGGCGAGTCATCGTCCTTATGTTCAACGGCGAAGTCCTGCTGGTAGATCTTAAGGATGGCCTCGCCAGCCTGGCGCGCCAGCGTGATGACGGGCGCAAGGAGTTGTGCGGGAGTTTCTTTCACGGCGATACACGGGGTGAGAAGGAGGTGATGGGCGGTTATGATACACGCGATGAACCGTGATTCACTGGTCAGGTGGGATGAGGTGGATGCCGTGCTGCTGGACATGGACGGCACGCTGCTGGACCTCAATTACGACAACAGCTTCTGGCAGGAGCATTTGCCACGTCACTATGCCGAGGCGCGTGGCATGGACCTGGCGGCGGCACGGGCTCACCTGGAACCGTTATTCCTGAGCATGCGTGGGCGCCTTGAGTGGTATTGCGTGGACTACTGGAGCCGCGTGTTGGAATTGGATATCGCCTCGCTGAAGGGGCGCTACCGTGACCTGATCGCGCCCCTGCCGGGCGTCGAGCGCTTCCTGGAGGCGGCGCGTGCCATGGGCAAGCGTTTGTGGCTGGTCACCAATGCCCACCCCGCCAGCCTGGAACTGAAAATGGCGACCACGGGTTTTGGGTCACGATTTGACCTGATCCTGAGTTCGCACAGCTTTGGCTTTCCCAAGGAAGATGCGCGGTTCTGGCCGGCACTTGTGCAGGCCCACCCCTTTGAGCCCGGGCGCGCGCTGATGGTGGACGACAACCTGTCCGTACTGGAAGCGGCACGTCATTTCGGCATTGGGCAGGTGCTGGGGATTACCCGTCCCGACACCCAGCGGCCTGCCCGCGCGCTGGAGGGGGTTCCAACGGTAGAGGGGCTATCGGCCCTGAGCCTGGCCTGACGCTGGCCTAACGACGACGGCGCCCACCACTGCTGGGCCTGCCCTGGCCGGGCCGTCCTTGCCGATGGTGTTGTACGCGTTCGCGCTCCACCCGCTTGGGGCGCTGGATATCAGTTGCCATCAAGCCTTCTTCAGCGTGGGATATCGGCAGCTTGTGGCCGATGAACTTCTGGATGTCCGGCAGTGAATAGACATAGGTCTCGCAGCACAGGGAGATCGCGTCCCCTTCAGCCCCTGCGCGTGCGGTGCGGCCGATGCGGTGGACGTAGTCCTCCGGATCCTGTGGCAGGTCGTAATTAAAGACATGGCTGACTTCAGGGATGTGCAGGCCACGCGCGGCAACATCGGTTGCGACCATGATCGGGAGCTTGCCTTCCTGGAACTCCTTGAGCAGGCGCAGGCGCTTCGGCTGCGGGACATCTCCCGACAAAGTGGCGGCCTGGAAGCCATTGGCATTGAGGTAATCCTCTACCTTTTCGGCGGCACGCTTGGTGTTGACGAACACCAGCGTGCGTAGTGGCACGATCTTGCGCATCAAGCCCAGCAGCAAGGGAATCTTTTCTTCCATGGAGACGTGATAGAGCACCTGCCGAACACGCTCGGCGGTCACCGTGTCGCTCTCGATTTTTACCAGCTGCGGGCTGTTCATGTGCTCATAGGCCAGCTCCAGCACGCGATGGGAGAGCGTGGCCGAGAACAGCAGGTTCAGCCGTTTCTCGGGGTGAGGCATGCGCCGCAACAGGAAGCGGATATCGTTGATGAAGCCCAAGTCGAACATCCGGTCCGCCTCGTCCATGATTGCCACTTCAATGGAACGAAGGTCGAAGACATGCTGCTTGAAGTAATCAATCAGGCGACCCGGCGTGCCGATGAGGATATCCACGCCCTGTTGCAGCGTTTCGCGCTGGGCGTCATACCCGGCACCGCCATAGACCACGGCCAGCTTCAGGCCGGCGTA
>JBFKCG010000127.1:0-6693 GCA_041620675.1 Nevskiales bacterium
GGGTACCGCTGCCATCTCACGTACCGCCGTGAACATCCGCGCGGGCGCCAATACACCCATAGCCGCGGTCGTGGGCGCGATGGTTGTATTGCTGCTGGTGGTTGCGTTTGCTCCAATGATGGCCTACATCCCGATGGCTACGCTGGCGGCGCTGCTGCTGATGGTGGCCTGGAATGTCGGTGACCTCCGGCACTTCACGCATATCGCGAGCGTGGCACCCCGCAGCGATGTCGCCATCCTGTTGACATGCTTCCTGCTCACGGTGTTTTTTGACATGGTGCTGGCCGTGGGCGTCGGGGTCGTGCTTGCCTCGCTGCTGTTCATCCAGCGCATGACGGAAATGACCGGAGGGTCCGAACTCAAGAGCGAACAGCACGAACTCCGCGACTTGCCAGCGCATATTGCCGTCTATGCCATCCAGGGTCC
Source organism: Nevskiales bacterium (assembly GCA_041620675.1). GTDB lineage: Bacteria > Pseudomonadota > Gammaproteobacteria > Nevskiales > DATLYR01 > DATLYR01. Next base: position 427 of record JBFKCG010000127.1, read on the forward strand.
GATGTTCTTTGGGGCTGCCGAGCAAGCGATCCAGACCCTGCACGAGATTCGTAAAGAGGTGAAGGTCATCATCATCGACATGTCAGGCGTGCCAATGGTCGACATGAGCGGAATCGTGGCGTTGGACTCCATGATCCAGCGCATGAATGAGGCGGGCGTTGCGATCGTGGTCAGCAGCCTGTCTGGACCGATTTACCGCAAGCTGTTGCGCGCCGGCATGCGCAAGCAATCCGGTCGGCTTGCCTTTGCGAGCACATTGGACAAGGCACGAAACCAAGCCCTGCGCATGCGCCCGGCCAATAACGGTTCGTGAATGGCGTAGCCCCGCTAGGCCGTGCCGCCCGCAACCTCTGGCGCATCCACCAGCATAGGCTCAATCTCACCGATAACGGCGGCCAACTCTGCCTCGGCTGCTTGCAGCAATTCTGCGGGTACCTCCGCAGCCTCCTCAAGGCTGGCTTCCAGCTTGATCATGACTGTACGCAGCCTCGGCATCGACAGATTTCCCGTAACTCCCTTCAAGGTATGCGCCAAGCGATGCGCCAGCTTGGGATCACCTGCAGCGAGTGCCTGACGCATCCGCTGCACATCGTTGGCATGGTGCTGGCGAAATATCGCCAGTAACTCCAGATAGAGCTTTTGGTTGCCGTCCAGCGTTTCCAGTGCCTGCGCCTGGTCCAATGGCTGGTCGTGGTTCGGCTGTGGCACCCCAGCCGGTTTTTGCGTGCTGCTCTTGCCAGCATCAACGTCGATGCCCAGCCATTTGCCAAGTACGGCGGCCAGCTGCGCTGCGTAAACCGGCTTGGTGAGAAAATCATTCATGCCAGCGGCAATGCATCGATCGCGGTCACGCGCAAGGGCATTGGCGGTCATTGCAATAATTGGCAAGCTCGCATGTTCAGGGTTGGCACGGATGCGACGTGTCGCTTCCAGCCCATCCATGACCGGCATCTGCAGGTCCATCAGCACCACCTCGAACTGGTTCCGTGCCACTGCAGTAACACCTTCCTCGCCATTGCCGGCAATGGTCACGTGTACGCCCAGCCGCTCCAGCATCTCGCGGGCGACTCTCTGGTTCAGCACGTTGTCCTCGACCAGCAATACGCGGATGCCCCGCAGTCCGGTATCTGCCGCGGACACATCCGCAATTGCCCTGGTGTCTCGTGACACATCGAGCGTATGCATGGCCTCATGCACTGTATCCAACAGTGCCGACGGGGTAATGGGCTTGCTCAGGCTGGCACTGACCAACCCTGCCTCCACGCTACGCGTGAGCTCGTCACGGGGCGAGGCTGTGATCATGACGATGGGCAATTGGCCAAGCCCCGGCATGGCACGGATCTGACGCGATGTTTCAAGGCCGTCCATGCCCGGCATTCGCCAATCCATCAACACCAGCCCGAACTGTCCTTCCGCCAGCATTTGCAAGGCCTCTTCGCCACTGGCAACCGCCTCGCAAGGAAGCTCCAGCGCCTGCAGCATTTCCACCAGGACACGTCGGGCGGTCGGGTTGTCGTCCACGATCAGGGTGCGCAGATCATGCAGGGCGTCGGACAATGCGCCCTCCTTGATCGCCGCCTCTTCAGAGCTGATTTCCAGTGGCATCGTGAACCAGAAAGTGCTGCCGAGGCCAACCTCGCTAGTGACCTGTATCTTTCCGCCCATCATCTCAACCAGTTGCTTGCAGATGCTCAGGCCCAGGCCACTGCCGCCATATTTGCGCGTGTTGGAATCGTCAGCCTGGCTGAAGGGAATGAAAAGCCTGGCGACCTGGCTTTCAACCAGCCCAATTCCGGTGTCGCGTACGGCAAAGCGCAGCATCGCGCGCTTTTCAGATTTGGAGTCGATGCTGACCCGTACCTCGACTTCTCCCGCATCGGTGAATTTGAGTGCGTTACTGGTGAGGTTGACCAGCACCTGCTCGATGCGAACCGTATCACCCCGGAACAGAAGGTGTGGCGGCACAGAGCTGGACAACACCAGTTCAACGCCCTTTTCAGCAGCGCGATGGGTAAACAGCATCGCGATCTTGTCCATGATCGGTTGCAACCTGAACTCTCGACTTTCCAGCACGAGCCTGCCCGCCTCAATACGGGACAGGTCAAGAATGTCATCGATCAGCGTTAGCAGGGTTTTCGACGCATCGTGGATGTTGGCCAGATAGTCCTTCCGCCGGGATTCCCTGTCCGTGCTCAGTGCCAAGTCCGTGAAGCCGATGATGGCATTCATCGGCGTGCGAATCTCATGGCTCATCTTGGCCAGGAACTCGCTCTTGGCGTGGGTTGCGGCCTCCGCGCGCTGGCGATCCTGTGAAAGCACCTCGCGATCCCGGCGCTCCTTGTAGACGGAACGTGCGAGCCCAACTGACATCAACAGCGTACCCAGTGCCGTGCCTATATGCAGCGCATATTGCGTAATCGTGATTGTTGGCAGGATTCCCGCGAGTTGTGCCCACTTGGCGCCAACGCCAAGCAGGACAATCATCCCGGCATGCGTCATGTAGCGCACCCCTTTGATGCGCTGGCGAGCAGCTGCATTGATCACGAAGGCAATCCCAAGAACACCGATGACCGCGAGCATGAGCGTCACGGCATTCGCCAGTCGGTCACTGACAAAGAACACGCAAAGTGCCCACGCAAGGCAGGCCAATTGGTAGCCGTTAAGCCAGGTGGACATCGTGGGCATGCTGCCCCGGATCTGCAGGAAGCTCTGTCCGAAGCGGGCGCCCATCGCGCCTGCCATGCAGGCCGTGAACGGCATGCTCAGGTTGGTCCAGTACGGCGAATCTCCCCAGATATACCTGACTCCGATTCCATCAAGCGAAAGCGGCCACAGTAGGTTCAGGAACACGCCCAGCAGCACGTAATCCAGATAGCTGCGCTCGCGCAACATCACGAATACCAGGGCGTTGTACAGCAGCATCACTAGGCTGATGCCATAAAAGGCACCCAATAGCATGATCACGAGTTCTGCGTGGTCGTAGTACTCGGGGAAAGTCCAGACATGCACCGGCACGACCTGTGGATCCGAGGTCTGGATCCTGAAATACACCGTGATTGCCTCGTCACCAGGCACGGTCATCGGGATGATGAAATTGTGGTCACGGACCGGCCGGTTGGAAAACGGCCGCTGGTCACCTACTTGCGTCACCTTCCATTGGCCAGACGCCTGTGGGACGTACACATCAATATAGTCATGCAAGGGGAAGTCGATTTCGAGATATCGCAGGCCATTGTCAGGCCCGGGCTGGCCGACCTCTCGTTTTACGCTCAAGCGATACCAATGCGGGCCTGCGCTATATCCGGCATTGAAGACGCCAGTTTCATTGCGCCTGAACTGGCTTGAGAAGGGAGGTTGCAGCACCTGCTCGAGCGTTAATTCACCGGTAGGGTCCGGGAGGTATTCGAGATAGGAATTGAAATCGATCGTCGCGGTATCGGGACCCAATACGGCAGTAGCAGCCGATGAATGCAGTGGTGATGCCAGCGCAATCGCGGCCAGCAGGGCCAGAACAGCCCAGTGGCGCCAGCGTGCAGCCACCTGTGGTTGTCGGCCACGCACTTGCTCACTTACCTGCATTTATCCCCCGGACACCCGATAAGACCGGGTGTGGACCCGGCAGTGGCTTAGTTATGGAGGAATAAGACGTCAAATGCAATTGCGCACCAACAAAAGATTCGGTTCAAGGCGGGTATCCGGTGATGTCCCGTATCTCGCGGTAGAGCGGCTGCAGCTGCCGATACATCTTGGTGTAAACCTGCTTGTAGAGTCTCTCGTAAATTGCCTGCGTGTGCGGGTTTGGCGTGAAGACCTGGCCGGTCCGGGCCATCGCTTTTACCGCCGTCACGTAATCCGGGTAAACACCAAGGCCGACCGCCACATTCATGGCTGCGCCCAGGGCCGACGCTTCGTACACATGCGGCCGCTCGGCCGGTATGCCGAAAATATCCGCCGCGATCTGCATGGCGACATCGCTTTGTGAGCCGCCGCCTGCAATGACCAGGCGCGTGATCCTGCGGCGCGTGCGTTTTTCGATCTGCTCGCGACCCTGTCGCAACGCGTAAGCCAGGCCCTCCAGGATGGCGCGATAAATATGTGCGCGCGTATGGACATCACCAAAGCCGATGATGGCGCCCTTGGCCTCCGGCCCGGGATCACGCACGCCGGGGGACCAGTAGGGCTGCAATGTCAGGCCCATTGAACCGGGAGGGACTTTCTTGACCAGATCATCGAACAAGGCTTCTGCGGCAATGCCTCGATCTTCAGCCAGCTGCTGCTCGCGATGCGCGAATTCGCGCTTGAACCAGGACACCATCCAGAAGCCGCGATAAATCTGGATCTCGGTGTTATAGGCGTTCGGCACTGCCGATGGATAGGGCGGGATAAATGGTGTGACTTCGACATACTTTTCACTGACCGTGTTGATAGTCGCAGTCGTTCCGAAGCTCAGGCAGGCAATGCCCGCTTCAGCCACACCTGCACCCAGAACTTCATCGGCCTTGTCCGCCGCCGCGGCAATCAGTGGCAGCCCGGCAGGCAGGCCGGTGTGGGCCGCGGCTTCGGGCGATATCTCGCCCAACAGTTCGCCCGGTTCGACCAGCTCTGGCAGTTGCCCGGGACGGATGCAGACACCTTGCCACTTCCAGTCGGTCTTGGCTGCCCACCGCAATTTCTTGTAGTCGAACGGGATATAACCCACTTGGCAGCCGACCGAATCCCTGAATTGTCCGCATAACCTGTACGTCAGGTAGCCAGACAACAACAGGAACTTGTCAGTCCTTGCCCAGATATCTGCCTCATGCTCGCGCAACCAGTTGGCCTTGGCCTGGGCCTGGAATGAGGCGATGGTGTCAGTCACGCCGACCATGCGGAACAACAGGCCCCACAAGCCCCCTACCGGCTTTTCATGCTCTGCACGTCGCTGGTCCAACCAGACGATGGCCGGGCGCAATACCTTGCCATCCGCATCCAGGCTGACCGACGTGGCACGCTGGGTTGTCAGGCCCACGCCGGCAAGCGTGCTCGGATCTATGCCGTGCGCACGCCAGAGTGCCTGGCAGGCTTGGCCGATTGAGCGCCAATACAGCTCGGGATCTTGTTCTGCCCAGCCGGGCTGCGGTGAGATGTAGGGCTCGATATGAACTTGTTCGCGTGCGATGAGGTTACCCAACCTATCAAACACGATGGCCCGCACGCTCTGCGTACCCACATCCAGTGCCAGCAAGAATTTGTCCTGGCTCATGTGACCTCCCCGGCCTGTGGCACGCGATAAGCACGCTGCCATAATTCACGATAACTTTTTTCTTCTGACTCCCAGCGTTCATCATCCCAGCCAAGCAGGGCCTGGCAACGCCGGCGAATATCGGGCATCAGCGACAGCCCGCCCGCTGGCAGGACAAATCCGATGCGTGTTCGCCTCAGCAGCAAATCCTGCAGATGGACTACTGCCTCATGCATCGATGCCCAGCTCAATTCTCCCCACAGGTATACCGAGTCACCGATGGGTTTCAGGTCCTCGGCAGTCGCCGCCGCCAGCAGGGACTGCGCCTGCGCACCATAACGTCCATATAGTCGCCTGACGACAATTTCGCTCAACCCGTCGTGCTGCTTAGGCGCATTCGGTAATGCGTCGAGGATCGGGTTGTTGTCGCCCAGTTTGGACAAGCCCGGAAACTGCTTGCGCGCCCTGCGCAGGGCTTGTAACGCGGTGGCGCGGAAAGTTGTCAGCTTGCCTCCCGTGATCGTCAGCAGCCCTTCTTCTTCCCATAACGCAAAATCACGGGATTCATTGGAAGGATCTGCATTGCCACCCGCTATCACCGGGCGTACGCCACAATAACTGGCGACGGCTTGCTCCAGCTTGATGTCCATTGACGGAAATTGATGATGCACCGCCTGCATCAGGTATTGGGCTTCCGACCCGCTCATGACGGGATCCCGGTCCAGGTCTTCGGCATGGTCCAAGTCCGTGGTACCGACAATGATCGCGCCTTCCCAGGGAAAGATGAAAACCGGTCGCCGGTCTCGCGGGTGAAACAGGCTGACAGCCTGTGCCACCGGCAGGCAGTAATATGGAAAAACGAGGTGGCTGCCGCGAAGCGGGCGCAGTCGCGCCTGCGCACCGATCTGCTTGCGCACCAAGTCCGCCCATGAGCCACTGGCATTGATCACGAGGCCCGCTCGCAGTTCAGCGGTTCGCTCTTTACCACTGCAATCCCTTACACGGACCCCACACACCCTGCCCTGCTCGCGCAGCAAGGATTCCAC
>JBFKCG010000128.1:0-6592 GCA_041620675.1 Nevskiales bacterium
CCTCTGATTTCGTTGCGCTTTTCAGCTGCTCAACAAAACCATCCCAGTTAACCCGGGTGGCAAAACCGATGACATCAATGCGCGGCAGCAGGCTGCCCTTTACGATGTAGTAACCGCCGCTTCGATGGGGTTCCAGTCCCGCCATTTGGCACACGCCGTCACGCAGCTTGCAGCCCAAGGCAATGCGGTCGTAGCCAAAATCCTCGAAGAAGCGCAGGAAGCCACGCGACAACACACCAGCAGCACCTGATCCACCCAGATTGGCAATGTTCTCGATGGCGCGCTGACTGATCCGATGCCGCGAATCATCATCTGGCGTTGTATACAAACGCCCATCAAAGGCCACGGGCTTCCATTTGAGCAACCGCAGGTTCTTTACGTCACCATCCATGCGGCCCTCGATGCGTCCGAACGAGAAAGCACTGGTCGCGGACTTGAGGTCGATGCGCCGCATCGTCATGTCGGCCGACAGGCGCGGCAAGGAACCGAAGGGCTGCTCCAGCCGGAGGCTGTCAATCTCGACGCGTCCATCAAATACATTGGCAGCCAGCGTCCCGCCAACCGTCAGGCTGCCGTCACGATATTCCAACGTCGGTATTGTCCCGGACAGTGTTCCGCCAAAGACGGGCCAGCCTAAGGCACGACAAAACCTTTCCATGCCCACCGGGGAGAGCTCGCCATCAAAAGCCACCTGCATCGAGTCAGTGCCCATGGCCAGCAATTCCAGGCGGCGCACATCCAGTCGCCCGTCCAGCACCGGCAAGTGCATGGGCTCCAGTAGGCGCATATCGCGTCCTGCCGTCGACAGGCGCAGCTGGGTCGGCCCAAGGTCGAGCTTGTAGGCATTGCCGCCTTCCCAACCAAGCTGCGTAATGGCCTTTGCTCCCACCTTGGCACTCCAATTGACCGAACCCTGCAGACCATACAACGCAAACCTTTTTTTCTTGTCGTCGAGGTAAACCTCTTTCAGCTTCAGGCGCACATGCTCAGCTTCTCCTCCGGCAAACCCGACACTGCCCGTGATACGTCCTTGCGTCTCCAGGCTATCCAGCGTTGTGCCGATCAGGAACGGCTGCAGGTAGCTTGAATAAACGCCAGGCATGACCGCCTCATCAATCTGCATGTGCAGGGATTGCAATCGCTTGGCTGCCTTGAAGTCCAGGCTCGCCGATCCAGTGGCGCGCAGTACCTGCGGCTGCTGGATTCGCATACTCTCCATCACCAGCTGCTTCTGCTCAGACCCCCAGCGGCCAGCAAACTCTGCCCGCAGCGGGGCCTTCGCAAAGTCCAGGAAGACCGGCTCGGCGTAAGCCTGTCCACGCAAGGCACCAACCTCAATTGAGAAGTTCCAGTCGCCTGTCGGGACGGGTTGTACGCGCGCCTTGAGTGTCAGCGCCAGTTTGTCACTGGCGAATTTGCCGTCTTCACCACTGAGGCTAAGCCCCGGTGCTTCCAACTCCGCCCACCAAATCGAATCCTCCAGGCGAGCTGACACCCTGACCCGAGTTTCACCAATCGGCACATCATCAAGATGGAACTGCAGTTTCTGGCTAACCATCTGGTAGCGGAAACCACCCGTAAATTCTGGTTGCTCGAGCACACTGGCCTTCAGGTGAAACTGGGCCTTGGGACAGTCCAGTACCGCGGCATCCAGACGCAGTTTCGCGCAGAGAATCTTGATGTCCTGCAGCTCGCCGACCGGCGCGGGCAGGTTCAGGCGTGACACCTGTAGTTCGCTCTTTTTCCCTGTGAGTGAAAGCTTCAGACGCAGGCCCTGCGCTTGCCAGTCTCCTGCCTGTATGCGATCAATGACCAAGGCTGCCTCTTCCACTGCGGCACTGGCGCTTGTGAAGCCCAACAGCATGACCGCAAGGAGGCGGGTCAATAGCCTGTAGTATGAATTATGCCGATGATGCATGAGTGCACTGTGCCACAGTCATCCCTTGTGCGTGCTTGCCATGTCGCGTATTAGAATTCACTAACTTCATCAACGGATTTCGCCATGCGTCGTGTCTTTCTGTTCGCCTGCCTTGCGCTGGGCCTGGTCATCACCGTCTCATTATTCAATGCACTGAATTTTCGTCCCCGCGCCTCCGAATACCCTGCGGGAACGAAACTGGCGATCGACTCACAGGCAGCGGCACGACGGCTGGCAGGGGCCCTGGCGATTCCCACCCTCTCGCACGAGGATCGTAACCTCGTTAATGAGGACGCCTTCAAGGCCCTGCATGGATATCTTGCCACCCAGTTTCCGTTGTCGCACCGCGCGCTGAATCGCGAAACCGTATCAGAGCTGAGCCTGCTTTATACCTGGCCGGGGAGCGAAGCCGGCCTGGACCCCCTGTTGCTGCTTGCTCACCTTGATGTCGTTCCGCCCGAATCCGGCACAACGACCGCCTGGAAACATGGCCCCTTCAGCGGCGACATCGCGGACGGTTATGTGTGGGGACGCGGCGCATTGGATGACAAATCCAGCGTCATGGCCCAGATGGAGGCCGTGGAATTATTGCTGGCACGCGGATTCAAGCCACGCAGGACCATTTACCTGGCATTCGGGCATGACGAGGAAGTCGGCGGCCAGGACGGCAGTGCCCGAATAGCAGAATTGCTGCTCAAGCTCAGGGTACGCCCTGCCATGATCCTGGACGAAGGTGGCGCCATCATGAAGGGCAGCCTGCCCGGCGTGACCGAGCCGGTGGCACTCGTCGGCATTGCGGAAAAAGGCTATCTCAGCCTCTTGCTCAGTGTTGAGGACGAAGGCGGCCATTCCTCCATGCCGCCACCTTTCACCACCGTTGGGCTGGTTTCCCGGGCGATTGCGCGCCTAGAGAATGCTCCCATGCCCTTGCGTTTGACCGAGCCCGTCAGTGCCATGTTTGATGGCGTCGGACCACATATGAGCTTTGGCCGGCGCCTGTTGTTCTCCAACCTGTGGCTAAGCGAGGGAATCGTCAAGCGCGCCCTGACGGATCTACCGTCATCCAATGCCATGGTGCGCACCACCGCGGCAGCCACCATGTTCAGTGGCAGCCCCAAACAGAACGTGCTTCCCTCACGCGCCGCCGCAGTGATCAACTTCCGCATTCTGCCCGGCGACACTCGTAAGAGCGTCGTTGAATACGCCAGAGAAGTCATTGACGATGAGCGCGTACGACTCAGCGTACTTCCCTTCAACAGCGAGCCTTCTCCAGTTTCGCCAACACAGGGCCCGGCCTATGCCATGCTTGAGACCACCATCCAGCAGGTACTGGGACAAGCCGCCGGCCAGGAGCCACTGATCGTTGCACCCTACCTGACCATGGGGGCAACCGATTCACGCTGGTATACGGGGCTGTCACCCCACATCTACCGGTTCACCCCCTTGCGCCTCAGCAAGGAAGATCTTGCCCGGGTGCATGGTCGCGACGAACGCATCGGCATTGATAATTACGCTGAGCTGGTGCGCTTTTACGCGCAGCTCCTGATCAACGTGAATGCGGTTGAGCTCAAGTAAATCCGCCCGATAGTGCGCCATTGGCCCGAAGGGCTGCGCAGGATGCGCCTTGCATCACCACAGCTGCGGCTGCCTTGCCACAGGCTTAGGACTCCGGACTCGGGCTAAAACCAAGCCACACAACCTCGGGCCAATAAAAAAGGCAGGGTTCCGAGGAACCCCGCCCTTATTGGGTGAACCGCTTCTTTCTAGAAGAAGTAACGGCTGTAGGTGAAGAACAGGCCTTCGATGGCAATCGGGCCGTCATCCAGCAGGTTCAGATATTCGAAGTCGAAGGCACCCGCAGATGTCGGGATGCGCGTACCAAAGCCGTATGACAGGCCGTCGCCGCCGGCATCGGCACTGATGCCTGGCCCGTTAACCGTTGCGTCCACATCGGCATAACCGACGGAAACGAACAGGTCAAGCGGACCAAAGTTGAAGTGTGGCTTGGCGTAGACACCGATCGTACGCTTCAGGTCGATTTCAGTGCCCGCTGCGCGGTCAAGGTCGGCCTCATTCAGGCCAGCGTTAATCTGGCCTTCGATCGCCAACCAAGGAAACACGTAGTAGCCCGCACGCAGGTTCAATGAGGTGACCGTGCCACTTTCCTGGCCAATATCATTCTCGATCAGGCCAATGCCGCCGCCCGCATAGAAACGGTTGCCTGGCTCTTCTTCAGCAGGCGCCTCAGCTTCAGGCTCAGGGGCTGGCTCTTCCTCAAACACTTCCGGCTCAGGCACCGGTTCCTCGGCAGGCACAGGCTCAACCGGCGCCGGGGCATCAGCATCCGCAAAGGCCAGAGCAGTGGTGAACGCCAGGAACAGGCCCAGCAGACCGCGAAAGACAAAGCTCATGATCATTCTCCAAGTTTGAGGGGAGGTCTGTCGCCACCCTTGTTTTTTCAGTAATTCTGCAGCTGGCCCACGTTCATTAAGCCGCTGTTTTTCAGCACGTTAGTGGCATCCCGGTGGCTTGTCAATTGCCTTGTGGCGGGTCGCGCTGCTCAGGTGGCGTTTCGGGAGCGCGATCGTGCAGTTGCACGGAGGGGGGCGCCTGTGGTGCCCGCATCCTCAGGTTGATCGCTTCGACCGCGACCGAGAACGCCATGGCGAAGTAGATATAGCCCTTCGGGATATGCATATCCAGGCCTTCGCCGATTAAGGCCACGCCGATCAGGATCAGGAAAGCCAAGGCCAGGATCTTGATGGTGGGATGGTCGTCCACGAAACGCGAGATGGTACCGGCGAACAACATCATGACGATGATGGCGATGACGATGGCGGTCACCATGACAGGTAGCTTGTCCGTCATGCCTACCGCGGTAATCACGGAATCCAGTGAAAAGACGATGTCCAGCAGTGCAATCTGGACAATTGCGCTGGCATAGGAGGTCACCTTGCGGGTGGCTTCGGGTGCATGCTCGGCGCCTTCCAGCTTCTCGTGAATCTCCATGGTGCTCTTGAACAGCAGGAACAGACCGCCCAAGAGCAGGATCAGGTCGCGCCCCGAAATTTCCTCGCCCAGCACCGCGAACAGTGGTGTCGTGAGTTTGGCCATCCAGACCAGCGAGAACAGCAGTGCCAGGCGCGTCAGCATGGCACCCGCCAGCCCAAAGAAACGCGCGCTGGGCTGTTGGTGCGGCGGCAACTTCGAAACCGTGATTGACAGGAAGATAATGTTATCGATGCCGAGCACGATCTCCAGCGCCGTCAGGGTCACCAGCGCCAGCCAGATCTCAGGGTCCGTCAGCCATTCCATGGGGGATTACTCGGATAATCGAACATTTGACGCATTATACTGATAAGGCAAAGCGCTCAGCCGAACACATCGCGTATGCCAGCATACAGGCCTCATAGACAGACCAGTCTCTTGAAGGGCACATGCTGGAACCAACGCACACGCACGCAGGCTATTGCTTTTCTTCGAACTTCAGTGACGCCGAATTGATGCAATAACGCAGCCCGGTTGGCTTGGGTCCATCCGGAAAGACGTGACCCAAATGCGCATCACAGCGACTGCAATGCACTTCGGTACGCCGCATGAACAGGCTGCGGTCTTCTTCGGTCTCGACTGCAGCCGCATCAACCGGCTGCCAATAGCTGGGCCATCCTGTGCCGGAATCAAACTTGGCCTCGGAATCAAACAACGGCTGGCCACAGCAAATGCACATGTAGTGGCCCTTGCGGTGCTCGTCGCAGTACTCGCCACTGAAGGCACGCTCTGTCGCATGCTTGCGCGTGACCCGATACTGCAAGTCATCCAACTGTGCGCGCCACTCGGCATCCGTCTTTACGATCTTGTCCGACATTTAGCCCTCCAATAACCGTCAGCGGAAGCGTGCCTGCAAGTTGGCCAGCCCCGTACTCAAGTCTCGTCCGATCAGTGGTGCGTAGAAGCGCAGCTTGAGCTTGTCTATCGGGTTATCGCCGGAATCGCCCCAGCAACTCCAGGTCAGCTCGCTCCCCTCGCCCACCGCCCTGATACGCAAGCTGCCACGCAACTGAATATCACCCGGGTTCATCGTGAGGTCGTACTCCAGGTATTCGCCCGGCTGGAAACCCCTGATGCGCAACTCACCCTGCATACCACCATCGTGCCAGCGCTGGGTCGCGCCCACGCCCCAGTCCGGTCCGCTGAATTCATACTGCAGGCCAGGATAGTCATCGATTCCCCAGGCAGTCCATTCAGGCCAGTTGCGCAGGATGCTGACGTAGGCAAACACCGGACCAGGCGCTTCAGCGATTTCGACACTGCGCTCAACACGCCACTTCGAGTCCATCAGCACACCCCAGGCCAGCAAAGCTGCCAACAAGGCTGCAATCGAACTCAATCCATAAACCACTACGCGCATCGATACCCCCTAAGGCTCAAGCGCATATTGTGCAGCGAGACCTGACTCACCTCCAAGTAGAGGCTTGCATGCAGGCGCATCGCGTCGCATGCTCGCGGCCATGCCCGAAAAACTTTCCCATTTCCCCGGCCCGCTCGGCTCACTGCAGGACTTGCGAGTCATCCGCCTCGCGTCGGGCCATGACCTTGCCCAGGCACTGGAGAGCGGCACTGATATTTGGCTGCAAGTCATCGAAGGTCACTTGCATGCCTGCGGCTGCGAGCTGC
>JBFKCG010000129.1:0-6514 GCA_041620675.1 Nevskiales bacterium
ATAGGGGTTTGTACGTAGTGTAAACAGATTGAATTGACCGATCGTTTGATCAATTATCCTTAAATCGTTACCTACAGCAGCATAGGCAACAGCCAAGACCATGATCTGTTCCCTATTGAACAGGCTGAAGATTTTCACCCCCTGGTCACTATTGACCTTTCCCATAGAGCCCTTTTGAACGGCCGGCTTCACGGCAATCCGATACGGTAAATACAGGCGGATTGCGCCCCGAAGAGGGTTAACCGCTGCGCATGGGCCGGTCGTGAGAAGTGAGGGGTGTCATGAGCGAGGAGCCAAAAACCATACTGGATGACGACATCATCCGCGAAACCGTGACGCAGCTGGTGCGCGACGCCTTGGTGATTTGGGGAGATTTGTCGGAGGACAATATTGCGCGGCTGTCGGGTGCAATCCATTGTCGCTACGGCATCAGTCGCGAAATCGCTCAGGGTTACCTGCAAACTGCCGTTGAACAATGCGGCTTGACGAGACAATGAAGTCCGACGCCCGATCGCAACTGCCTGTGCACGCCTTCATTCTTTCGCTGGGAATATATGCGGGCCTTGCCACCATCATCATGGCCCTTGCCAGCACACTGGGTTATCTTGCGATATCCGCCATCAGTGGCGCGCTGGCAAAGTTTTTCTTCCTGTTGTCCTTGCTATACCTCTTGGCCTGCCTCTGGCGTAGCCGGCGTGGTTCTGTGGGCGGAGAGCCGGTGGAAGAAACAACCGAGACTGCAATCGCTCGTAACTTGAGTTGAGCGTAATCTCAATTATCCGTCCGACTGGACTCCTCTATCCTCTGCGGCACCTGTGAAAGCTTGATGGCCTGTCGGCCGTGCCCCGGCTTCTCGCAGTGGCGCAGCTACCTCGCCGACCCAAACCTGCCCTGGGCTGTCACGACGGCTGGCGTTTGCCCCAACAGGCAGTGGGGGCTTATGTGTCGTCGGTGCCTTGTTGCTTCGGCGCGGCGGGTGGCTGGCGGATAACCACGGTGCCGGCGAGCTTGTCGTGCCAGCCCTGCTTGCGTGCATCCCAGCCAACCCACATCAGGCCGAGTCCAAGCGGGATAGTGGAAACGAAATAGCCCAGGTAGCGCCCGATCAACTGGCCGGTGCTGGGCTTACCGAGCGTTTCGGCATCGACAATGATGGCGTGGATGACCATCTTCCCCGGCGTGGCTGAGCGGTAGGCCCAGAACACGATTACCGCCACCGCCGGGAACACCCACTCCAGCAGGAAGGTCAGGCCATCGGTCGCGCGCAGCGGGTCAAAGTATTCCGGCCCCACCAGCATCAGCGCAATCGGTGCGATCACTGCCATGATCAGGAGGGTGTCGATGATGCTGGCACCGACACGGGCCCAGAAGCCGACATAGTGAACCGGCATATCGGGGATTGTTGTTTGCATGGTCTTTTCCTTCGGTTGATTCATCGAGCCTGCGCGACAGCGCTGGAATCCGGCACCTGCCTGCTTACGCAAGCAAGGATTATCTATAACATTCATCCTCGTCACAGATAACCCGTGGCAGGTGGCGATGGGCAGGATGATCGAGTTCACGAGGGTTTCACGGCTGGCGGCACCCGCGACACAGGTCTGGTCGCGCGCGATCACCTGGGAGGGCGTCAATGCCGAGCTGTGGCCCATCCGCATGTCGGCCCCGGCCGAATGGCGTGCTCGACCGATTAATGAATTCCCTTGCGGGCAGCCGCTATTTGAGAGCTGGATCTTGCTGTTTGGCTTGCTGCCCAACGACATCCATCATTTCCAGTTTGAGTCCATCGGACCGGGCTTCCAGTTCCAGGAGCATTCGAGTTCACTGGTGAACCGGCAGTGGCGGCACCGGCGTGTGGTCGAGGCGGACGGCGAAGTCTGCATCGTGACCGACCAGTTGCAGATCATGCCGCGCATCGCGCTATTCGGCATGATGATGGCGCCAGTCTATCGACTGGTATTCTGGAACCGGCATCGCAAGCTGCGGTGTTGGTATGGCATTCGGGGGGATTAGATGGCAACAGCATTCGTCACCGGTGGCTCGGGTTTTGTTGGTCGAAACCTGATCCGCCACCTCAAGGCACGCGGCGATAGCGTGCGCGCCCTGGCACGTTCCGATGCCGCCGCGCAGGCCGTGAAAACCCTGGGCGCGGAAGCCGTGCGTGGTGACCTTGATGATTTCCGCGCACTGCGCGAAGGCATGTCGGGTTGTGACGTGGTGTATCACGCGGCGGCCGAGGTCAGCGAATGGGGACCACAGGACCGGTTCCATCACGTCAACGTGGTCGGCACGCAGAACCTGCTGACGTCCGCGCGCGCCGCGGGCGTGAAGAAGTTCGTGCATGTCAGCACCGAGGCAGTGCTGGTCGACGGAACACCCTTGCATAACGTGACCGAGGGTCGTCCCATCCCGGAGCGGCCGTTGCCGCGTTACCCCGAGACCAAGGGCCTGTCGGAAAAATGCGTGGTGGCGGCCAACAGCCCGCAGATGGAGACCGTCGTGGTGCGGCCGCGATTGATCTGGGGCAAGGGCGACACCTCGCTTCTGCCGCAACTGATCCGTGGTGTCGAGGAAGGCCGCTTCATGTGGGTTGGCGGGGGCCGTTTCCAGACCTCGACCACGCATGTGGACAATGTCTGCGAAGGCCTGATGCTGGCGGCTGACAAGGGCCGCGGCGGGCAGGTGTATTTCGTGACGGATGGCGCGCCGGTCGAGTTCCGCGGCTTCATGACGCAGCTGTTTGCGACCCAGGGCGTGGATCCCGGCAACAAGGCCATCCCGCATTTCCTCGCGCTGGCCTTTGCCGCCATCTGCGAATGGTTATGGGATGCGTTTGGGCTGAAAGGCCAGCCGCCGGCCACGCGCATGGGCGTGCGTCTGGGTGGCGAGGAAGTCACGGTGGATGACAGCAAGGCCCGTCGAGAGCTTGGCTACCAGGGCAGGGTTACCCGTGAGCAGGGCCTTGCAGCGATGCGCACAGGATGACAACAACGAACGGAGTCAACAATTCAATGAACAGCAAACCCCCGATCGTGATGATCCACGGCATGTATGGCACAGGTGCCGTGTGGCATCGCTGGCGCAATACCTTCGAGAACGCGGGTTATGTCGTGCATACGCCAACCCTGCGCCTGCATGACGTCGATCCTGCCGCGCCGCCCCCGCCCGGCATTGGCACGCTTAGCGTGCTGGACTACGTCGCTGACCTCGAGCAATTCATCCGCAGCCTGGATGCCAAGCCCATCCTGATTGGCCATTCCATGGGCGGGCTGATTGCACAGCTGCTGGCGGTGCGCGGCCACGCGCAGGCCGCGGTGCTGGTGGTATCGGCGGCGCCGGCCGGTATCAATTCGGTGCGCTGGAAACCGCTGCGTACATTTTTCCGCATCCTCAGCCGCTGGGGATTCTGGCGGAAGCCGCATTTTCCCACGCGGCGCGCAGCCGATTACGGGATGTTCAACCGGCTGGAAAAATCCATCGCTGATGTGGAATACAGCCGCTTCGTGCACGAATCCGGCCGCGCACTCTTCGAGATCGCCTATTGGTGGCTTGATTCGAAGAAAGCCACGCGCCTGGATTTTGCGGCCATGCCCTGCGACCTGTTGATCTTTGGGGGGGCCGATGACGGCACCGTCGACCCGGGTGTCTGTCGTGCCATGGCAAGGCACTATGGTGCGCGTGCCAGTTATACGGAATTATCAGGCCACTCGCACTGGCCACTGGCCGAGCCGGGCTGGGAGCTGATCACGCAGCAGATCATGGGGTGGCTCAAGGAACGCCAGCTGGCGTGATGCGTAATCGCCTGCTGGTATTTTCCTATGTCGCGCTGGTTCTCGGCGTGGATGCGCTGGCGTACCTGGAAGTGCAGTGGCTGATCGACTGGCGACTGTTCCGCTGGGTCTGGGGAGACGTCGAAGTCTTCAAGCTGGTGTTTTGGCTGTTCATTCCGCTGGCGTTCTGCTGGAAAAACCTGGATCGCGGCTGGTTTGGCCTGGCCCGCTGGCAGGCGGCTGACTTCATCCTGCTGCTGGCTCTATCCGCACTGGGTGTGCTGGTGCTGATGCTGGTGCCTTTGTTTCCGGAGCTTCGCGAAGGCTATACCGGTGTCGGCGGGCTGTCGCCCGAGATCAAGCGGGAGTTCGTCATTGGGCTGGCAATCTGGAACCTGAGCTGGTTGCCAGCCTGGGAATTCCTGTTGCGATACGTCTTGCTGCGTACGGCAACGGCGCAGTGGCCACGCTTGGGCTGGTGGCTGGTGCCGGTTGCGGAAGGGCTTTACCACCTGCAGAAAACAATGCCGGAAATGCTGGCGGCAATCGCCTTCTCGGCCGTGCTGAGTTATTGGGCCTTCGTGCGTCGCAACGGGCTGTTGCCACTGGTGGCGCACCTGATCATCGAGATCGAGCTGGTCGCCCTGATGCTCTTGTGGTGAACGCGCATCCCCTCGGGGATGCGCCTGCAAGCAAAGCCTCGGTCTTGGCTAATGGACGTGAAGCGGATTGGCGGTCTGCAGGGGGCGCAGGCTCAGCAGCATGCGCCGGCACTCCGCCGCGCATTTGCGGCAGGCACTGATACAGCGCTCACCGGACAGCCGGGAATTCTTTTCGCACTCTTCCACGAAGGCGTCACAGACGTCCGCGCAAAGCTGGCACATGGCGGAGGCGAATTCGCTGTTCAGGGCCATGAAGCCGGCCGCAATCCGGCTGATGGACGCGCAATCCTGGCCGAGGCGAAGACTGCGCTCCACAGCGCTGAAATCCAGCCTTTGCAGCCAGACGTTAAGGAACTCGTCACAGGCCTGCGCGCTCTTCTCGCATGCCGTCATGCATGTCTCGTAGTGCTGGTCTGACATCACCGAACCTCACTTTTGTCTCTGTGGGGATAGGCTTCGACTGCCGTCATCAGTCTTGAGTTGACTGAACGCTGCGCTCAGTCGTAAGCCCTAGAACAAGACTTCGTGAAGGCGCGTGTAGGAATTGACCTACACACTGAAAATTATAGTAATCGCGGTTATGAATTATTGCCAGTCACGAGAGACGAGACCCTTGACTCTAGACTATGGTCTAGGGTTTAGGCTGCATCTCACTGGAGGATCAAGCCCATGCAAACACTCACCATCGGCAAGCTGGCCAAGCAGTCCGGCGTCGGCATCGACACCGTGCGTTTTTACGAACGCGAGGGCTTGTTGCCCAAGGCCACGCGAACCCAGAGTGGCTATCGCCTTTATTCGGTGGCGGACGTTGATCGCCTGCGCTTCATTCGTCGCGCCAAGGGCTTGGGTTTCAGCCTGGATGAAATTGCTGAATTGCTGAAGTTGAATGCGGCCCAAGGTAACCGTGCCTCGGTCAAGAAACTGGCCCAGCATCGCCTGTCTGACCTGAACCAGAAGATTTCCGAAATGACAGCGATTCGCGACGCACTGGCGGCCTTGGTCCATCAGTGCAGCGGAGAAGGTTCGCTCAAAGGCTGCCCCATTATCGAAGGCGTCCTCGCCCACGAGACAAAACATTGCCCGGAGACTGGAAGTGAAAAACGCAAAAATAATTGACGAACAGGGTTGCTGCTCATCCCAGAGCGCGACCGAGCATGCCTGCGGTGCGGCGAACAGAAAGTATCCGCAGGCTAAACCAGTGGAAACACAGCACGCGCCCCATGCCCATGAGCAGGCTCACTCGCCAGCCCCCACGACCGGTTGCTGCTCGACGAACAGGCACGACAGCAACGGCAAACACGCGCACACTGATGGCATGACGGTTGACGCCACCAAGGATCCGGTCTGCGGCATGACGGTTGACCCGGGCACGGCACGCAGCACGACGCTCGCCGGACAGGCCTATTACTTCTGCAGCGAAGGTTGCAGGACCAAGTTCGTCGCGAACCCGTCGAAATACCTGAACCCGCGCGCAGAAACAGCCAGCACGGCGGATGCCGGAGCGCTCTACACCTGCCCCATGCACCCCGAGGTGCAGCAGATCGGGCCGGGATCCTGCCCCAAGTGCGGCATGGCACTGGAGCCTGCCACGCCTTCGCTGGCCGAGGAAGACACCAGCGAACTGAGGGCCATGACGCGAGGGTTTTGGATCAGCCTAGTGCTGAGTTTTCCGGTACTGGTGCTGAGCATGGGCGAGATGTTCCCGGCCTATGACCTCAGCCAGAAGCTTGGGCATGTCCTGAGTGGATGGACGCAGTTTGCCCTGGCCACGCCGGTGGTGTTGTGGGCGGGGGCACCCTTCTTCATGCGTGCCTGGCAATCCATCGTCCATCGCAGCCTGAACATGTTCTCGCTCATCGCGCTGGGCGTGGGAGCGGCCTACGCCTTCAGCGTGATCGCGTTGCTGCTGCCCGACCTATTGCCGGCTTCGTTCCGCATGGCCAATGGCATGCTGCCGCTCTACTTCGAGGCCGCGGCGGTGATCGTGACCCTGGTCCTGCTGGGACAGGTGCTGGAGTTGCGCGCCCGTTCGCAGACTTCGGGCGCGATCCGGGCGCTGCTGCAATTGGCACCCAAGATTGCACA
>JBFKCG010000130.1:0-6511 GCA_041620675.1 Nevskiales bacterium
ACGCAAACCTCCCCACCGATGAGCGAAATCTCAGTGAAGCCGAGCTCCGGCAGGCGGACGAGATCTGGATCACCAGCAGTACGCGCGAGATTTACCCTGTGACCCAACTTGATGGCAAGGCCGTCGGCGCTGGCAAGCCTGACCAATACTGGGCGCGGGCATTCGATCTCTATCAGGCACTCAAGGCGCGCCACTAAGGCCGGCAGAGGTTGCGGCATTGGCCATCCCTATCCCACGCGTTGACTGGTTGGGGCGATTGCCCTACGAACCTGTCTGGTCACGCATGCAGGCCTTTACCGAGCAACGGACCCCTGACACACCGGACGAATTCTGGTTGCTGGAACATGATCCTGTTTTTACCCAAGGCCGCGCAGGCAAGGCCGAGCATCTGCTGACGCCTGGCGAGATACCATTGGTTCACAGTGATCGCGGCGGACAGGTCACCTATCACGGCCCTGGCCAGCTGATGGTCTACACCCTGCTTGACCTGGACCGGCTGGGATTAGGTATTCGGAGCCTGGTGCTCGCGCTCGAACGAGCACTCATCGGCTGTCTCGCTGACTACGGCATCCAAGCCCAAGGACGACGTGAGGCACCGGGGGTATACGTGGGTGCCGCCAAGATTGCCTCGCTCGGATTGCGCGTGCGCAAAGCCTGCAGCTATCACGGTCTGGCGCTGAATGTTGACATGGACCTGTCACCATTCCGCCGCATCAACCCCTGCGGTTATCGTGGCCTGGAAATGACGCAGCTGGCGGACTTGGGCGGGCCTCGTGATCTGCGGCAGGTGGCTCAGGACTTGCTGCCCTGGCTAATACGCGAGCTTGGCTTGCCGGCGCTGCCCGTGTCTAGCGCAGCAGCCCACCGGTAACACCCGTCATTCCCGTAGCCATTGACTCACGGGTAGAGCGTAGCGTGTCGCGAGCAATCTCTGCCTGACGGCGAGCCTCAGCGGCACTTGTCTGACTGTCCTGTGACTGCGACTCAGGCTGTTCGTCGCGGTCTTGCGCTGCGGACTGTTGTCTGCGGCTCGGGCTCGTGTAGGGCTGAGAGCGCGCATCCTGCTGTTCCTGGAAGGATTGTGCCTGACGCTCGGCCCGTTGCTCCGGCGATTCCGGACGTGGGTTATGTGCGCAACCCACGGCGCCCAGCAACATTAAGCTTAAAAATATCGTAAAAACCTTCATGTCAGTCCCTCACGGGGTTATGACCATTGTACCCATAGTATATGCTACGTGCAGCCCAGCCTTCTTGGATTCAAGCCCCAATCGAAACCCACCAGCCCAATGACAAGGCATGTCGACAGCGCAAAATAACTCATTGATTGAAGTGAGAAATCTTCACTTCAAGCTGGGTCATCGCGTCATCTTTGATGACGTTGACCTGGATCTTGCACGCGGCAAGGTCACCGCCATTCTCGGGCCCAGCGGCACCGGCAAAACCACCCTGCTGCGCTTGATCAGTGGACAGATGCGCCCGGATGCCGGGCAGGTACGCTTTGACGGCGTTGAAGTCGCCAAGCTGTCGCAGCGCGCGCTGTTTGAACTGCGCAAGCGCATGGGCATGTTGTTCCAGACCGGGGCACTGTTGACCGACCTCACCGTCTTCGACAATGTTGCCTTCCCCCTGCGTGAGCACACCCGCTTGCCCGAAGCCCTGATCCGGGACCTGGTGCTGATGAAGCTCGAGGCAGTTGGCTTGCGCGGGGCACGCGACCTGATGCCAGAACAGCTTTCCGGTGGCATGGCGCGCCGTGTCGCGCTCGCGCGTGCCATCGCGCTGGACCCGGACATGATCATGTACGACGAACCCTTCGCCGGCCAGGACCCCATCACGATGGGCGTGCTGATGCGGCTGATCCGCCACCTCAACGATGCCCTCTCACTCACCTCGATCGTGGTATCGCACGATGTCGCCGAGGTGTTCTCGATCGCTGACTACATCTACGTCATCTCGGATGGCAAGGTCGTGGATCATGGCGCGCCACAGGACCTGCGCGACAGCCGCTCCGACTGGATACAGCAATTTATCCATGCCCGAGCCGATGGCCCGGTACCTTTCCATGTCCGGGCCAAGCCGTATGCCGAGGATCTGCTGGGGGATATGGCATGAGACAAGCCCTGCTGCTCCCCTTCGAGATCGTGCTCGACTTCGTCCAGCGACTAGGCCGCAGCGTGATCTTCCTTGGCAACACGATCTCGGCGCTACCCGCACTGTTGCTGCGACCCAGCCTGATCGTTCAGCAGATGTACTCCATTGGCGTCCTGTCACTGATCATCATCGTCATCTCGGGGGCCTTTGTCGGCATGGTGCTGGCCTTGCAGGGCTACCGCACGCTGGTTGATTTCGGCGCCGAGGAATCCCTCGGTGCCGTGGTGGCGCTCACCATCGTGCGCGAGCTGGGTCCGGTCGTGACCGCGCTGTTGTTTGCGGGGCGCGCAGGTTCAGCGGTCGCGGCGGAAATAGGGCTCATGCGCGCAACGGAGCAGCTCGACGGCATGTCCATGATGGCGGTCGATCCGATCAAACGCGTGGTTGCGCCCCGCTTCCTGGCCGGCGTCTTGTGCCTGCCGCTGCTGACCGCAATCTTCAGCATGATGGCCATTGGCGTAGTGGGCGGCTATTTGATCGGCGTCCAGTTGCTCGGCGTGGATAGCGGCGCCTACTGGTCACAGATCCAGAGCACCGTCGAGTTTGAAGGTGACGTCCTGAACGGCATCATCAAGAGCCTGGCCTTTGGCGTCGTCATCAGCTGGATTGCCGTTTTCCAGGGCTATCACGCCGCCCCTACCGCCGAAGGCGTCAGCCGGGCCACGACCCGCACGGTGGTCGTTTCCTCGCTGGTCGTGCTTGGCCTCGATTTCATCCTGACCTCACTTATGTTCGGCGGAGTCTGATCATGTCCAATACCCGCATCCTGGAACTCATCGTCGGTGCCTTTGTCATCCTGGGCGTGCTCGCCGTCTTTTTCCTGACCATGCGAGTCAGCAACCTGGCCAGCCAGGGCGATACGCGCGGCGGCTACCTGGTGCAGGCACGCTTTGAGAACATCGGTGGGCTGAAGGCTGGTGCGCCGGTCAGCATGGCGGGTGTCCGCGTGGGCCGTGTCACCGGCATCCAGATAGACCCACAGTCTTTTGAGGCCGTGGTCTCCATCGAGCTGGGAAGCCGGTACAATTACATTCCTGACGACAGCGACGCCAGCATCCTTACCGCTGGTTTGCTGGGTGAACAGTACATCGGGCTGGCGCCCGGGGGCTCCGAACGCCCCCTGCAGGCAGGCGACACCATCAAGTTCACCCAGTCAGCCCTGATACTGGAGCAGATCATTGGTCAGTTCCTGTTCAGCAAGGCTGAGCAAGGATTGGACAAGCCAGCCACAACGCCGTGACATCACAAGCCATTCCGCCGCCTATCAACAGGGATGGATCACGAACAAGCCAGATTAGGGACAGTCGCATGAACCGTAAAACTGCCATCACCACACTCATTACCGTCTTGGCGATGTTCGTCACCCTCCCATCCCTGGCGGCGGTTGTACCACCCGATCAGGTGGCAAGGGAAACCGCGGACGCGACCCTGCGCGAGATCAAGGCACGCAGGCAGGAGCTGAGCGCGAATCCACAGAAACTGTATGCGCTGGTCGAGCAGCAACTGCTGCCTCATTTTGATTTTGAACGCATGTCGCAACTGGTGCTCGGCAAGTACTGGAGGGACGCCAACCCTGAGCAACGCGAGCGCTTCAGCACTTCGTTCCAGCGCATGCTGGTACGCAGCTATTCACACGCACTTATCGAATACGACAGCGAGCGCATCGAATGGGCGCCGCTGAGGATGCCTGCCGGAACCACCGATGTTCTCGTACGCTCCAACGTGATTCGCAAGGGTGGTCCGCCCATCCCGATCAATTACAACGTTCACCTGAAAGGTGGCCAGTGGCTCGTGTATGACGTAACCATTGACGCCATTAGCCTGGTAACCAACTATCGAGGCACGTTCTCCAGCGAGATCCGCAAAGGCGGCATTGACTCCCTCATCGCAAAGCTGGAGCAGAAACAGGCACGTCAATGAAGGCTGACTTGCGTATCGAACAGCGTGATGGTCGGCTGGTGCTCTCCGGTGAGCTCGACCATGAAGGCGTGAGCCGTGCACTGAAAGAAAGTCGTGGCTGGCTGTCCACTGGCACCGGCCCACTGAGCGTGGACTTGGCCGGCGTCAGTCGCAGTGAAAGTGCGGGCATTGCCTTGCTTCTGGAGTGGCTGCGGCAGGCCAAGCGCCAAGGACGGGAGATCGAGTTCCTGAATCCGCCCGCACAAATGCGATCCCTGATGCATTTCTTCGAACTCGAGCGCGTCTTGCCCCTGCGCGCCTGAATGTACCGAATCTCCCAAGCATTCAAATACCTGCTGATCGGACTGTTCACGGTAGCCGGCCTTTTTATCCTCGTTGGCTACTTCTACCTCCAGCTCGCCTTGCGAGGGGAGCTTGAAGCCGGAATCAGCGAGCGTCTCGGGACACCCGTGAACGTAGGGCTGGCCCATGTTGGGCTGTACCCACCCACCATCCGCCTGGGCCGCGTTGCCATTGGTAATCCGGATGGGTTTTCAACCCAGCACCTCCTCGTTGCTGACGAGCTTGCGCTGGTCGTCGAGCGCTATGAGCACAAGCACCGGTTGATTCATTCTTCGAGCATGACCATTGATAACCTGGATGTCTGGATTGAGCGACAGGACGGCCGCAGTAATTCCAGCGTGATACAGGAGAATCAGCGACGTTATGACCGTAAGCACGCCCTGGGGCGCGCGGATAAAACCAAATTCATCATCCGGGAATTGCGCATCCGGAATATCAATGCGCACCTGAGCGCCGGGTCCTCTGACCGTAAACAGGTGATCCCTGAACTCGTTCTGCACGACGTAGGGGCCCGTGGCGGAGGCGTCACGATGGGAGAACTGGCTGGCCTTGTCGCCGACGCTGCCTTTCGTGCAGCAGTCAGGGGCGAGGTAAAACGCAAGCTCGAAGAATATAAGCAAGATAAAAAACGCGAGCTTGGCCGCAAGCTACAAGAGATGTTTGAGTAAATGACTGCAGTAGCAAACCTCGAATTCTTTGCCACCTGTCCGCGTGGCGTGGAGCCACTGCTGGTCAGGGAACTGACCGCACTGGGCTGCGCTCAGGCTGGCGAACGCAAGGGTGGTGTGCACTTTCAGGCAGACCTTGAACTGGCCTATCGTGCCTGCCTGTGGTCTCGCCTCGCCAGCCGTATCCTGCTGCCGCTCTCTCACTTCGAGCTTATTGATGCAGATGGTCTTTACGATGCCGCAAAACAAGTCGATTGGGCGGACTTGTTTGACGTCAGCTCCAGCTTCGCCATTGAAGTCGCCGGGCGCTCACCTGCGGTTGCCCACACCCATTTCGCCGCACTCAAGGTCAAGGACGCCATTGCGGACCGTTTTCGTGAGGCCCTTGGCAAACGACCTGATGTGGATTTCGAAGCCCCCGACATTCGTATTCACCTGCATTTGAATGGCTCCACGGCCACCTTAAGTTTGGACCTGGCCGGTGAAAGCCTGCATCGGCGCGGCTATCGCAAGGCCGGGAGCGAAGCACCTCTCAAGGAAAACCTCGCCGCTGCCTTGTTGCTGCGTGCGGGCTGGCCCGAGGTCTGCGCCAGCGGTGGCGGCCTGCTCGATCCCCTGTGTGGCTCCGGCACATTGGTGCTTGAGGCAGCCTTGATGGCAACCGACTCTGCGCCCGGCCTGGCCCGCCAGCGCTATGGATTTGAATCTTGGCTGGAGCACAAACCCAAGTTGTGGCAGGCATTGCAGGCTGAGGCCAGGGAGCGTCGCGCCGCCGGGCTCAAGCTTGCATTACCGCCACTTGCAGGCAGTGACATCAATGCGGGCGCCATCCATGCCGCACAGGACAACGCAAAACGGGCTGGCCTTGAAGGAAAGGTACAGTTCAAGGTTGCTGACCTGTCAGCCTGCCGCCCGACCGGTGCCCAGCCGGGCCTTGTCATTACCAATCCCCCCTACGGTGAAAGACTCGGCCAAGAAAGTGAGCTGATCAAGCTGTACAGCCTGCTGGGCACAACGCTGCGATCACGGTTCCCCGGCTGGAAAGCTGCCGTCTTCACTGGCCGGCCCGACCTGGGTCAGCGCACCGGCCTGCGCGCAAGGGACATGTATGCGTTCTATAACGGTGCCCTGCCCTGCAAACTGCTGTGCTTTGACATTCATGCTGGCCAAGTCGCGGTCACCGGCGGAGGTGAGGACTTTGCCAACCGTTTGCGCAAGAACCTCAAGCATCTGGGTCGCTGGGCAAAACGCGAAGATGTTAGCTGCTATCGCCTGTATGACGCTGACCTGCCGGATTATTCCGTCGCGGTAGATATCTACCCTTCAGATGACCTACATGTACATGTCCAGGAATACGCCGCACCCAAGACGGTAGACCCGGTCAGGGCGGAACGGCGGCTGCGGGAAGCGCTGGCTCAGATCCAGCTAGT
>JBFKCG010000131.1:0-6468 GCA_041620675.1 Nevskiales bacterium
CAAGGGCTCGGCCTTCGCATAATCGCGGGCCTGCATCGCCTGAACGGCCTTGTTGAAGTCCGCCTCAGCGGGGTCGACGCTGACCGCAGCGGGCTTCTGCACTGTGCTGCTGGTCTTGCTGGATGTCGTGGTGGTCCCGGTTTTGGCCGGGCTCGACTTGGTGTTGCCGGTGTTGACCGAGAGCGGGCAGCCGCCCAGCAAAGGGGCTATCAGCAACAGCAACCAGAAAGGTTTAACGCAGGGCTTTGACAAGGTCGTCCCCCCGTTCGGTCTTGGCATAGCGTGCCGGCACCATGCGGGCAAGCGCATCGAGGCTGCGCTGTACCCAGCCGTCGTACACGCCTGTGCTGGCACGCTTGATGTTGGTTTCATGAATCTCGATGGCTTTTTCCTCGAACGGGAACGCCTGTTCCTCGAGCAGCACGCCGTACTGCGTGAGTTCCTCCGCACTCAAGCCACGCGGTCGGGGTGACTCCAGCAGCGCCCGGCTCAGCTGATAGTAGACCTCGCCGAGGTGGTGGGTGGCGGCGGTGGTCACTTCGGCGACATTGTAATCAGCGGCGCGGCCATAGGCCGCGATGGTCTTTTCCATCTGTGCCTTCTTGTTGCGCAGGCTGGCATCCAGCGGCGGCTTGATCGCGAGCTTCTCGAAGGCCCTGCGCTCATCATCCGCCAGTGCCAAGGCTGCACGTGCGGCCAGATAGCGGCTGCGTTCCGTGCGGGATGCGCCGGCTGCGGCCTCTGCCTCGACCAGTGCCTGCTGCCATTTGCGCTGGCTGCGACCATCATTCTGCGCGGAAGAGAAATCAATCAGGCGCTGACGTGCCTCGATACCGCGGGCGAAGGCCTTCGGGAATGTCGCCAGGAACGTTTCATAGGCCGCGATGGCTTGCCGCGTCTGCCCGGCCTGTGCGTGCAGCTCAGCGGCTTGCCAGGCGGCTTCCTCGCGAACGGAAGCGCTTTCATTGCCGGCGCTGCCGATGCGCGCAAACTCGACCGCGGCCTTGTCCTTCTGGCCATTTTCCGTATAGGCCAGCGCCAGCTTGCGGCCCAGATCTGCCTGTAGGGGATGTTGCGGATATCGCTCGCGGAATGCTTCCAGCACGCGAATCGCCGCCGGCCAATCTTTCAGGCTGATCAGTGCAGCCGCGGCATCATATTCGGCGGTGGGGCGGATATCGCTCTCTGGTGCAGCCACACCCACCTTCAGGAACAAGTCAGCGGCGGCTCGCAGCTTGCCGTCTTGCTTGCGTTGCTCTGCCTGCTTGTACAGTGATGCCGCCAATGCGCGCTGCGTATCAACCCGTCGTGGATCCTGTGCCGGGCTCAGTTGCAGCAGCTCACGGTAGGCGACTTCGGCCTGTGCGTAGTTGGACTGCTGGAACTCCGCGGTAGCGATCACTGCCCAGGCGTTATAGCGCAAGGACTGAGGCACATTCGCGCCTCGCTGGGTCACGCGGCGCGCGACCTCGGCTGCTTTCGGCAAGTCCCTGGATTCCAGCAGCAACTCGGCACAGCGTGTCAGCACCGATGCTTGCTCGGGATGCGAGGGATATCGTTCGGCCATCTTCAGGCCGCTGCTGACGAATTGCCGGCGTGCTTCGGCCTGCTGCGAGTCGCTGCCGCGCTCGGCAGCCTGTTGCCAGGACACGACCACGCCATACGCTGCCGCCGCGCCATCACTGCCTGGATAGCGACCATAGGCAACCTGTTCGTATTCTTTTGCCGCGTCGAGGTACTGGCCGTTCCTGTACAGCTGCTCGGCGAGCTGGAAGCGCATGCGGCTGGATTCGGCCGACTCGGTCGCGTTGGCCAGCACGGCGCGGTAGCTCTTGATGGCAGCGCTGACATCCTCGCTGCGCTGGGTGCGCTGGGCCTCCTCGAAGCGGTACTGGGCAACTTCGCGCCGATAGGTCTCGACCTTGTCGCGTACTTGCGGGTCTGCCTGTTCGGAGTTGAAGCGTTCTACATACGCCTGCTTGCTGGCTATGACCTGGCTTGGGAAATTACCGCGGCCATAGATTTCGATTGACTGGGTCATGAGCTGCGCCGAGCGCGGGTGATTCGGATTGCGCTTGGCAAAGGACTGCAGTGTCTGCGCGGCATCGCTGAAACGACGCTGCTCAAGGTAATGACGGGTCAGGTGCTCGGTGACCAGGAGCTCATAGGGTTCGCCGGCGATGCGCGCCAGTTGGGGTTGCACGGCATTGGCATCGCCTTGTGCGGCATAGCTCAGGCTGATGCCGCGCAGGCTGTCCTGCAGCATCTCGCGCAGGGCGCCATCCAGCCCACTGCTGTCCAGGGTTGCGTTGTCGGCACTGTAGGCTTCGGGGTGACGGTCCAGCACGCGGTAGAAATTGGCCAGTGCCTCAATGTGCTGGCCCTGCTTGTAATGGCACCAGCCCAGCTTGTAGAGGGCCGGCTCGAAGTAGGGCGATTTCTCGCCATAGTGATAGTGCTGGACGTAATAGCGCTCGGCCTCGGCGTAACGTTGCAGGGCAAACAGGACCTCGGCACTGCGAAACCGCGCCTCCTGTGCCTGCTCTGATTCCGGATAGCGGCGGCTGAAGGTTTGCAGCGTCGCCAGCGACTTTTCCAGCTGGCCATCGGCCTCGTAGGCGCGCGCCAGCTGGTAAAGGATGCGTTCGTCGCCGGTTTCGCTCGGCTGGTCACGCAAGATGCGCTCGTAGATCTC
The DNA here is from genome assembly GCA_041620675.1 of Nevskiales bacterium. Lineage (GTDB taxonomy): Bacteria > Pseudomonadota > Gammaproteobacteria > Nevskiales > DATLYR01 > DATLYR01. The sequence continues at coordinate 2,696 of JBFKCG010000131.1, forward strand.
TATGGACTTGGCGGCATCACCACCCGTGCCGGCAGTCTCCAGCTGGAGGTCGGCAATGCGTTGTTGCGCAATCGCGCTGGCGTCATTCTCCGGTGCCAGCTCGACGAAGCGCTGGTAATGCTGGACCGCTTCCTGTTGTGCATCCACCGGCTTGGTGGGCACGGGGTCCGGCGACGTGTCTATAACCGGGCTGCTGCCAGATTGTTCCAGGCTGCCAATGTCCGGACCCGCATCGGCAGGTTTCTGCCGCTGTGTGGGCGCGCAGGCCGCCACTGCGATCAGCAGCGGCAGCAGGCAAAGTGGATGACGGTTCAATCCCATTCGCGGACCATGAATTCAGCCAGACCGGATTCGCTGGCTTCCAGGCGGAGCTCGATGGTCTTTGGTGTCAGTTCATTGCGAAACGACAGCTTGGTGGTTTTCTTGACGCGGCCGGCCTTGCCGCTTGCGCTGACATTGGCTTCCAGTACATGACGACCGGGCGACAGGCTGGCGCTGTACAGCCGGTGCGCCCCATCCTTGAGCAAGGCCTCATTCTCGGCTGCTGTATAGCGATGCTCGGCAACCACTTCCTCGCCCAACTTCAGTTCAATCGCTTCCAACTGGTCGCCGAGCCGGCGATCAAGCGAGACAAATACAATGACGCGACCCTGCTCATCGCCAAGATCTCGCTCAAGCAGGGCGATGTCACGCGCAAGCGTGACGGCTTCCAGCTTGAGTACTTCGACCTTCTGTGCCAGTTCACGAGAGTCTTCGGGACTCGCGCGATCGACGCCCTGCGCTGCCAATGTGTTGCCCAATAGCAGTGCGCCCATGAAAGCAATCAAAAGTGAGTGACGACGCATGGTCAGGGTTCCGGGCTGTTGATGGTGGAGGGATCAAGCAAGCGTGCCAGTGAGAAGCGCGCCTGTGCCAAGTAGGTATCCAAGCGTGCTTGCTGGCTGGAAATCACGTCAAGCGCCATTTGTCGCAGGGCTTGGTCCTGGGCAGCTTCCGTCTGGTTGATCTGGTTCTGCAGAGTGTCTAGGCGTGCCCGCAGGCGGGCATGTTTTTGCACTGGCGTCTCGCCATCCCGGCTTCTGCGCTTGGCGGGCTGCGGACGCGGCGCAGGCTCCGGTTCTACGAAAGCTTCCTGCGCATCGCTGTCGTTTTCCGTGCCTGCAGGGCGGGTATCGCTGGGTATCGCATCCGGTGGCAGGAAGTCGAATACGCCAAAGTAGGTAATACGTGGCCCCGACTTCGCGGGCGCGGGTTGTTCATTGACAGTCGCGATTGCCGAAGGGCCATCCATTGCGGCGGCTTCGACTGGTGCCGCACTGCCGTCCAGTCTTGTCTGCATATCCTGTAATCGCGCCTGCAGCGTCCCCAGTTCCCGCTTGAGGCCGAGCAGTTCCTGGCGATCACGCAAGGCGGCCTGGAAGGGATCGCTGGCCAGAGTCGACCCAAGGTAGAGGAGGTCATCAGGGCGAGGCAGGCTCCAGACCATCACGTGCTGCTCACGTGATCTGGGTCCAGCCAGAGCCGTCGGCAGGGGTGAGTTGCGAATGACTTCCGCCGCGCGCCGCAGCGACTTTCGCTCGCTTTCATATGACTGGATGGCAGAACGGTAATGTTCGATTGCCTGTTCGCGTGCCTTCAGTCGGCTGAAAGCATACGGCACGGCGAGCAGGGCTTCCTGCACTGCGGGATCTGCGGTCTTGCGCTGTATCAGGACTTGCCACGGCACCAGTGCGCGACGATACCGCTCGGTTTCGGACTCGGGAGCCAGCGACTGTTCAAAGAAAACGCGTGACTTGAAAGTTCGCTCGCGGTCACAGGCCCCGCGCGCCGGTCTGCGCAGCACCATCAGGTTTTCCGGTAAAACGCGTGTCGGGTCTTCCACGCAGCCAACCGGGCTCAGGTACAGGTTCTGCTGTCGCGTGCCATCAGGTGCCAGCTCGGCCCAGCCCGCGCCGAGCAATGCCAGGCTGGAATAGGGGCCGTCGAGCTGGACGCGCTTGAGCAAGGGACGTGCGGTGGCGCCGTGGTCAGCGCGCAGGAAACCATAGCCCATTGCCAGGTTGGCCTGGTCACGCAGGCTTTGTTGCTCTTTGTCCGGTGCTGGCATGGTGCCGACGCTGTCCAGCATGCCAGCGCCTTCCAGCAGGTTGCCGGCACGAATCAGCGCAACACCAATGTTGTAGCGGGTAAAGGAATCCTGTTGCTGGATGGTCTGCCATGCGTTCAGTAGTGTCGCTGCTTCGATATTGCGGCCCAGCGCAATCAGGATGTATGCCTGCAGGAGTGGGCGTTGCTGCTCGAGTTCGTAGGGCAATAGGCCGGTGCTGCGGGTCAAAGCGTCATGGGCGCGCTGGTAGTCACCGCGCAGGTAGCGCTGCTGTGCCAGTTCCCACCAGGCCTTGCCGCGCAAGCTGCCCACGCCAGTGCCCGATGCACGCTGGAAACTGTCAGCGGCCTGGCCAGGCAGGTTGTAGTCGCGATAGAGCTGCCCGAGCAGAAGGTCTGCCGCGTTCTGGTTGTGCTTGAACAGGCCTTGCTGCCTGGCCGCCAGCAGGCTGCCCAGCGCGAGCAGCGGCTGGGCCTGCTGCCGGTGAAATTCCACTTCGCGGTAATAAGGGTTGGAAAGGGACTGTTTTTCCGCCAGCGCAGGCAGGGTTATGCCCATGCCCAGCGCGAACGCCAACCACGGTAAATATTGACTTTTCGGCAGACGAGGTAACCGCAGACTCACTACAACAACTCAGGCCATAAAGACCTGGCGAGTATAGCCAGTCTGGCCCGCCCTGTGTGTGACAAGTTAACCAGCGGCCACCTCCGGGTGTCGCGTACCCGCCAGGCATAGCCAGCCCTCATGGATGGTGCCCTTTGGCAGTGCAAACCACGGCGCATAGGTGGCCCGGATGATCTCGGCATCGGCTTCGAGCAGCCCGGCTAGGACGATGCTGCCACCGGGCTTGACCCAGTCGGCGAACCGATGGGCTAGCGCCTGCAAGGGGCCAGACAGGATGTTGGCAACCAACAGGTCAACCGGCGCACAGATGAAGTCTTCGGGCAGCACCGCCGAAACCCGTTCCCGCACATGATTGCGGTCTGCATTTTCATGGGTGGCGAGGACGGCTTGCGGGTCGATGTCGACGCCGACCACGGACTTGGCGCCGAGCAGGGCTGCGGCAACCGCGAGAATGCCTGAGCCACAGCCATAGTCGATGACGCTCTTGCCGTCGAGGTCGCGCGCATCCAGTTCACGCAGGCACAGGGCGGTACTCGGGTGGGTGCCGGTGCCGAAAGCCAGGCCAGGATCCAGATGAACGACAATGGCGTCGGACTGGGTGACGGTATGCCCAGTGGGACAAATCCACAGCCGCCGTCCAAATGGCATGGGCTTGAGGTCTGCTAGGCACATGCGAACCCAGTCACGGTCTGCCAGTGACTCGACTCTGTAGCGCGGCGGTTCGGAAAGGCCCAGTTGTGCCTGCAGGCCAAACAGGACATTCGCCGGATCCGTGCTGGCGGGGAACAGGCCGCTGATCCAGCTCCGTTCCCACAATGGGGTTTCGCCGGGCTTGGGCTCGAATATCTGGCTGTCGGTGGCGTTGGTCAGGGAAACCGCACTGGCGCCCAGCCCCTGCAATATTTCCTCAAGTCGCTCGATGTCACCGTCAGCGGTCGGCAGTTCAATCGAAAGCTGGAGCCAGTCCACTGGGTGGCGCTTCAGCGCGGGACGTCATCATCGGAAACGCTGGTGCCGGTCCAGTCGTGCAGCATGCGTTCGA
>JBFKCG010000132.1:0-6378 GCA_041620675.1 Nevskiales bacterium
ACCACCGGCCAACAGTTCTTCGCACAGTCCGGTGACGACATCCAGGCCAAAGGCACGGATGGATGCCAGGTCACCGTCATAGGCTTCCAGCCGCTTGCGGATCCAGCGAGGGATCTCGGCACCGCAGGCATCCGAGAAGCGCGCTAGCTGGGCATGGTTGGTGATGGGCATGATGCCCGGCGTAATGGGGATATCAAGCCCGACCGCATCGCAACGCTCAACCAGGTCGAAGTAGGCATCAGCATTGTAGAAATACTGGGTAATGGCCGAGTCCGCGCCGGCGTTGACCTTGTCGCGGAAATGCTGGAAGTCAGATTCCGGTGTCGGCGACTCCGGGTGATATTCCGGATAAGCCGCGACCTCGATATGAAAATGATCGCCGGTTTCCGCGCGGATCAGTTGCACCAGCTCACTGGCGTGTTGCAGGTCTCGATGGGACTCACCGGCCTGCGGTTTGTCGCCACGCAAGGCGACGATCCGGCGAATTCCCTTGGCCTTGTACTCATGAATCAGCGCTGCCAATTCCTCGCGCGTGGCCGCCATGCAGGACAGGTGCGGGGCGGCCTCGGTGCCATGCCGGTCCTGGATGTCGAGCACGGCTTCACGCGTGCCTTCGCGCGTGGTGCCGCCTGCGCCGAAGGTGACGGAGAAGAATGCAGGCTTGGCCTGCGCCAGCTTGGCCACTTCCACAGGGAAATTCTCCGCGCCCTTGGGTGTGCGCGGAGGGAAGAGTTCGAAGCTGAAGGTGCCGGTGCGCGACATAGTGTTAGTTTGTCATCCTGGGCAAGGCGTAGGGTCTGGTTTCCGCTCAGGCCGAGAACGGGATCTTCGCTGTGCTCAGGATGACACGCGGTTAAAAACAGTCCAATACGCCATCGGTTAATACCGATAGTGGTCCGGTTTGTACGGGCCATCCACCGGCACGCCGAGGTAGGCGGCCTGCTCGTCGGTGAGGCGCGTCAGCTTCACGCCGATCTGCTCCAAGTGCAGGCGGGCGACTTCCTCGTCGAGTTGCTTGGGCAGGCGGTACACGGTCTTCTCGTACGTGTCCTTGTTCTTCCACAAATCAATCTGTGCCAGCGTCTGGTTGCTGAACGAGTTGGACATGACGAAGCTCGGGTGGCCATGCGCGCAGCCCAAGTTGACCAGGCGACCTTCGGCCAGCACATAAATGCTGTGGCCATCGGGAAAGGTGTAATAGTCCACCTGCGGCTTGATCGTATCCTTGATGACGCCTTTGGCTGTGTTCAGGCGGTCGATCTGGATCTCGTTGTCGAAATGACCGATGTTGCACACCAGCGCGTTGTTCTTCATGCGCTGCATGTGTTCCAGCGTCAGCACATCCTTGTTACCGGTAGTGGTGACGTAAATGTCAGCAATGCCGAGCGTGTCCTCGACGGTGGCGACCTGGAATCCTTCCATCGCGGCCTGAAGAGCATTGATCGGGTCGATCTCGGTGACGATGACGCGCGCGCCAAAGCCCTTGAGCGAGTGCGCCGAACCCTTGCCGACGTCGCCATAGCCACAGATAACAGCAACCTTGCCGGCGACCATCAGGTCGGTGGCGCGCTTGATGCCATCGGCCAGCGACTCGCGGCAGCCGTACAGGTTGTCGAACTTGCTCTTGGTGACTGAGTCGTTGACGTTGATGGCGGGCACCAGCAGCTTGCCGGCTTCCATCATCTGGTACAGGCGATGCACGCCGGTGGTGGTCTCCTCGGACACGCCACGCCAGTCAGCTGCGGCCTTCTTCCAGAAGCCGGGGCGCTCAGTGCGCGTGCGCTTCAGCAAGTCCTTGATGACTTGTTCCTCATGGTTGGCGCCGGGCGAGTCCACCCACGTGTCGCCGTTCTCCATGTCCACGCCCTTGTGGATCAGCAGCGTGGCGTCGCCGCCATCATCCACGATCAGCTCGGGACCCGTCATGCCAGGATGCGTGAGCATGTCGAGGGTGCAGTCCCAGTACTCTTCCAGTGTTTCGCCCTTCCAGGCGAATACCGGGATGCCGGCAGCGGCAATCGCCGCAGCGGAGTCATCCTGGGTCGAGAAGATATTGCAGGAAGCCCAGCGCACGGAGGCGCCCAGCGCCGCCAGCGTCTCGATCAGCACGGCGGTTTCCTTGGTCATGTGCAGCGAGCCGGACAGGCGCACGCCCTTCAGCGGCTGCAGCGGCGCGTACTTGGCGCGGATGCTCATCAGGCCGGGCATTTCCTGCTCGGCCATGCGGATGCGCTTGCGGCCGAGTTCGGCCAGCTTGATATCACGGACCTTGTAGTCCTGCTGTAACTGCTCTGCGGGCTTTGCCATGATTAACTCCTGATTACTTCAGACCAGCGGCGTCGCGCAGTGCGTCTGCCTTGTCGGTCTTTTCCCAGCTGAAGCCGGTGAATTCGTGGGTCTTGCCAGTCTCGCGACAGACATACTTGATGGTCGTGGGCTTGCGACCGAAGTGGCCGTAGGCTGCTGTGGCACGGTAGATCGGGTGCAGCAGGTCGAGCATCTCGATGATGCCCCAGGGGCGCAGGTCAAAATGCTTGCGCACCAGCTTCTCCAGCTTGTCCTGTGCGATCTTGCCGGTGCCATAGGTGTCCACCATCACGGAGGTAGGTTCGGCCACGCCGATGGCGTAGCTGATCTGTACCTCGCAACGCGTGGCCAGGCCGGCAGCGACGATGTTCTTGGCAACGTAGCGCGCAGCGTAGGCGGCGGAACGGTCAACCTTGGACGGATCCTTGCCCGAGAACGCGCCGCCACCGTGACGTGCATAGCCGCCGTAAGTGTCGACGATGATCTTGCGGCCGGTCAGGCCGGCATCACCCAGCGGGCCGCCCACCACGAAGCGTCCGGTCGGGTTGATGTGGTACTTGGTGCCCTTGTGGACGAGCTTGGCCGGGATGATGGGCTTGATGATCTCTTCCATCACCGCTTCGCGCAGCATCTTGGTGGTGATCGATTCCGCATGCTGGGTCGACAGTACGACTGCATCCACCGCCACGGGTTTGCCGTCTTCATAGCGCAGGCTGACCTGGCTCTTGGCATCGGGTCGCAACCAGGCGAGCTTGCCGTTCTTGCGGACCTTGGCCTGGCGCTCGACCAGACGGTGCGAGAACTGGATGGGGGCGGGCATCAGGGCCTCGGTCTCGTTGCAGGCAAAGCCGAACATCAGGCCCTGGTCGCCGGCACCCATGTTCTTGCGTTCCTTGCGATCCACGCCCTGGTTGATGTCCATGGACTGCTTGCCCAGCGCGTTGATGACGGCGCAGGTCTCGGAATCGAAGCCAATCTCGCTGGACGTGTAGCCGATGTCGGCGATGACCTGGCGGATGATGGACTCGGAATCGATATGCACGCCTTGGCGCACCTTGATTTCACCGGCGACCATGGCGATGCCGGTCTTGGTCAGTGATTCACAGGCTACGCGCGCATGTTCATCCTGCGCGAGGTAGGCGTCGAGGATTGCGTCCGACATCTGGTCGCAAATCTTGTCCGGGTGGCCTTCGGAGACCGACTCGGAGGTGAAGACATAGTTCTTGAGCATCTCAACGCCCTCAAATCAGGTTATACGGATGAACGGATATAGGGGTGGCTATGATACCGACATGGGGCCAAAAATGCAGCCCCTGCTAGAATCTTGGGCAAGGGCTGCTGGATACGGGTTTGGCCCCGTCTGAGAGCAGCCTGACCCTCATTATTCTGACGAGTACAGGACATGGCATTGACCCCATCGAACATGCTGCCGTTGGGCACTCAGGCACCAGATTTCGACTTACAGGACACGGTCAGTGGGCAGCGCCTGTCGCTGGCCAAGCTAAAGTCAGGGCAAGCCACCGTGATCATGTTCATCTGCAACCATTGCCCCTACGTGAAGCACGTCAATCCGGAGCTGGTTCGGTTGGCGCAGGACTACCAGCCCAAGGGCGTGAGTTTCATTGCCATCAGCAGCAATGATGCCGAGCACTACCCGGACGATGCGCCAGAGGCCATGCAACTGGTGGCGAAACAGCAGGGCTATCCCTTTCCCTACTTATATGACGAGACACAGGCAGTCGCGCGTGGCTATCAGGCCGCCTGCACACCGGACTTCTACCTGTTTGATGCCGAGATGAAGTTGGCGTACCGAGGCCGGCTGGATGGCTCCACGCCCAAGAATGGCGTGCCGTTGAGTGGCGAGGATCTACGCGCGGCGCTGGACGCAGTGCTGGCCGGCCAGTCACCGACGGCAGAGCAGAAACCCAGCATGGGGTGCAATATCAAGTGGAAAAAGTAAGCGCCGCGGCTAAGCGGCGCGCATAAGGTAAGAATCAGGCGGCTCGGCTTGGGGTCTGGGTGTTCTGGTCTTTGTGTGCGTCCTGCGGTTCCAGCCGATAGGACGCCGGGTCAAAGCGTCTCAGTTGGCGGCGGAACTGCCAGGTGAAGCGTGGCCATAGCGTCACGTTCTTGCCGTTGGGCAGCAGGTACCAACTGCGACAGCCACCGATGGACCAGATCGAGCGCTTGAGATCCTGCTGCAGCTTCTCGTTGTACTCGGCCTGCACCTCTGCCTGTACGTCAACAGATTTCAGGCCTTGCTTTCGCATCAATTGGATCGCATCCAGCACGTAGCGGATCTGCGACTCAATCATGTACACCATCGAGCTATGGCCAAGGCCGGTGTTGGGTCCGGCTAGCATGAACAGGTTCGGGAACCCAGAGATGGTAGTGCCGCGGAAGGCTTCCGGCCCTTCTTTCCAAGCATCCAGAATGTCCTGGCCGCGCCGTCCGAAAATGGCGCCACGGGGCAGTGGATCAGTGGCGTGGAAGCCAGTGCCATAGATAAGACAATCCACGACACGTTCATGACCGTCCTCCGTGACGATGCTGTGTGCGCGGACTTCGCGGATGCCGGTCGTGATGACTTCGACATTGGCCTGGGCCAGGGCCGGGTAATAGTCATCCGAGATCAGGACACGCTTGCAGCCGAGCATGTAGTCGGGCGTGACCTTCTTGCGCAGCACCGGGTCCTTGATCTGCTTACGGATATGCAACTTGGCGATCTGCTTGAGAAGGTGCATGAGCCGCGGATGCACGACGAAGGCGAAGGCCCGGAACTCGAGCATGCTGTAGATCGCGCCGCGGAACAGCCGCTGCGTGAAGGGCAGGTGGCGGAACAGCCAGCGTTCAAGGCGCGTGATCTTGCGATCCGGCTTGGGCACGATCCAGGGCGGCGTACGCTGGTATAAATCCAGTCGCGCAAGCTTGGGCTGGATTTGCGGCACGAACTGAATGGCAGAAGCACCGGTGCCGATAACAGCGACGCGCTTGCCGGAGAAGTCGTAGTCGTGTTGCCAGTCCTGTGAATGGAAGGTGGTGCCTTCGAAATTCTCCAGTCCCTTGATCTTTGGGTAGGCCGGAACACTCAGCCCGCCCATGCCGGACACGATTACGCGCGCGGTCATGTTGCGAATAGTGGGCATCGCCGGGTCAGCGAGGTTGAGTGGCTCACCGGGCTTGAGGCCGCGCTTGTGCATGTAGTCGGCAACAGCATTGCCGTCGCACACCTTGATGTCCCACAAGCCGCTGGTTTCGTTGAAGCGGGCGCCAACCACCTGCTGGTTAAAGCGAATCTTCGGATACAGGTCGTATTTCTTCGTGCAATGGCGCAGGTAGTCCCAGATCTCGGGTTGCGGCGGGAACATGCGTGACCAGTTGGGGTTGGCCTCGAACGAGAAGGAATAAAGGTGCGACTGCACGTCACAGGCACAGCCTGGATAGTGATTGTCACGCCAGGTGCCGCCAACATCCTCGGCCTTTTCCAGGATCACGAAATCCTCGATGCCGGCCTTGCGCAATTCGATGGCCATGCCCAGACCCGCGAATCCGGTACCAATGATGAGGATCTGCGGCGAGGTATCGAGGGGTTGGCGCGGCTGCGCTAGTTTGGGTTCTACATCAAAAGGCATCGTGACTCAGGCCGTGGCCTGCTCCGTGGTCAAGGTTGAGACGCTAAGCCTAGCGATTTTTGTATGGAAATGCCGATTGTCGTGTCGCTAAAAATGGGTGCGGCGACAGTGACAATGGGTTCCAGCCGGAGCCCGTCATGTTTAAAGCCGCAGCTTGCCCGTGCGCACCCGCTGTGGGTGATCACCCACCGGCACGCTGGCAATTTCCCTGGCGGTCGCAAAATCAATGACGGATACGCGATCCTGCTCACTGACCGAGATGTAGCAATGGCGGCCGTCGTGGCTTTCGGTGGCCCAGTAGGGCTTGGCCCCGAGTGGTTCTTCCGACAGCGGGATGATCGTGTAGTCAAAGCTGGCACGATCAACGATCGCGGCGTAGCCGTCCATGGTGCCGGCGACGCACAGCTTGGTGCCGGCATGGTTGATGGCCAGCCCGTGG
>JBFKCG010000133.1:0-6362 GCA_041620675.1 Nevskiales bacterium
GAAACCATGCCAGCGTGCCTGCACGTCCGGGTTCGTATCAATCGCCATCTGTGTGACTTCAAAAACCGTCACCGCATTCGCCGATTGTGTGCTTGGGCCGCTTGATACTGCGGACCTGCGCGATGGAGGCGCATCCGCACCCTCGGGCGGTAGCGAGAGCTGCGCTGGGCTTGGATTCGTCTCTTTAGAAGAAGTGACAGGCTGAAGAATAGGCTTTGGATCTTCCTTGGCGGCGGCAGGCGCTGGATCAATGAAATCGGGCGAGGGCTTCGCGTCGGTGTCAGCCAGAGCGACAGGCAATACAAGGAATACTGAAATTACCGATGCGTTCAGTAGGCGTGCGATTGCTCCCATCATTGCCCCCCTTTCCTCTTTACACTCAATACGCTACGTCTATTGGATAGTACACCATTGCCATCATCATGACATGGGTAAACGTCCACAATAAACCGTCATTTCGGGGACTTCCCGTAGTACAGTGTCTGACATGCGTTTATTGCATCTGCTAACGCTACTGATCCTGGTGACACCGCTCGCTTCGGCCCAGATTGGGCATGATGCAGCACCTGGCGGCTCCAGCCTCTCCGATTGGCATCTATTGGTTGAACAGAACCGTTCAAGGCCGAATGCCGAGAAAATCCTCCTGGTAAACCAGTTTTTCAACGAGCGCTTGCGCTTTGGTGAAGACAGCCAGATCTGGCAACAGCAGGATTACTGGGCCACGCCACGCGAGACCCTGCTGCAGGGCCAGGGTGATTGCGAGGACTTTGTGATTGCGAAGTATTTCACCCTACTGGATATGGGCATGTCGGCAGACAACCTGCGGCTGATTTATGTTCGCGCAAGGATTGGCGGTCCAGATAGCGGGGTAAGCCAGATGCACATGGTGCTTGGATACTATCCGGCGCTGATGGATGAACCCCTGATCCTAGACAACCTTGTAAGCGAGATTCGCACTGCATCCAGGCGCCCAGACCTGACACCGGTATTCAGTTTCAACTCGACCGGGCTCTGGACCGCTGGCAGCACAAGCATTGGCGATCCAAGCACGAAACTCTCACGTTGGCGCAACGTCCTTTCGCGAATGCAAGAAGAAGGATCACTGCCTCAACAAACAGCCACGAAACTGAATTTCACAAGGGGTTACTGAGCATGTCACTGAGCAAAAAGCTTTGGGTGATCATTGGGATCATCATGGTGATGGCCTTTGTCGGCACCTTTGCCATCAGCACATTGTCTGCGCAGCGCTATTTCAGTGAGCAGTTGCACGTGAAAAATGTCGACAGCGCAGCCTCGCTGGCGCTGTCCATGTCCCAAGTCGACAAGGACCCCGTATTCATCGAACTCATGTTGGCGGCCAAGTTTGATACCGGGCATTACAAACTCATCAAGCTGACCGCCCCTAATGGGGAGGTCATGGTCGAGCGGCATCAGTCACGGAATCTGGACAAGGTTCCAGGCTGGTTTGCGCGCCTCATACCGGTATCTGCTGAGCCGGGTGTCGCCCAGGTACAGGACCAGTGGAAACAATTCGGTACGCTGGTGGTTGAAAGTCATGAAGGTTATGCCTATGTCGAGCTGTGGAACAGCACGCTGCGACTGCTTGGATGGTTCGTGATCGCCGCCTTGCTGACTGGCATGCTGGGCAGTAGCCTGCTGCGACTCATCCTGAGTCCGCTGAACGCAGTGATCGGCCAGGCAGAGGCGATTGGCGAACAACGCTTCATCACGACTGCTGAACCCTCGACGACGGAGTTCCGCCGGCTGGTGCGCGTGATGAATACACTCTCCGGTCGCGTGCGAAAGATGCTGCAGGAGGAATCCCAGCGCGTGGAAGAGCTGCGCAAGCAGGCACAGCTTGACCCAGTTTCCGGGATCAACAAGCGAGACAGCCTGCTGAATGCACTGGATGCCCGGCTTAGCGAGCAACACAGTGCTCACTCCTCCGGCATGCTGGTGGTCCTGCGCATCCGGAACCTAGCCGATCTTAACCAGGCCATGGGCCGACAAACCACGGACCAGCTGATCCACCTGATTGGCATGGGCCTTCAATCCATCGTGCAAAAGCACTCGCACTGGACGGCTGGCCGCCTCAACGGCAGCGATTTCGCTGTCATCACACCCAGCGTTGTTGACACCGAGGCTGTTTGCAATCGCCTGCATTCCGCCATGCTTGATGCCTGGCCGCCCTCGATTGAAGGCCTGTCAGAGATGAAGGTGCATGTGGGGGGCTGCCTGTTCAAGGCGGGAGAATCCGCTAGTGCCGTCCTCAGCCGGGCCGATGGGGCGCTGGCCATGAGCGAAAGCCAGGATCGCTTGCATATTGATGCAGGACTGGATGAAGACAACCAGAACCTGCCCAGCAACCTTGCCAACTGGCGCGCGGCCCTTGAGTCAGCCCTGAAGCCTGAGAACCTGATGCTCTGCCAGTATCCGGTTATCTCCTCCAAGGGCACGTTGTTGCACTACGAAGCCCCCGCACAACTGAGAATTGCCCAGGACTGGCTGCCGGCTGGGCGCTTTGTTCCGTGGGCGGCCCGCCTCGCCCTCATGACCCAACTGGACCAACTGGTCTTTGATAACGCCGTGGATACCATCGTCCGTGACAAGCTTGCGCTCTCTATTAACCTCTCACTCGATGCCATTTGTAACCACGAGTTTCAGGACCACATGATCCAGCGGCTGCGCGAGCCGGGCGTGAAGGCAGGAAAGCTATTGCTGGATATCAACGAGTTCGACGCCATCCACCACCAGCCCGAGTTCAGGACATTCTGCTTGGCCCTGAAGCCTCTCGGTTGCAAGATCGGCCTGAAGCATGTGGGCCCCAACTTCTCGAAAATCGCGGAACTGCACGATGTCGGGCTGGATTATCTGAAAGTCGATACAACCGTTACCAGGGACATTGACAAAGACCCGGGCAACCAGGCTTTTCTGAGGGGCGTCTGCGTCGTTGCCCATGCTATTGGCGTGAAGGCCATTGCCGGCGGCGTCAGCAGTCAGGCGGAAATCGACTGCCTTGCCAGCCTCGGTATCGACGGCATGACAGGCCCTGGCATCAAGCTGGACTGAATTTAGATAATGCCGTTATCCGAATCGGAAAAAAGCGTGAGGCCGCGGATGGATCTGCGCTCTACCAGTTTTTTCTGGGCGGCAGCCGGCAAGTCTGTGAACCGCAACACATCCTTGTCTATCAGAACCTCAATCAAATCCTCAAGGACTCGAACCAGCGCCAGGTCACTCTCGACGAAGCGCGCCTCTTCTCCATAGGTTTGCCGGTAAAACTCCGTGAGCTCCGGCGAATTGCCTGACAGGGGCTCATCATGCCTGTCATCGCTGACCAGGCTGACGGATGCCACGCTTCCATCCTTGGCTCTGGCGATGTATACGGTTTTGTCCATATGCCTACCTTAAGTGCTTTGTATGCTTGTGGCGACCTGGCATCAATCCGTCATCAGATTACCCTTCTGGATCATGTCCTGGATGATCTGCAAGTCCGCCATGCTGCCACCGGCGGTCAGGTCCACGCCCTGCAGGACTATGGTCTGGTCCACTTGGCTCGGGTCGTAGCCAGCGCCGAAGTTTCCGTTGCTGCTGATCTGGACGATAGTATTAGAGCCAGATTGCTCGAAGTGCAGGTAATTGGTCAGGTTGCCTGCATCTTCACCCTGCAGCAGGTCGCGCAGGTCCAGAGTGTCGCCACCGGCCGAGGTGGACGTCGCGTTGAAGTCGGTAATGGTATCCACCGCAGGGCTCGAGGGCGTGCCTTGATCGCCCAGCGTATATGCGAATACGTCACTACCCAAGCCACCTGTCATAAGGTCATTGCCGCCGCCGCCGCTGATGTTGTCTGCGCCTGCCCCGCCAACCAGGGTCTCGTTGGCCGAGCCACCGGCCATGGCGACACCGCCGTTGCCGGCGGCGAGCGAGCCGTCGCGGTCAAACAGGAGGTTGATGCTCTGGGCGGCGGTCATGTCGCCGTCGGCGTCGACGCCGGTGACGGACAGGAGGGTCGTCTGCAGGGTCTCCGGGCTCTCGCCGGTCACCGAATTCAGGGCCACGCGGTAGCTGCTGTTGCCGACCGACTCGAAGGTCAACGTGCGGAACTCGCCGTCGTTGAATGCGGACGAGGGCAGGGTGACCGTCTGGTCCGAGCCTCCGGTGCCGGTGCCGGCGATGATGCCGCTGCCGACCAGGTTGCCGCTCTCATCGTACGCGTTCCAGCGCATGCGCTCTCTTGCCGACAGGTTGTCGAGCCTCAGCGATACCGCGTTCATCGGCGCGTCGAAGAGGAGCGTCAGGCGCTCGGTGGGGTCGATGAAGTTGTTGGCGACGCCGAAGTAGCCGTTGTTGGTGTTGACGGTCGAGGTGAGGCCACCGCTGGTGCCGCTCACGGCGATCGAGAACTTGTTCTGAAGGTCACCGTAGTCGTAGACGCCGGCGGTGTTGCCGCCGCTGAGCGAGCCGAAAGTGCCGGCGGTGTACACCGCCGCGTCAAGCGTCTGCAGCATCGTCACCTGGTACTGGCCGTTCGCCAGGTCCGGCGTCACCGTGAACACGTCGGTGCCGTCGGTGGCGCGCGCGATCAGGGAGCCCGGCGTGGCGCCGGGGACGTAGCGCAGGGTCATGCCCTGGTAGGTCAGCGGCTGCGTGACGGTGCTGCCATTCTCGGCGGTGTGGGTGCCGATGATGTTGCCGCTGGCGTCGACGCTGCCGGTGAACTGCGCCCGCGCGGTCGCGCCGGAGTCGGCACCGAGCGCGAGGTTCAGGTCGCCGGTCAGTAGCGCCCCGGCGCTGGGCGCCATGAGCGCCGAGTCGGGCGCGGCGGTGAACAGGGGGCTGTCGTCCTCGATTTGTACCGACAGCGTGCTCGTGGTCACGCCGCCGCTGCCGTCCGAGACGCGCACGCCGATCGGCAGGGTGAGCACGTCCTCGCCGCTGCCGGCGTGGTCGATCGGACCCGACAGCGTGACGGTGTAGGCGCCGTTGGCGGCGATGGTGGCCGTGACGACGGTGCGGCCACCGGCGCTACCGACGAGCGTGCCGGTGCCGCTGCCGCTCCAGGTGATGGCGACGCCGCCCGAGGTGTAGATGCCTGGCGGTGCGGTCAGCACGACGCTGAAGCTCGAGCTGTCAACGTCGGTGATCGCCACGGTGCCGCCAGCGACAACCAGGTTGGTCGTGTCAGGGCTGCCGGTCGTGTCGGTGTTGGCCCCGGCCAGCCCCTCCTCGGAGATCCGCGCGGTCGCGGTGCCGACGACCGGGGCGTCGTTGACCGGCGTGACCGTGAGGGTCAGTGTGCCGGATGCGCTCGCGGTGCCGTCGCTGATCGTGTAGGTGGCGACGGGCACGGCGCCGTTGTAGTTGGCGGCTGGCGTGAACGTATAGACGCCATTGGCGCCGATGGTCAGCGTACCGACGCCGGCGATGGTCGCGGTGCTGCCGGCGGCAAAGCTGCCCGCCACGCCGGCGATGCTGAACTGGGTGACCACGAGCGTCGCGCCGCTGTCGGCGTCGGTGTCGTTGGCGAGCACGTTGCCTGAGACCGGCGTGTCTTCCGCCGTGGTGGCGGTATCAGCCACCGCCACCGGCGGATCGTTGACCGGGGTGACGTTGACGCTGACACCCGCCGTCGCCGTCGCCGTGCCGTCGCTCACCGTGTAGGTGAAGGCGGCCGGACCGTTGTAGTTTGCGTCGGGCGTGAAGCTCAGCGTGCCGTCACCGTTCAAGGTCACGGTGCCGTTGGCCACCGCCACCGTCCCGCCCGCCACGATGGCCGTGCCATCGATCGCGGTGATCGTCAGCGCGTCACCATCCAGGTCAAAGTCGTTCGCCAGCACGTTGAGCGTCACCGGCGTGTCTTCCAGCGTCGTGCCCGTGTCCGCCACCGCCACCGGCGCGTCGTTGGTGCCCGTCACCGTGATCGTCAGCGTCGTCGTCGACGTTCCGCCCTGGCCGTCGGCCACCGAATACACAAACGTGTCGCTCGCCGATTCACCGTCATCCAGACCCTGCGCCGCCGCATTCGTTGCGTAGCTGTAGCTGCCGTCGGCATTCAGCGTCAGCGTGCCGTAGGCGCCGGAGAGCGCCGCGCCGACGGTCCCCGCCGTCGCGCCAAACGCCACCCCGGACACGGTGAGCGTGTCACCGTCGACGTCCGTGTCGGCCTGCTCGCCGGCATTGGGCGCGCTGATCACGTTGCCGGAGAGCGCCGCTGCGTCTTCGCCGGTCGTGCGCGCGTCGGCGTTGGCCACCGGTGCATCGTTCTGCGGATTCACCGTCAGGTTCACGGTGGCGGTATCGGTCCCGCCATTGCCGTCGGAGATCGTGTACGTGAAGCTGTCGGTGCCATTGAAGTTGGCATC
>JBFKCG010000134.1:0-6291 GCA_041620675.1 Nevskiales bacterium
CGTAAGCCCGCACAGGTCCACCACATTGCTGGGCGGCGTGCGGTGACTGCAGAAGTTCGGATCAGTCAAAGGATCCCCTTTGCAGAATTGCGCACAGTCCGTAGGATCACCGGGCAGTCCGCGACAGACGCTCTTGCTGACCTCAAAATCGCAGGCGGATTCCTCACCCTCCAGATAATCCCCGTGCACACCCACGGCACATTCCGACTGGCCCTTGTGCTGTGTCAGCTCCACGGATCGGTCCAGGCTGCGGCGCAGCTGGGCATCCGCCACGCTCATTGGGATGTACACATCTGTCGAATCCAGCTTTCGTCCCAGTGGGATGCCGCTACCCGGCTCCATCGGTAGCCACATGCGCCCATCTGACAAGTTGCTGTTATGCGGGATTGTCAGCACATCGCAGCCGGGAACCTGCTTGCAAGTCAGGTTGAGGTTATCAAACAGGTCCCAGTCATCGTTGCCATTCTGCGGGTTGAGTGCCGAATCCGGTCGTGCCGCACCAAACACATTCAAGGGCATGCGCTGGGTATCACCCTTGAAGATGACATTGCGATGGAACATCTGCGACTGCTCGTTCGAGGTGTTCTCATAGCCATGCAGGGTCGTGAACTTGCAGGGCTCGTATTCCTCGTCATTGATCTGCTTGGTGGCCTGCCAGGCCGAGATATTGGTAGGGCTCTGTCCGACCAGTGACTGCAGGATCAGCTGTGTCAGGGGCGTGTCACCTTGCGCGATAGCCACAATGTTGTCGCGAATGCCCTTGCCGATGCGGTCATCGCAAAACTGCTGCGATTGCGGCGTATGTCCGCAGGTATAGACAAAACCGCCAATGAATTCCGCATGGTCGGTCACCGCGTTGAAGTCCAGCGGTCGGCCGATGCTGACTTCTCTTGCCCTCTTATAAGGGTCATCACTGCCCAATGCGGGCAAGCCGCCCACTTCGCCCTTGGCAAAACGGTGTGCGGCACGAGGATCATTTGCCGCATTGAAGAAATAGGCATCCAGCGAATACGAGGTATGGGTATGCAGGTCGCCGAAATAGGCATTCTTGCGGGACTTTCGATAGTCCGCGCAATGCCCAGCGACCGGGCCGTCATCGGAACCGCCCCTATCTACAGTGCCACCACGACTTGAATCGGAACTGCTGCTTCCTCCGCAGCCGCTGAGTCCAAGGCAGAGCAGCACAGCCAACAGGCCTTTCTTAATCTTATGATTCATTCTCATGCCCCCAGCCTCAGCACTTCCAGCCACGCCATGCCACGATCCAACGTCCAGTAGCTCGCCACCCCTCCCAACAGCACGACGAGTCCATTGGCATGGGCCTGAGACCATGGCTTGTTAAAAAGTCGAGTCGCGAGTGCCAATGAACAAAGGACCATCAGTACGAACAACAGTTGGCCGATTTCAACGCCGAGATTGAACAGCAGAAGCGCCCAACCGCGTGCCTGCTCAGGCAAGCCAACATCCGCCAGTGCGCCGGCAAAACCAAAGCCATGCAACAGGCCAAAAACAAATGCCACTTGCCAGGGATTGCGCAGGGTCAGACTTGGGGCCAATCCTTGCGCTTGTCGTACCGGCGCTTTTGCCAACTCCCATGCCAGCAGGAAGATGCTCATCGCAATCAGTAATTCAACGGGTTTCGCAGGCAAACCCCAAATACCGAGCGTGGCGAATGCCAGCGTCAGGCTGTGTGCAAGCGTAAAGGCAGTCAATGCCAACACGAGTGTGCGCATACGCCGGCCTGAAGCAAACACGACTAGCATCAGTCCCAAGACGAAAAGCAGGTGGTCTGGTCCCAGCAGGATGTGCTGTATGCCGATTGGGATATAGGCCGTGAGTTCAGCCGGAGCCATTCTCAGCGTGGTCCTCCGCAGCGGCAGGACAGGATCATTGCGGTCCATCACCGCTGTCTGCACGCTGCCGTCCATAAATTGCGTCGTTACCACGGCATCCGGCATGCGTGGACTCAAGCCCTCGATGGTGAGGACTTGACTAGAGAGATCGCCGCTGCACTGCACACGCCATTGCCGCAGTACGATCTCGGGCTGGCGTTCTACGCGCGCCTCTCCTATCGGCCTGCAGCCCCCGCGAAAATGCGGCACAACTGCCACCGGCTCACCCTCACGCGATAGCGGCGTTTTAAGCGTGGCCTGAACCAGCCCGTTCGGGAGCTCATCCAGACGCAAGGCCACGGATTGCAGCTCATGCCCCAATGAGGGCAGGCTCGTCACCCATAACAGGATGAAAGGCAGGTAGCGTTTCAACCTGCACTATCCTCGTATTCGATGCGATAGCGCGCGCGTAACTGCACCAAGGCCTCACGGTTGCGTGCCTCACGTTGCGCCAGCTGGTAGTCCAACCGAACGCGATCCTCGACCGCTTCAAGCCTGGCGGGTATCAATGACGTGCGGTCTGTGACCCTCACCAAATGCAGGCCAAACCCAGACGCAATGGGTCCCGACCACTGCCCTGGCGGCACTTTCGCCAAAGCGGCGCCAAAGTCTGCCCCGAATTCCCGCCGCAAGCGTCCCGAGTCAGCCGCAGTGACGGATTGCCCAACCAGGAACGGGTCACCCAATCCGACGAAGGCCCGTGGATCCCGCTGTAGTTGTTGCGCGACACGCTCGGCCTCGGCGTGCAGCCGGTCCCCGTGGCGACCCCGACTCAGGAATACCTGCTCGAAGCTGACCGCCGGGCCCTGCCCATAACGTTCCGGATATTGATCGAGCCATGCCTGCAGTTCTGCCTGCGAAGGTTCCGGAAGCAGCGTGGCGTCCTCAATGAGGAAACGCATTTTCTGGGTTAGTTGCCGCTGGACGATGGCGTCTCGGCGATCCAGTCCCAGTGCCAGCGCCTCCCGATACAACACCTGCTCCTCTATCCACCGATCAAGTCGTGCCTGCAATTCCTCAGTGGTTGGCGCACGCCCGTGCTCAGACCTGAAGTTCTCCACCAGCGTGGCCTGCTGGCTGGCGGTGATGACAATATGTGTGGATGCCGCGCCCAAATTGCTGTCACCACGAATGGCGAGGCGGTCAATGGCGAAAATCAACAAGCCCAGTAATACAAAACTAGCCAATGGCTCACGCAGCCATGCCGAAACCTTGTGCAACAGGCTCAAGACGATTCCCCGTTACTCACCTGGTCCAATTCTGGGTGAACATGCCCACGATGCAGACCTGCTTTTTGCAAGGCAGCCTCAAGGTCTTCCATGCGATCCTGCCCCCAATAAGCTTCGCCAGCGAAGGTAAAAACCGGCACGCCCCACTGTCCGAGTCGCGCCAGCTGCGCAGTGTTGTCCTCGACACGGCTGCGATAGACCGTATTGGCAATAGCGGCATCGCAATCCCCCCACCGCAGCCCAACGCGTTCGCATAAGGCACGCAGTGGTCCATCGCTGGCGACATCCACGCCTTCTGCCCAGATTCCTTGGCTCGCAGCGAGCACGAATTCACGCAGCAATCCCGCCTTCGCCGCATGTTCAGCGATGGTCAGGCAGCGCCACACGCCTTCACCCAAGGGGTCATGAATTTTCCCGAAAGGCATGCCAATCCGGTCGGCCTCTCGCTTGGCATCACGCAGGATGTAAAGCCGCTTGGCCAGCGGCAGGGGCTGACCCCGCATGGCCATGGGGCGAATGCCACGAAAGACGAGCTCAATGGAATAGCGCTCCGCCAGCGCGAAGGCGCGCGGCCCGGCCAGGTAGGAATACGGGCTGCGGAAGGAGAAAAAGAATTCGACTTGATGGCTGCTCATCGTTACCAGCCCAGGTAGGACAGGCGTTCCTCGATCTGGGGAACGCGCTCATGCGCAAAGAACCATTCGCCCTGGACGCGGGCGGCGGGTGACTCCCAGTGTCCTTTGCGCAACTGTCGAATATGGTTGTTGGCTACCGCCTGCCTGATAACCTCACTGGTAGCTGGCGGCGCATGCCCTGCGACCTGCTGGAACAGCAATGCGTACTCATCCTGGTCAATCGGGCCATCTGTCTCCAGCCAAAGCCGCTTTAAGGCAGCCGACGTGAAGGCCTGCATGCAGGCTTGACCGCGCAATGATTCAGTCCAGTACGCCAGGAAAGCCGTGTCCTCAGGTGAAAGCACGCTCCTTCGCTTCAACGCCAAACCCCTGCGTTGCAAAAGGCGCTGGCTATCAGTGAGCGAGAAACGACGCCTTTGATTGAGCGCCGGATCACCCGCGATGCCCCGCTCGATAATCGGGTAAAGCCTCAGCTCCGCACGGCGACGCTCAACCACCTCAAGCAATGGCAATGCCACTACGCTATAGGGGTCATCGAACGCAAAGTACAACTCGATCTGCGCCCGTAACCCCAACAACCGCAAAGTCCGGGCCCACACGATCCCTGGCCAGCGCAGGGCAAACCAGGTGACCAGCAGCCGTGGCATCAATACTTTCTGGATGTAATCGCGCATTTCACCACCCTAGAGACAGCCGCATGCGCGGTCTTGTCCGTGCCGGACTTGTTTTGGTCGTTTCGGGACACCCTACTACCATAGTCTAGAATGCCGCCCCATGAACAAGCGCTGGATCCTGATCCTCGGGGCGGTGGTAGCCATAGGGCCGCTGTCCATCGACATGTATCTGCCAGGCCTGCCGACACTGCAGCGGCATTTCGGCAGTGACCCCAGTGCCACCCAGCTGAGCCTGGCTTTGTTCTTTGCCGGGCTGGCCACCGGCCAGCTCATCTACGGACCCGTTTCAGATCGTTTCGGCCGTCGTCGACCCCTGCTGTTTGGGCTGGCGCTCTACATCGTCGCCACCCTGGGCTGTGCGCTTGCACCCAGCATGTCAGCCCTGATCGGTCTGCGTTTCCTGCAGGCGTTGGGCGGCTGTGCCGGCGTTGTCATGACCCGTGCCATGGTTCGGGATCGCTTCGAGCCTCAGGACATGGCCAGAATCCTGTCGTTATTGTTATTGGTCATCGGCGTTGCCCCAATCCTCGCGCCTTTGCTCGGTAGTGTTGTCCTGGAAACCCTTGGCTGGCAGGCCATTTTTTACGTGCAGGCGCTATTTGCCGCGGCCTGTCTGATTGCGGTGTTCCTGAATATCACGGAGACACATTACCCCCCACCCGGCACCCGCCTGAGCTTCACCAGCGCAATCAAGGGTTATGCCCATCTGCTGTCACACCGCCGCTTCATGGGCTATGCCCTGGCTGGCGGTACGGCCCAGGGCGGCATGTTTGCCTACATCACAGTTTCGTCATTTGTCTTCATTGAGGTTTACGGCCTCACGCCGGGTCACTACGCGAGCATTTTCGGTGCCAATGCCTTTGGCCTGATAGCGGCTTCCCAAGTGAATCGCTGGCTGCTGAACAGTTTTCCGGCACAGCACGTACTGCGTGCTGCCATTGCGATCTACCTGCTCGCAGGTCTCGTGCTGCTCACGGCTACCCTCACGGGGTTTGGCGGGCTAAACGGGATATTGATACCACTGTGGATCTGCATCACCAGCCTGGGTTTTACCTTTCCCAATTCGGTGGCCGCGGCCATGGCGCCTTTTGGCGATCGCGCTGGCGCGGCCTCCGGCTTGCTGGGGACACTGCAGTTTGTGGTGGCGGGATGTACGGCAACGATCGTCGGCCACTGGTATGACGGCAGCGCCGTACCTATGGCCGCTGTCATTGTCGCCTGCGGGCTTGCTGCAAATTTACTACTGCAATGGGTCTCGAAGGCAAGATAGGATGACGCCATGAAACATGTCATACGTCACGGCGTCAGCCAGGCCCAAGCCAAGCAAGCCATCGCGACCGCGATGGACGTTTACTCTCGCAAGTTCCCGGAGTATCACCCGCGGACAAGCTGGAAAAGCGACACCAAGGCCGAGGTTTCCTTCAAGGTAAAGGGCATGACGCTGACCACCGTGATCGAGATCAAGCCACATACCATCGAGTCGGACATGGATGTGCCTTTCCTGTTCCTGCCTTTCAAGTCACGCGCGATGAAGGTCATTGATAGCGAGGTCGAGAAATGGCTCGCACGGGCGAAAGCTGGCGAGATCAGGGCCTGAGTTTCTGGCCTGAGGTCAGAAATGTGGCGTCGGGCCAGTTCAAGGCCTGAGTCATAGCGAAACACCGAGCCGAGTCAGCAGCCAAACCAGCGCCGAGTATGTCCCTGCGGTAATGCCACAGGCGATTGCGAGGCTCGGCCAGAACGCCCAGCCAAGACGAATCAGCAAAGGCAAGACAAGAAATAAAGGCAACGAGGCCAGCACCAGCCAGAAAATGCCGTGCGACAGTGCGGTAATGGCCTGGGTGTTACCTGTTTCCAGATA
>JBFKCG010000135.1:0-6265 GCA_041620675.1 Nevskiales bacterium
CTAGGGACAAAGGGCCGGGGTACCGGCAACAGCAAACTCGCTGGACACTCCCTCGTAACTCGTTGCAGCCTGCTGCGGGGAGGATGTCGATGCGCCCACATGCCTCAGGCGGTAGATGCCGGGCGGTGTATTGCGCGGAATGGTCCATACCGCCTCTGCTGTGGAGGGACCGACCACGGCGGGATCTATCGGTATTTGCGAGGGGACCATGGGCTTCCACACGAACAGCAATTCCGGATCACGATCCTGGGCAACCGGCAGCCAGCTGCCATCGGCTGATTTTCGTTCGGCATAAACATAGCTGGACTGGATGCGCAGGTCGTTACGAGGATAACCGGCCTGGAACTCCGCGCGCACCGTCTCGCCTGGTGTCGCACTCGCAGGCACATCTGCGATGAGCGTCCCATAGCTCCCACCGCGGCCAGGCATGTCGGAAATCAGGTAGGGCGGCCTTCTTAAACCAGGCGATCCTCCCGCAGGCGTGGCTGGTCCGTCAGGCGCTGCGCTGCCGTCTCGCATGCTTTTGGCAAGCTTGCGAGACTCCTGCTGTACGGCAGCCAGCGTCCAGGGGCCGTAAAGGGTTGAAGCGCCTTCATACTGTTGCGAGGAGTATTCCTCTCGGGTCGTCAGGTAATTCACATAATCATTGACCAGACCCGCAATGATGATGGTATCCACGCCAACCGGTGCCAATACATCCAGCATATCCTTGCGCAGTCGTCGTGCCGACATCGTAGTAACCTCCCAGGGCAGCGCCAGGATGGCAAGGTTGCCGACGCGGAATATCTGGAAAGGCAGAACGGGCGGACCCAACGGCAGGAACACCGGCTTCTCGGCCTGGCAGGAATAATCACCATCAGGCTGCTGGAACTTACTTCGATTGCAGAAGACCGCGGTAGAGGCAATATTGCTGGGTATATCGGCATCCCACGCGTTAAATGGCGGGATCGGCTCACTCAGCAAGACCTGAAAATCAGCGGCTGCGGCGGCAATGACATCGGGCGAGGATTTACAGCTGACGCCTTCCTGACCCGGCCCGCGCCCGTCCTCTGCACCAGCGCCAAAGGACACCCCCAATGTTCCACTGCAGGTGCGTTTTTCCGCCGCATCGAGCTCCGGTGGGTGCCGCAGGTTACCCAGCACCACCGGATCGGTAACGGTGATCTTGTCTATCGGCACGTTGAAGAATCGGTAATCCACCGGCCCAACCAAGTCATTTCCCTTCTTGAACAGGGTCAGTGACTTGGCCAGCTGCTTGGTACCGGCAATCGCGTTGGACTCGTAGGGATCCTTGCCGCCACCACGCTCCGGATCCGGCCAGATTTTTTCCGGTATGCGGATATTCGGCGAGGAGTCTCCCTCATCGGCCTGGGCAAACGCGGCAACGAAGTTATCCGCGCCTGCCGATGCATCATAACGACTGCCCATGATCTTCTCGAAACCAAGCGAGGCATATCCCTTGTGATCTGAGCCAACAAGATCCAGTTCCGGGCCCAGTATGGTCGGGTGCACGCCAAACCAGTTGATTACGCCCACGGCTGAACCATTGCGGCGCACGAGGTTGACCTGCACGAAGCGCTTATTCACGTCGACCGGCTCACCTCGGCTATTGAGAAACTCATTACGTTCCGCTTCGCTATTGAGCACGAAGGCCTGCCGAGAGCGATTGACGTTGGTATTCAGAAGCTCATCAATGGCGAGCGTAATGGGTGCTGTTGACGGGTGTGCCTCGATATTGGCATGGGCGAGGCGAATGGCCTCGATCATGCCTGCCACGATGATGCGATAGTTCAGGTCGTCAAAGCCCCAGTGAAAAAGGTTGCCGCCATCATCATGCGAATATCCTGCCGGCCCCTGGTGCGTATGCGTTACCGAAAGCATCACGTTCTCGGCGTGGTAAGACTTTGATAGCTCAGGATCAGCGGCTATCGCGGCCAGCACCCCCTTGCGCAACGCGGGCCACAGGATCCCGATGTCCGCCGAAAGGAACAGGATGCGCTTGCCATTACAGGGTGATTCGATCGCGAAAGCGCGCGCGTAGAGTCGTGTGTGCAATCCACTGAAGACCTGCAGCGGGTATTCCCAACCCATGCCACTGGTGTTTGCGACAGGCCCGGTGATGTCATAAAGCCCCGAGCCAAAGCGAAACTGGTCGTTACGACTGCAGGCACCCGAGGCAACCCCAACCGTCGGTATCGGAACTTCCAGCCTCTGGCTTGGCGCATCCAGTCCCTCGCCCACTTTCAGCCACTGGCTGCTACTGACGCATTGCGCAAGCTGGCTGTTGGCAAACTGGGCGGATGCCGCAGTTGGCGTATCTTCCGACTTGCCACTGCTCCCCCCACATCCGGAAACGGTAATTGATAGCAGCACACTCACGACTGCCCAATGAGTCATACCACGCATGATTTTGAATCCCCCGCAGACACACCACATTTTTCAGGTGAGAGGATAGCACTGCAGCACCATCTACACCGAAATCGATAATTCCCGTTACCCTCTCCTGCATGGCATCATCCCTGTCCCGAACCTTCATCAGCCGAACCAATATCAGGCTCAAGGTACGGCGGAATACCACAGCGGAGTCACGATGCCCAAGCCCAGCCCGTATTACACCAGCGAACACGAAAGTTACCGCGACCAGATCCGGCGTTTCGTAGAGCGCGAGATTTCGCCTTACGTCAATGAATGGGATGAGGCCTGTGAAGTGCCTCGCGAGCTATACATAAAGGCGGCTCAGGCCGGTGTGCTCGGTTTAGGTTACCCAGAAGAATACGGCGGCATCCCCATCCCCGACTCCTTCTATAAGACGATCATGATGGAAGAGCTCGCACGAGCGGGCTCCGGTGGCGTGGTTGCAGCACTGGGCAGCCTCGGCATTGGACTGCCCCCGATCCTCGCGGTCGGAACACCCGAGCAAAAGCAACGCTTCGCTCCGCCCGTGCTCGCAGGCGAGAAAATCTGTGCACTGGCAATCACGGAGCCTTCGGGTGGCTCTGACGTTGCTAACCTCAAGACCACGGCCAAACGCGATGGCGATGACTACATCGTCAACGGCTCCAAGACCTTCATTACCTCCGGCCTGCGTGCAGATGTCATGACCGTCGCGGTACGCACGGGAGATGCAGGCCTCGGGGGCGTGTCCCTGCTCGTGGTGGAAGGCGATACACCAGGACTGTCACGAACGCCGCTGAAAAAGATGGGCTGGTGGGCTTCGGACACCGCAACACTGTATTTCAAGGATTGTCGTGTTCCGGTTGCCAACCGTCTGGGTCCGGAAAATGCGGGCTTCATCGCCATCATGAAGAACTTCAACAGCGAGCGGCTGGGACTGACCGCGCAAGCATGGGCCTTCGGCAAGGTGTGCCTGGAGGAGTCCATCGCCTACGCCCGCGAGCGCACGACCTTTGGCAAACCCCTGATCAAATCCCAGGTGATTCGTCACAAGATCGTGGACATGGCCACCCGCCTGAATGGGGTGAAGGCCTACATGGACGAGCTGACCTGGCGTTGTGACCAGGGAGAAATGCCAGTGGCCGAGTTGTGCATGCTCAAGAACCTTGCGACGACCACGCTCGAATTCGTGGCCAACGAAGCCATGCAGGTATTTGGTGGCGCCGGTTATATGCGCGATACCAAGGTCGAGCGAATTTACCGCGAAACCAAGGTCCTGACGATCGGTGGCGGCTCACTGGAGATCATGAAGGATCTGGCCGCGCGCCAGATGGGCCTCTGACGAAAGTATTGCGCCCTGAGAAAAACCTGCATCGGGCTGATACGCTATTGAGCGTCATCAAAACCGGCGTACCCTCGCGCCTCCACATGGGCCAATCGGCCCCGACCGAAAAGATCGACATGCCATGGTAAAGCGACACGTCAAATCAGCCCGCGATACGCTGACTGCGCGCCTGAGCAACCTGGACAGCTGGCGTCGCCAGCACTTCATGGAAAGCCTCGAGCACGACGAAGTGGTTAACCACGTGCGCGAGGACGGTGTTTTTACCACCCGCTACGCGTTCATGGTGACCATGTCCTGCGGCATCGCCATCCTGGGCCTGCTGTTGTCATCTCCTGCTGTAGTCATTGGCGCCATGCTGATCTCGCCGCTGATGGGCCCGATCATGTCATTTGGACTGTCACTGTGCATCCTTGACCTGAGGCAGCTGAGGACATCAATGGTTGGCGTCACGTCCGGGGTGTTGCTGTCCATTGGCATTTCGTACCTGATCGTAAAACTCTCGCCCCTGACCGAAGTGACGCCGGAAATCCTTGCGCGCACACAACCCAACCTTTTCGACCTTCTGGTGGCTATCCTTTCCGGCCTCGCCGGTGGCTATGCCATCGTCAAGCGCAAGGGCGAGGCCATCGTAGGTGTCGCCATTGCAACGGCCTTGATGCCACCGCTAGCTGTCGTAGGCTATGGACTTGCCGTCTGGAACATGCAGATTGCGCAAGGCTCATTCTTCCTGTTCATGACCAACCTGTTGGCGATCGCACTCAGTGTCACTGCACTGGCCAAGTGGTACGGTTTTGGCAGCCACCACAGCAAGAACCACACCATCTGGCAGACTCTGCTGATCCTCGCCGTTTTCACCGCCTTGTCGCTGCCGCTTGGCCTGGCCTTGAAAGACATCGCCTATCAGGCCCTGGTCACCAAAGTCGTTCGCAACGCCATTGCCAGCGAATTCGAGCAGGATGGCGGCAGGTTGAGCACGCTCAACATCACTACCCGGGGTAGCCAGTCGGTCGTATTGGACGCGTTGGTGCTCACACGCAGGTACCATGCACAAGCCGAAAGCTCATTGACCGATTTGCTCAACAAGAGCCTCAATAGCAAGGTCACCTTGCGGCTGGACCAGATCGTGCTCGCCAACCCCGAGGCCAGCCTGGACAATCGCGCGGAAACCGATGCGGGACGCACCACGATTGCACCCCCTGCACTGGCAGCCAGGCGAAAAGCAGAAGACAACATCGTGACGGCCATTCACAGCCTGACCTGGCTTCCTCTGCAATCGGTACAGGCAGACGAGGCAAATGGCCTGGTGCTGGTCTACCCCCGCCGGGTCAAAGGCATCAACCTGATGACCCTGATGGCCTACGAATCCGAGCTGAAGAAGCGATTTCCTGCCCGTGACGTCAAGGTAATTCCGCCGGTGCAACCGCTTCCAATCCTGTTTTTTGACACGGGATCGTCTGTACTCGACGAACCGCAAATGGAGCGGCTCCAGGCAATCGCATGGGCACTGGGACGTTGGGGCGTCAACGAAGTCGAGGTCGCGGGCAACGCGAGCCTGCGTGGTGATGGCGGCAGCTTCAATAATGTCGCTCTGGCCCAAAACCGTGCTGATTATGTACAGGCGCAGTTATCAGCACTCGGAATTGAGGCAACCGCGGTGTCTGAGTACATACGACCCCAGCAGGCCGAATTCGAACGACGCCATGGCAGCCAGAGCATGCAGCAGGCCGAAGTACGCCTGCGCCCCGACGTCGAGACTGTCAGTCCCGGCCCTGCACCATAGCTAGCTTACGCGGATGCGTTCAATCCAGTCATCGGCATAATCCTGGATGAGGTCGCGAACGGATTCAAAAACTGCCCGTGGCTGGCCAATCGGATCCGGAACTTCTGCGCGATCCCGCCAATGGCCCATCAGGAAACTGCGGCCGTGAAACTGGGGGTACGCGCTTGACAGCCACTTGAGGTGAGCCTGCTCCATGACCAGGACCAAATCAGACTGGCGCAGCATCTCACCATCACATTGACGAGCGCGATGTGCTGTCATGCTGTCAATGCCTACTTCGCTCAGCATATCCAGAACAATCGGATGTGGGGTTGCGCCCACGATGGCTGCGACTCCTCCGGAACGGACCTGCACATCAGGGGCACCCGAAAGCTTGAAGCGGAGGATTCCCTCGGCCAATGGGCTGCGACAAATATTGGCCGTGCATAACACGAGGATGTTGCGAAACATGTGTTGCTGCGCCTAAAGCTCGATCTGAATAGATTGCATGGCACGTACAGCCTTGCTGCGTGCTTCTTCGATGCTGGGTGCACGTGCCAAGGTCACCCCCATGCGGCGATGGCCCTGCACCTCAGGCTTGCCAAACAACCGCAACGCGGTGTCTGGTTCGGTTAATGCCGCTCCGATACTGCCAAAGGAGACCTTGCCTGAGTTGCCCTCGACCAGTAAGGCACAGGACGCCGACGGGCCCTGCGAATGAATATTCGGGATAGGCAAACCCAGGATGGCACGCGCGTGCAAGGCAA
>JBFKCG010000136.1:0-6229 GCA_041620675.1 Nevskiales bacterium
AAACTGCCACAATCCAGCTCAAGGTCGAGCATGCCGGTATCCGCCATGGATTGGTGCTTGATCTTGAGCACACGCTCAATGTCGGCCATGGTCACCATGCCATCGTCGCGAATGGATTGGCGCAGGAGCCGCCGGGCATCATCCTGGCTCATGCCGACCAGATGCTGCACCAGCATGCTGGCCGCTTGCGGGTCACCCTTGAGCTTGGTTCCAACATTCGACTGCTGCCAGAGCTGCACTTCCTCGCGCAACAGCTTGCGTACCTGATCTGCTCCAGGCATTGAGAGCGAGAAGCTGGCGCTCATGCGCTTGAGATCCGCCGGCAACTCGATCTTGTGTCCCACCAAGACAACCGTTCGCGCGACTCTGTGATAGCCCTGCGCGATTTCCTTGATCAGCCGCAAGTTGACCGGATCAGACAGGAAGGGATCCGCATCCATCAATACGTAGAGCCCTAGCGTTGTGCTGGCCTCGATGTTGCGCAAAGCCGCCGCAAGCTCCTTCGTGTCATAGACAGCTGAGTCGCTGACCATGAAGCGTTTCAGGCCCTGCGTGACGCTCCAGGTCCACAGAGGCCACTGCTCAAGGTTGGCGATTCGTTCGAGCAAGGCCTGCGCGCGTGGCTCCTCGTGTGTCTCGATGACGACGATCGGAAAACGTGATTTCAGGATCAGTGTCAGGTCGTGAACATCATTCACGGCTTAAACCTTCTGTGCGGGTGCCTTGTCAAAGTACAACAGCAAGGCGGGCAGGAACAACATATCGAATACCAGCGCGACGCCGATGATAGTCGCGGACATGGTGCCCACCGTCACATTCAGGGTGAAGTCGGACAAGGTCAGCACCATGAAGCCGCAGATCAACACCGCCGTGGTGACAAACAGGGCCGAGCCGACCGTGGCATAGGCGTAGCGAATGGCGTTCTCCGGACTTTTGCCATCCACGCGCCGTGCATGCAGGTACTTGGCAAAGAAGTGGATGGTATCGTCAACGATGATGCCCAGCGTGATGCTGTAGACACCGGCGGCAGCCAGATTGACCTCAGCCACCAGCATGCCCCACACGCCGAAGGCAATGGCCGCCGGCATCGCATTGGGCAACAGGCTGATCAAGCCGAACTTGAAGGAACGCAATGACACGATCATGGTCAGCGAGATCAGCAAGATGGCCAGGATGGCGCCATTGATCATGCTGTAGATGTTGTTCTGTCCGATGTGCGCGAACATGATGGACACGCTCGAGCCCTGCGCTGCGATGGAAGGCGCGTTGTCCTTCAGCCAAGCCTGCGCTCGCTCCTCAATATCAATGAGTTGCTGCGCCTTTTGTGCGCGGATACTCACGCTGAATCGTGTTGCTGACTTGTCCTGGTTGACCATGCTGTTGAGGTCCAGACCAAACGGCAGGGACAACTCGTACAACAACAGGTACTGCGCTGCCAGATCGCGCTCGTCCGGTATTCGGTACCAGGCAGGATCATCCCCATGCATGCTCCTGTTGAGCCGCTTCATGATCTCGGTGAAGCTGCTGACCTGGCGCACTTCCGGCTGGCTCGCATACCAGCGGGCAAAGGCCTCGACCTGTCGCAGGTACTCAGGATTACTGATTCCGCCCGGCTCACCGCTTGGAAGCGAGTAGGAAATCGTATCCATGCCAGTCAGGTTTGTCTCCGTGAAGTCGATGACCTCCCGGAAAGTACTGCCTTCGCGGAAATAATCCTCGGTGCTGTCATTGAGGTCGTTGCGCGGGATGAACGCGACTGTCACAACCAGGATGACCAGCGTGAACGCCGTGATGCTCCGTCGCTGGCGGATGGCAAACTCACAGACCTGGTCCACGAATTTCCAGTTGGCTTCCTCGCCCATGCCCTTGCGAGTCTTGACCGGCAGCAGGGTCATGACCGAAGGCAGCAAGGTCAGGCTCAGCACCATGGCCATGATCACGCCGAAGGCACAGATGTTGCCCAACTCACGGAAAGGTGGTGAATCGCTGAAGTTGAGGCTGATAAAACCGATCGCCGTGGTAAAGCTGGTCAGGAATACCGGTACGACATTGATGCGCAAGGTTCGCACCATCGCCTCAACGCGTGAGTGGCCCTGCCCCAACCCCCGCAGGTATAACAACAGCACATGCACGCAGTCGCTGATGGCCAACGTCAGGATGATGGTTGGTGCTGACACCGTGATCTGGTTCATGTTGTAACCGACCCAGCCGGTAAACCCCACCGTCACCGCGATAGAACCGAGAATCACCACGACCGTCGCCAGCGTGGCGCTGACCGATCGCAGGAACAGGGTCAGCATCAGTAGCACAACCGCGAACATCGCAGGCACCAGCGTGCTGGCGTCCGCAGTAGCCAGGTCGTTAAACGCCTTGTTGACTGCCACCAGGCCATGGATGCGGATCTTCAGGCCCGGATGCTCTGCCTCGATGCGGTCCTGCAGCGCCTGAGCAAAGGAAAATATCTGCGGAGTGAAAGCATCCGCCTCGCGCTGGTTGTCTGGCAGGTTGAGTCGGACATTGACGGCGGTCACGTGACCCTTTTCGGATATCAGGCCGTTGACCAGCAACGGTTCTGCCAATGCGATGTCACGACGCTCAGCCAGCTCGGCATCATCCAGGGTGCGTGCATCCTTGACCAGATCACCCACTACAAGGTCATCGCCGTTGGCACGTGTGTGCTGGTAGTTGGTGATGGAATCGACCCGGATTGCCAGCGGCATTTTCCAGGAAGCCTCGGTCAGCGCCTCGATTGCCGAAAGTGTGTCGCGCGTGAAGACCTCGCCATCGGCGGGTGCAACGATGAACAACAGGCTGTCGGATTTGGTGTATTGGGCCTGCTGTTCCTCATGAGCCAACAGGTAAGGATCGTCGTCGCGAAAGAATATCCGGTAGTCGCTCTCGAAATAGACGAATTTGGCTCCGTAAGCGATCGCGGCAACCATCAGCAGGCTGGCGATCGCAAGCGGATGACGCCAGTCAGTCAGCCAGCGCGCAAGGATTTGTTCCACGATTTTTCCCCAAATTGAAGGCCGATACACGGCTTTGGAGTATTTTAACTGCTGGGAATGGTCACGTCCGGATTAATGTGCAGATGCAGGCAGCTCGACATAAGAGGCATGCCTGCCCTGCCGCACCAGCAGGTTACGCCACTCCCACTCAACCTCTGCCGTCGCCGGTTCCAGGAATCGAGCCTTCCCGGCTTCCTGTACCGCCACCACAGTCCCATTCCTGAACAGCAGCCGGTTACCGGGGATCGCCGCCAGCTTCTCTCCCGGCAGGATGATACCGAGCAAGTTGAGAGGGTCAGCCGCTGAAATAGAAACAAGTAAGGGTTCAGTCTGTTCTTTCTTGCGCAAGAGCCCCACCGCCTCGGGAAGAGCAAACTGCTCACCGGAAAATCCACTCACGAATCGGCCACCACGGATTTCGCCACGGGCCTCAAGCCGCCGATACACGTAAAACAGCTCGCGCCAGGGTGGCAGGACTGACTCACGCTCCAACATCCGACGAAACACCACGCCATAGCGACGGAGTAAGGCACGCGCGATATGCTCCACGACGGGCTCTGCCAAAGATGAAGACGGCTCGGACCGCTGCTTGATGCGACCTTGCAATGACCAGCGCCCGGCTTCATCGAGAGACTGAGCCGCTGGCCGACGGCGTCCAGCACGCCCACTGCGTGCTGGCGTAATCAATGCCCGTAGACCGGCGAATGAATCCGAGGTGACCAGTCCGTGGCTCACCAGCTCGGCCAGGCCTTCTTCCAGTTCCGTGCGCAGCAGACCCGTGTCGTGCAGAAGGTCGCTAAAGAATGAAGCGCCCTGCCTTTCCAGGCTGCCTAGTACACGGGCCGCGCGAGCCGAAAGCGGCGGTTTTTCCTCACCGCCGGATCCGGCCATCCAATCACGCCAATGCTCGCGCTCACACAACACGATAGGAGTACTTTTGACCGGCCCAGTCCGGCGCCTTTCCTCCTTGGTTGCAGCTGGAGCGGGTGGCATGCGGCCCCAGACCACGCGACCCGCCGCACAAAGGCGATCTAGCATTTGCGGCAAGTAATGACGAACCCGTGCCGGCAAAATATCGGCTTCCCAGGCCACTGCGGGCACGGCGATACCTTCCAATTGTTTCAGCACGCTTGCCAGCCCAGCCTCGCCCTCGCGACGATCCATGCCCAGACCCTGCCAGCGAAACAAAAAGCGCATGAAGTCCGCAGGCGTCACTGGCTGGATTTCCGCACGACGCCGCTCGGTGCTATAGCGATGAATGCGCGCCAGCAGGCGACGATCACACCACTGCTCCGGTGCACTGAACTGGCCGCGCATGGCACTACCCTGATGTTCCAGTGCCAGCAAGGCCTGCTGGATGGCTGCAGCCGGTATACCCAGTGGCACAGCCAACTGTTCTTCCGTGACAGGACCGAGCAGTTCCAGCCGCCCGCGCAGGATTTCAGTCAGGGCAACCTCGGCCGTGGGCGACTTTGATGTGAGCACCGGCAGGTCATCAGGCACAGATGCTTCCGGCAAGATCAGCCTGATCTCCGGCAGTCGCTCGGTGGCGACGTAGAGCAGCTGGCCACCCGGCGGCTGCAGGGTGCAGGCACGGCGGTCGCGGCGTAGTGCTTCAAACAAGGCATCGTGACCCGAAGATTCCGAATCCGTCAGGAACCCATGCACCACCAGCGCATCATGCAGTTCATCGGCAGTGCTGATGTCAGGCCGGGCCTCCTGCCGCACGCGCTCAATGGCCTCTGGGTCCAGCCGACCCAGGTCTGCAGCCTGCTGTGGTTCAAGCAATCCGCGCGTTCTGACTGCGCGGGTACGGCGCTCCTCTGCATCGCCATCATCCAGGAAGGCGTAAGGCCGCGCACCAAGGATGGCCTCGGCCAGGGGGGATGGGCTGGTCAGCTCGCGGGTAATGATCTGCACCTCGCCCTGCTCGATACGTGCGAGCAGTTTCTCCAGCCCGCAGATGTCCATGGTTTCGTGCAGACAATCGTCCACCGTCTGCCTGACCAGCGGATGGTCGGGAATCTCGCGATACCCGCCGTTGAGGTTCTCGGCGCAGGCCAGCTGGTCGGGAAAAACCACCGCCAGCAGGTCTTCCGCATTCATGCGCTGCAGCTGTGGCGCAACGCGCTGGCCATTTCGCATGCGACGCACGGCTAGCGCAATGCTGGCGTTCCAGCGCCAGCGGGTGGCAAACATCGGCGCGTCCAGCAGCGCCTGCACCAGCACCTCGCGCACGCTGGCAGGCTTTAGGTAGGCCTTGATATCTTCCAGCGGAAAGCTATGCGTTGGCCCCAGAGACAGTACGATGCTGTCGTCCAGCGCTGAAGCCTGCAATTCGAAGTTGAACTGGCGGCAGAAGCGCTTGCGCAGCGCGAGCCCCCAGGCGCGGTTGATGCGCGAGCCATAAGGCGAGTGGATGACAAGGTGGGTATCGCCCGCCTCATCGAAGAAGCGCTCGAAGACAATCGTGTCGTGAGTGGGCAACACACCGAGCGCCGCCTGTGCGGTAGCCAAGTACTGCGTGAGTTGGGCTGCGGCGGCTGGCGGCAGTGCCAATTCCTGCTCCAGCCAGGCCTGCGCGATATCCATGCCCTCTACCGCCAACTCGCCAATCTTGCGGCGCAACCGTGACACCGCCTGCGACAGTTCATCGCTGCGCCCCGGCGCCTCACCAAACCAGAACGGCAGTGAAGGTGGCTGGCCATGGGCGTCCTCGACGTACACCTTGCCGGTTTCCACTTTCAGGATCCGATAGGAGGTGTTACCCAGCTGGAAGATGTCGCCAGGAATGCTCTCGAAGGCGAAATCCTCGCCAATGCTGCCAACGCGATACCCTTCGGGAGACAAGACCACATCGCAATCAAACTGGTCAGGTATCGTGCCGGCGTTGGTGACGGCCGTCAGGCGCGCGCCCTTGCGCGCACGCAAACGGCCATTGATGGCATCGAAGTGGATGTGTGCCGAGCGCCGACCTCGACGGGTGGAGAAACCCTCGGCCAGCATTTCTACCACGCGGTCGAATTCATCCCGCGTCAGGTCGCGATAGTTCCAGGCGCGTCGGCACAGATCAAACAATTCTTCCGTGCCCCACTCTCGACTTCCAACCTCGGCCACGATCTGCTGTGCCAGTACGTCCAGTGGCTTGTCGGGCACGATGATCTGGTCCAGCTCGCCGTGGCGCACACCATCCAGCAACGCGGCAGATTCAACCAGATCAT
>JBFKCG010000137.1:0-6222 GCA_041620675.1 Nevskiales bacterium
ACCACCTCGACCATCTTGGCGACGTCATCCTTGCCGGCCTTGCGCGCCTCATCCAGCTCGCGCCGCTGCCAGGCGTTGGCCGGTGGCATCAGCTTGTTGGCCTTGTCGGTCCCGAGGTAACGCTCGTAGTCCAGAGCCTCGCGAATGGTTGAGGTCTCCTTGATGTTTGCCAGGACCTCTTCCTCACTTGCACCATTCATGAAATCCAGCTTGGCATTCGGGTTGCCGCGATGGCAGCCAAAACAGTAATGCTCATACAACTCAAGAACCGAACCCTCGCTGATGGCGATGGGCTTGACCCCCTCCACGATCGGCGCCGACATGCCCTCGGTCGAGATGTAGCTGGTCTTCGGCAGTTCCTTCATGCCGAGTGCGGCCAAGAGGGCGCGCAGGGTGGCCTGGCGCTGGAAGGGGGCTGGCCCCAGCACCGGCTCCAGCCTGCGATCATCCACCGCAGCCAGCAGTCGCGCGAGCTCATACTCACTCTGTGCTTCCAGCAGGCGCCTGTCATTGTCACTGAACATGCGCGCCAGTCCGGTGATTGCCGTCGGCGCACCGGGTTGCAGGATCTCCTTGGGTGCGCGTGGTGACAGCGGGTCCAGCTCCGCGCGCAAAGGCGGCAAATCCTCGAAATCATCCAGCTTGCCGTCCTCGGATGAATTCCCGCTTGGAGGCAGCAAGCCCATCAGCCATTGCCAGGGCGTCAGGCGCGGCTTGTCAACGAAGGGATTACGATTCAGCAAATCGCTGTTGGCCAGTGCTATGCCATTGGCAGGCCAGTTGGGTTGCTGCAATTCGACCAGCCGCCGGAACTCGGGGTCCTCGGCGTTGATCTCGGTCGGACTGACCAAGTAGCGCAGGGCCAGTTTCAGCATTTGCCGACGACAGGCCAAGCCTTGCTTCTCATCATTGCCGCAGCCATCAATCCACACGCGCTGTACGGTGGGAATGACATTGCCGACCTCAGTCAATTCATCAATGGTCTCGGGCGCGCTCAGTGCATTGACCAGCGCTGCGCCATGGTAGCGATCCTCGGGCTGGGCCTGGCGTGCCTTAAGGATGGCGGCGGAGATCGCCGGTTGTCCGCTGGTTTCTTCCCACGGCCGTACAGGGAAGATCGGTGCTCCGCCTGCGTGGCAGGTTGTACAGATGGCGCGCTTGGCATAGACCAGACGGGGCGAACCGCCTTCGCGATAATCCTTAACCAACTGGAACTCGAAGCGACCGGCAGCCTCGTTGTAACTGATGACTTCGATCTCCGCCGCGCCTTCGACAAAGCCCAGGAACAGGCGGCCGCGCAGTTGTGCGCCCAATTCCGCCACGGACTCAGACGGGCGCGGATCCGCCGCGACGATGATGCGTGGCTGGCGGAAATTGGCTTGGCCCTTGAGCAGTGAGCGCCCATCCGGGATCAATACGGTAATGGGTGGCGCACCCTCCGCGTCATAACTGGCGACCAAGGC
Organism: Nevskiales bacterium; assembly: GCA_041620675.1. Taxonomy (GTDB): domain Bacteria; phylum Pseudomonadota; class Gammaproteobacteria; order Nevskiales; family DATLYR01; genus DATLYR01. Next base: position 1,464 of record JBFKCG010000137.1, read on the forward strand.
CATCAGTTCCTCGAACGGATAGGGCAGGCTGCCGTTCTCCTTGATGATGTGATCAAACAGGGAACGCGTGCCTTCAGGCGGCAAGTCCGTCGGCGGGATGAGTTTGTATGACAGGCTGTTGGGATCGAAGGTCGGATCGGCTTCGGCGGCACGCTCGCTGACCGAACGCGACTCACCGCAGGCGGTCAGTGTCAGTGCCGCGCAAAGAAGCAAGCTACGGATACGAGTGCCTGTCATCCCGGGCGCCGCGAAAAATCTTGCGCGACCCTTCACTGCGCTCAGGATGGCAGGGCGACTCTGATCAGCCTCTAATTCGCTCACATCATCTTCAGGAATTCAGTGAGTGCCTTCTTGTCCGCAGCCGGCAAGTCCACGCCAAACTGGTGTCCCTTGTTCTCGACCACGTCATCGCACTTCTGGAACAGCGGGCTATGTGGATCGGAGCTCGCGAAATACGCCACGGGTGTGCCGGCCTTCACCGGCAGCTTGATTGGGCCCTGCATGTCCTCGCGCGGTGCCAGGCCAAAATCCAGCGTCGCCCTCGTGATCTTGGGCTCACGATGTGGCGTCACCTGCGGGTTATCGGACGTCAGCAGCTCAGCCATGGCCAACTCGAACTGCTTGATACGGCCCTTGACGGTGTAATCGATGGAGCCGTCCGGCAAGTTGGTCAACTCACCAATCGCGTTGTTGTGAAGGAACGGTGCAATCGCCCACAGCGAGAGCAGTGAGACGTTACGCAGGTAGCCAGGCCCACCCTCAATGGTCTTGCGACCCATGGCGGCGCCCCCGAGCCCCGGCACCATGCGGTTCAGTACGCGCGGCACCGATCCCGGCGATGGCCTTTCCTTGTAAGTGATCGAAGAGAACTCATCCCAGATATGGCCATCATTATGGTTGTCATGCATGGCGCGGCACATATTGGTGCCGATCACGCCGAACGGCGTGGGCTCGTCGTTACCCAGCCAGTCCTGGCCATATTGCAGGCCACGCTCGACGAACTGCTTGGGCAGCATGCGTCCGGTCTTGGGGTCCTTGGCCAAGTACTTCTTCTGGAACTCGGGGGAGTTGCGCTCAGCCGCGGTGAACTCGTACTGCCAGGTATCCGGGCTGCCAAACACATGGCCTTTGAAGAAGGCCGCCAGTGCTTCCTTGTCCTCGCGGATGTTCGCAGGGGGCACGAAGGACGAATGGCAGCCAGCGCAGTTCTTGGCGAACACGTCGCGACCACGCGGCACCTGGGCCAGGTCAATATATTTGCTGCCCGGCGTACCATCGACGTCCTTGGCCTTCATCAGGTCGGTGGGTCCGCCTGACAGCAGGAAGAAGGCGAGATCACCCATCTTCGCATCAGCGTGGTTCCAGGCCTCGCAGTCTGCCGCGCACTGCTTGACGCTGAATGGACGCTGGTGTGATTTTTCACCAAAGAAGGTGCCCGGCTTGGGGAACTTCGGTACCCAGCACTCCTCGGTGCACATGCCGATGTTCACGTAAACGCGGATCAGGGCAAGGCGATCGCCCACGCTGTCCTCACCACCCTTGAGGATCTGCTGGGTGCGGCCTTCCTTGATCTCGCCCGTGATCGGGTGCTTCATCTTGTGCACGAACACGCGACGATTCACGAAGTCCGTGATGTTGTTCTGCGTGCCCGGGTTGTGCTGGAAGTCACTGGCCTGCAGCGAGGTATCCACCGTGCCAACGCGAGCGCCCTGTAGCACTTGGTAGGCCGGGTGGTCCTTGGCGATCGCCGTGATGTAGCCCATGGGCTGGTTGACGTACTGGTTGCCAATCAGCTCGTGCAGGTTCTCCCACTTCGGGTTGTTCGGGTCCTTGGGCGGATTGGTCGGATCGAAGGCGACATGGCACTGGGTGCAAGCACCGCCGACCACATAACGCAGATTCTTTTTCAACTCGTCTTCGCGATAAGGCGAAGTGCGCGGGTCAAAGATGACCTTGCCGTTGGCGTCCTTGAGCGGATCAGCGTGGTACTTGCGATAACCGAGGACACCGGAGGAATGCGGATCCTGGCATTTGTCATACCAGTTGGTGGAGGCGTCGCCCTGCACACAGTCAGGATCATTGATCATGCCCCACTTGGTGAAGCGATAGGGTCGGGTGCGCGTGTCCAACCATGGATACCAGATATTTTCCTGGCCGACGATGCGTGCGGTCTGGATGTACTCCTCGTCCTGGTTGCCGAACGTGCCCTTGTGCCAGACATCGCGTCCGCGACGCAGTTTCTCACGCAATTCCTTGACCAGCTCCGGGTCCGTGCGCTCGAGGTCCTTGTACATGGCATTGGCCATGCGACAGCCTTCCGCGTCGTAGCCGGTGGGTTGCGGCTGGTCGCAGGGCGGCGGCACGTACTGCGGAATGGGCACGATATCCCAGGTAATGGGGCCACCGAATTCATGGGTATAGGGGCTGGTGCCGTCTTTCCAGACCTTGCGGGATGCGAGGGTGTTGTAGAAATGTTCCTCGTACCATTTCTGCTTTTCCTGAACCTGCAGACTGCCTTCGTAAATACCGGTTGGCAGCAGGCCAAGGCGCTTCAGGTCCGCAGGCGTATTGCTGCGCAGGGTGCGGGAATAGGGAGCCTTGCTGACCGGCACTTTGGCGGGTTGGTGAGTGGCATCCTCTGGTGCAGAGGCATGCGTGGAGGCCACGGCCAGTGGCCCATACAACAACGTGGAAAACAGCCCCGCCAAGAGGATCTTTTTCATTCCGCAACTCCCAGTGAAATAGTGCGCATGGCAACCCAGGAGCCAAATGGGCCGGAGGGGCTGAGGCGCGTTATTTTATTTAAGCGAAATCAGTCTAGGGCGGATGTTGGGAGGGGGCAAGTCACCCTTTGATTGCTTGTTGAAGCCAGCAGGCTGTGGCAACAACCGCTCGGGAGTAATCACGTCTGCTGGATGAAGGCTTTGCTGGCGCAGCTTGCTGCGGCACCGTGATGGGCAACGCCTCCTGCGTGCCGGCAGGCCGCGGATACGCGGACAAACAACGCTGGAGCGTCGTCGAGGGCCCTAATAAAGCCCCGTTTGCGCACAAACACCCGTAAAACGGCCCGCTTATACACCACAACAAGAACGAACGCTACTTCCAACAGGGCAGCGGAAACTCGCCGTCCAAGGTTAGCGTGTCGGCAAGCCTTTTGAAGAAAGCGCTTCGACCCTAGGCGTGATTTCGGGACCTACGAGGCTCTCTGTCAGCGCCAATTGAGAAGTACGACGAATGAAGAGGCGAATGACTGAGTGACCGGTGTGTTGACTGCACAGGCATCATCCCGGGCGGCAAGGCGTAATTCCGGCTTACCTGAACGCACCGATCAGGTTGGCAAATCAACCGGCGTCATCTCATGCATGATGCAAATTCTGAAATTCTGCTCTCACGTGTTGGCCCAGCGCTTCCTGGTGATGCCGGCTCTCGGCCCGCATTACTTGGCACAGGCTTGCCAATGTCGCATGAAGAGCAGCGAATGCAGCCCGATCAGGCCGGCATGAGCAGGGACAACCCGAAGGCGTTGACGGCTCTCCTCGATTTCGTGCATATCGAGCTCAAGCAGCGCATCAGCGATCTACTGGATTTCTCGCTGCCACACGAATATTCCAACCAGGCCGAGACCTGCTTCTCGACCACCCTGCACTACAAGGTCGCGGAACGCTGGCTGGTCGAAAACCACTCGAAGCTTGCCACCGCGCTGCACCAGCGTATTGCCGACGCGCTCACGCAAGCAAGGCTCGCGCAAGAAGACCCGTACGCGGAATTAAAGCTACTGGACGAACCGTCCCTGCAAGAAGTGGTGCTGCGCGCACAATTCGTCAACCGCTTGCTGCACGAAGCCCGGCATGAGGTTGTCGCACTCGAGCTTCGACTGAATGCACTCAGGCAGTCCGGGGCCAAGCTCAACGCCAAGGCGTTTGCACCAGGCGTGGTTGCAAAGGGAATGCTGGCGGCCTTCAAGCAGCTGGACATTCCGGTAGAGGCCAAGACCATCCTGATCGAGGCCTATCATGACCACGGCACGGCAAAAATAATCGGGTTCTACACCGACCTGAACAGGCTGCTCGTCCAGCGTGGCGTACTGCCGACTGTTGGCTGCGCCCCGCTCAGCCCGGTGCTGCAAGGAAATATCTCACTGCCAGCGGGCAAAAACCCTACAACCGCAAACCCTGGAGCCGGGTCAGCGCCGGGCTGGCCAAGCATTGCGGTGGGCGCACCGATGCCGGCTGACTTCGCACAACTACTGGAAGACAAGCTGGCGGCCCTGCAACAGGCGCTTCAACACCTGACATCCGAGACCTGGCAACCCGGCCTCTTGCGGAGCAGCTTCTCGCAACCGCCGACCCTGAGCTTGAGTCCCGCACAAGCAGAATCCATTGACCATCTCGAAGCTGTCTTCCTTGACCTGATTCGGGACACGCGCATCAGCGAACGCTTCCGTTCGGAGTTCCAGAGGCTGCTACTACCGATGATGAGCTTGCGCTTGTGTGACCAGAGCCTGTTCGAGGACCGCGACAACCCGGTGCGCCGCTTCCTGCGACAGCTGGCGCTGCTTGGCTTTCGCGACAAGGAACACCCCCTGCGTGAGTTCGAGCCGATCACGCAACTCGTAGGATGCATTGCATCGGAGCGTGCGCAGGAGATGGTCAGCTTCAAGAGCGGTGCCGACGCGCTGTATACCATCGCCAGGAATGAGGTACAGGCACAGCTCGAAAGCCGCCCCAAGCCCCGTCCACGCCATGCCGCCAGCGTCGAG
>JBFKCG010000138.1:0-6205 GCA_041620675.1 Nevskiales bacterium
GAGTCGCGACTGAAGCGCGCCACGCGCCAGCAAAAGCTCGCTTGGTGTGAGCGATCCTGGGAACCGCGAGACTTCTAAGTGGGCCGAGAGGACTGACTGCGAAGCCAGTCCCACTTAATTCATCTTAGGCTTTCACCAGCATTTGCCTGATCACGCCTTCGCAAGTTGCCTTGTCCATGTATCGCGGCACGGCGTAAGTGAAGCGGGCCTCCGAAAGCGCTGCCACGGCAATCGGGGCAATATCCTCGGCCCGCAGGGCATCAAGTTTCTCGGGGATTGAGAACATCTGCTTCATCTCGCGAATCTTGGCAATGAAGGCATCCGCCAACTGCTCATCCGTACCGTCATGCGGGCCAATGCCACATTCACGGGCCAGTAGTGCGAGCCGTCCGGCACAGTTGGGTTTTGAGTATTCCAGTACATAAGGCATGACAATGGCATTGGCCAGGCCATGGGGCGTGTGATATCGCGCACCAAAGTTATGGGCAATGGCATGCACATAGCCGACACCCGCCTGGGTAAAGGCGATGCCCGCCAAGTGCGATGCGCGCGCCATGTTCTGGCGTGCCTCGATGTTCTTGCCATCACTGAAGGCGGTGGGCAGGTTGCGCATGATCAACTGCGTCGCCTCGATGGCCTTCTCGTCAGTGCGCTTGAGCGCGTTACGGGAGATGAAGGCTTCGACGGCATGCGTGAGCGCATCCATGCCGGTCGCGGCGGTGATGGCCGGGGGAAGTCCCGTCATCAGTGCGCCATCCAGCGCGGCAGCCGTCGGCATCAGCTTCAAGTCCATCAACGGCAGCTTGCGTTGCTGATCGGGGTCTGACACCACGGCGGCGATGGTCACCTCGGAGCCGGTCCCCGCGGTGGTCGGCACCACGTACAGCGGCAACATGCCCCAGAACACACGAAACAGGCCGGCCATCTTGATGATGGGCTTGTTGTTCTTGGCCCGCGCGCCGATGACCTTGGCAGCATCAATCGAAGAGCCGCCACCCACGGCAAGGATGGCTTCACAGCCATGCTTCTTGAGCACTTCGAAACCAGCCTCGATCTGCTCAACGGTGGGGTCGGGCTTGACGCCGTCATAGATGAAGCATGACACGCCCTGCTTCTCGAGCTCTGCCTTCATGCCATCGAGCAGGCCCAGCTTGACCAGCATGCTGTCGGTGACGATCAGGATCTTGTTGTGGCCTTCGGCAGCGATGTGATGGCACAGATCTATCGAGGAACCCGCGCCCTCGAAGGTGTGCGGCCACTTGAACGGCAGGATGGCCGTGACGCCCTTGAAGATGGTCATGTAAATGCGCAGGAACAGGACTTCGAGTGCGAAAAGGATCATGGTTTCTTACCTAATTACTGGCCAGTTTTGGACCCGTGTCGGGAACTACTGCGGGTAACCTTGCGATCTTGCGTCGCTGATGGCCCCGCGCTCTCATTAATATTCCCCGACTTTACCCGATTTGGCGCCTTTGGGCAGTTGGCTGCCTAGCCCATGAAGGCCTGGCCACCATCCACGCCAATACTTTGCCCATTGATATAACGGGATTCATCCGAGCAGAGCGAAGCGACGAACACGCCCACGTCCTGCTCGCAGTCACCGATATAGCGCATCGGGTTTTGCGCGATGAAGGCCTCGGCTTCCTTGGCATGAGCCGTGGTCCACCAGACCATGCCGGGTGACATGGCCAGCGGCAAGATGACATTGGTGCGGATACCTTCGGCGCCCCACTCGCAGGCAGCTGCGCGGCTGATCTGGCGGATGGCTTCCTTGACCGCACCGTAGGTACCGTAGCCGCTCATGTCCCAGCGCATGGCGGCGCCGCTGGCGAGGTTGATGATGGAACCACCATTCTTCTTAAGATGTGGATAGCAGAGCTTCATCAGGCGGAAGGTAGCCAGCGGGCCAGACTCCCAGCCGCCAGTGAAGGCAGCGTCCTCGACCTTGAGCAATGGGCCGAGGGGCACTTCCTGTGCATTGTTCACGAGGATATTCAGGCCACCCAGTTGCTGGACGACCTCATCTACACAGGCCCGCAGTGAGTCGGGATGCTTGACGTCGCACTCGATGGCGATGGACTTGCCACCGCGTTGCTGAATTTCGGCTACGGTGGCTTCGAGCTTGGATCGTGTGCGTCCGGCGACAGCAACCGCCGCTCCTTCCTTGGCCAGTGCGTAGGCTATCCCCTGACCTACCCCCTGCCCTGCGCCGGTGACCAACGCGACTTTGCCCTTCAGCTTGCTCATGCTGTGGCTCCTGAACAATATCAGGCACCAGCATGGCAGCTCGCCGGCGCAGCGAAATCCCGTGAGTGGACTAGCACTGCGCCGGCGTTGTTTGCCCGTCCTTACCTGATTGAGGAACCGATCACGGTCGAGGCCGAGATCGAGTCACTCAGATTCTGGCGCGGGCGGTTTTCGGCATCCGCATCCTGCAGGTATAGCTCAGTCTGCTGCGCCACCGGCTGTACGCCAGTCGGCATCCAGCTGCTCACCACCACGGCCGAACCCACCAGCAGAAACGCCACCGCCAGGCTGCCGCGTGCAATACGGCGAAGCAGGGTTCCGAACGAGGGCACTGCAGGCCGACGGCTGAAGAAGCCTTGGCAATTGCAAGCGATTGTGTAGGTCATGGCGATAGTCTCCTTAAAAAGTAGATCACCTTGTATGTTGATTATATTAAGGTATATGCCTTATTAATGTCAATGCCTTATTTGTACAAGGCCAACAGCATCCAGACCTCACTCATTTACTCTATATATATCAATAATATGTATTTTATATTTGCCTGATCACTGATAAGTCATTAACCTTACATTATTGTCCAATCAGGCCTGTACGCGTCACCCATGGCCAAATCCGTCCCGCTCAAGCGCCCACGGCGCACAGATAACGGCAAGCTGAGCCCCCGCAGCGTGGCCACCCGCGCCCGCCTCATCGCCATCGCCGAGCGCCTGTTTGCCGAACGCGGTATCGAGGGGGTGTCACTGAATGACATCAACAAGGCCGCCGGCCAGCGCAACAAGAACTGCACCAATTACCACTTTGGCAGCAAGGAAGGCCTGATCCAGGCCATTCTCGACAAGCACGAGCCCGCCATCGCGCAGCGGCGCAACCAGATGCTGGATGAATATCAGGCCCGTGGTGAACTGACCCTGTCCAACCTGATCCGTACCATGCTCTACCCGCTGGCCGAGAAGTTGTCAGACCCGGATGGTGGCCGCGAATTTCTGCGCTTCAGCTCACACCTGGTGGTCAGTCACACCATGGCTGCGCTGGAGTTGGGCAATTCACAATTCCATTTCACGGCGGTCGACCGCCTGACTAACGCCATTCGTGCCGTCACTCCCCACCTGTCCAACGCACTACAGTTACAGCGCGGCATCCTGATCGGGGTGATGCTGATGAACGGTCTGGCCGAGCATTCACGCATACTGGAAAGCTGCCCACAGCAAGACGCCGACGCATTGACCCGCCTGTTCGTCGCCAACATGGAGGATTGCCTGACGGCAGTATTGACGGCCCCGGTTTCCAACGGGACCGCCGACGCTCAGTCAGCCCTGCGCGCCAAATAGCACCTGGCCCGGTTTAGGCGGCAGCGGCCTTCGTTTGCTGGCCTTGTGCTGATCTGGCGATGTCATTGGCGGCCAGATAGCCAAAGGTCATGGCCGGGCCCAGCGTCGAGCCGGGACCTGCATAGGTCGGCCCCATCACCGCAGCCGAACAGTTACCGGTCGCGTACAGGCCGGCTATGACACTACCGTCCTCACGCAACACGCGGGCGTGCTCGTCCGTGACGAGTCCGCCCTTGGTGCCAATCTCACCGGCCTCAAGACGCACGGCATAGAACGGCGCCTGCACGATCGGCGCGAGGCAGGGATTGGGCTTGATTTTCGGGTCCGCATAATAACGCTCGAACTCGTTACTGCCCTTGCCGAACTGTTCGTCCACGCCCTTCACCGAAAAGCGGTTGATGTCAGCCACGCTCTGCTGCAGGCCCTCGGCATCCACGCCGATCTTGGCCGCCAGTGCCTCCAGCGTATCGGCCTTCCAGTAAACCTTGTCCTGCCAGTCACGCGGCAGCTTGCTCTCAGGCACGAAGCTCGAAGGCAGCATCGGGCCGAGCGGATATTCCTTGCGAAAGCGCGCATCAAAAACCATCCAGCACGGCACGCTGGCACCGGTCTTCTCATGGTCGGCATACATCGCGTAGATGAATTCGGTATAGGGCACCGCCTCGTTGACGAAGCGCCGGCCCTGCCCGTTCACCACCACGCAACCCGGCAATGAACGCTCCACGAAAACGCCGGCGGCAGGCCCACCTTCCGGCGTGACAACCGTCGGCGTGCCCCAGGTGAGGTTCATGAAGTCGAGCTTGGCACCCAATGACCGTCCGGCGCGTATGCCTTCGCCGGTATTCAAGCCGGGTGCGGCCGACCATTCGGCCTGGGTGGGCTTGGGCAGGTACTGCTTGCGCATCTCGGGGCTTGACTCGAAGCCGCCGCAAGCAAGGATCACCCCGCGACGTGCGCCAAAGCGGCGCTGCTGTCCCTTGTGACTCACCACGAGGCCGGTGACTCGTCCGCCCTCCTCGACCAGTGACTCCAGCCCTGTCTCCAGGATTAGCGGAACATTGCGCTGTAGCAGTGCATACCGAAGTTGAGAAACCAGCGCCTGGCCCAGAGTCTGGCGACGATCCCGCCGGGTCCTGCGGCGCCAGCGGATATCCAGCCAGTAGCGCAGCATGATGGTCAGGATGAGCCGGATCCAGCCGGGTGGACGGGAGAACAGCTTGTGTGCCTCGACCTGATTCATGCTCATGCGGCCCAGCACCTGGGTGCCGGGATAGGGCGCGCGTTGTTTTTCAAATTCATCGCCCAGCTTGGCAGCGTCAAACTCCACTGGCTCCATGGTGCGCGCGCCGGGCTTGCCGCCCGGCTTGTCCGGGAAATAATCAGGGTACTTGGCCACGGCGCGGAAATTCACGCCGAAGGTCTGCGACAGGTAACGCACCATCTTTGGCGCATTCTTGAGATAAGCCTCGATGCGTGACACCGGCACGACACCGCCGGTCAGGTGCCGCATATAGGTCAGCGCCTCGTCATAACTATCCGGGACGCCAACGCCGTCCATCTGGTCATTGCAGGGAATCCAGATGCCGCCGCCTGAAACTGCGCTGGTGCCACCATACTTGTCGGACTTCTCCAGTACGACCGCGGAAAGCCCTTGTGCCTGCGCACACAGTGCGGCGGTCATGCCACCCGCGCCGGAACCCACCACGATCACATCAAACTGCTGGTCCCAATTGGCATGCGTCATATTATTTGCTCATGAGCATTTGGCATGAAGTGGCCGTTGCGAGTGGCGCGGAGGCAAGGCGCACGGCGCGCAGGAACCGGAGCGTACCCATTAGTACGTGAGGATTCCGAGCACCGCGCAACGCGGCATCCGCGACGCGCAGCAGGCCACTCATGTCAAATGAAGAAGTCGGTGTTGTCCTTGCCTAACATCACGCTGCCGTAATTGCGCCCGAACTGCTCCGGATTGTTGGCGTAGTGCCCACGCGCCGCCATGATGTCGAACATGTAGCGGTGCAGCGGGAAGTCAACGAAGATGCCGCGGCCACCACAGGCCGAGAACAGCTGGTAGGCATGACGTGCGCAGCGTTCCACCACCTGTGCCGCCTGATGGCGGAAGTGCAGGCGCTGGTTGATGTCATCCAGCGGCTGCTTGTTGCGAATCTTGGTCATCAGCACGTCGAAATTGCGGTTGAGCACAAGCTTCATCTCGTCAATGGCCAGCGCAGCCTCGGATGCCGCCAACTGCGCAGGCGCCTGCTCGGCGGTCTTGTTGCCCATGTCACCGACGCGCACCTTGGCGAAATCGAGGAAGGTGTCGAGCGCCCCTTGCAGGCCACCGATCGCGGCGCTGGAGACGGCACGCACAAAAATCTGGCCGAACGGCAACTTGTAGAGATCGGCGGTGAAAGTGTCGCGGCCGGGATTGGTGCCCATGAAACCATCGCTGGCCTTGTGCGTGCGGTACTCGGGCACGAAAGCGTCCTTGACCACGATGTCCTTGGAACCGGTGCCTTTCAGGCCCATCACATGCCAGGTATCCACCACCTCGAAATCCGAGCGCGGCAGCAGGAAGGTGCGGTATTCAGGTGGCTGGCCCTCGTTGAAAATCAGGCCACCGAGGAAGA
>JBFKCG010000139.1:0-6159 GCA_041620675.1 Nevskiales bacterium
CTTTTACCAGCACTTGCCAAAGGCAGTCGGCACCAAGATCGACCGCCAGTTCGGTATCAAGCGCACTGAGTACCACTGCAGCCGCTGTGGCGGTCATCAGGGCCATGTGTTCAATGACGGTCCGCCACCGACCGGGCTGCGTTATTGCAACAACGGCCTGGCACTGGTGTTTGTGCCAGAGGGCGAAGCACTGCCGGCATTGCGCGGATGAGCAGGCTATTGAAAAACGCCGCGCTCTGGCTGGTAATGCTGTTGCTGCTGCCGGCGTGCGCCAGGGCTGCCGACCCTGAGGTTGCAGAACTGAAGCCCGCAGTGGGGCAGGCGTCCGCAACCTTTGCCGGCGGCTGTTTCTGGTGCACGGAAGCGGACTTTGAAAAGTTGCCGGGCGTGATCAAGGCGCAGTCAGGGTATAGCGGCGGTGATGAGGTCAATCCGAGTTACGAACAGGTCGCGAGTGGCCAGACCGGGCACATCGAGGCCGTGCGCGTTATCTACGATCCAAAGAAGGTTACCTACCCGCAGTTGCTGGAATATTTCTGGCGCACGGTTGATCCCACTGATTCAGGCGGACAATTCTGTGACCGTGGTCCGCAGTACCGCACAGCCATCTTCGTCAAGAGTGAACAGGAGCGCGCGGAGGCGATGGCCTCCAAGCGGCAGTTGGAGCAGTCCGGCCGGCTCAAGAAGGCCGTGGTGACGGATATCCTGCGACTGTCCGCCTTCTACGCGGCGGAGGATTATCATCAGGATTACTACAAGAAAAATCCCTTGCGGTATCGCTACTACCGCAATGGCTGCGGTCGGGACCGTCGCCTGCAGGAACTCTGGGGCAAGGCAGCTGCGCCTGGTTGATTTCAAGTTTGCTCTTGCGCCGCAGCTGCGTGTGCACGCACGGTGGATTGGATCGAAGAATGTCAGCCGCGTGTTCGGCAGTCCGGCGACTCAGCGCAGTTTTCGCAAAGTCCCGGCCGGCAACAGCCAAACCAGGCGGCCTGAATTCGCCTGTGGCTTGTCCTCGAATGCAATCAGGCAGGCCCCCGCTTTCTTGAGGCTGAACACGGAGCGCATCTGGCCGGTGAGTGACCAGCCGGCCCATAGGCTGAGATCCGGTTCGTGTCCTACCAAGACGACGAGATCCGGTGTTGCGCCGCTGGCTCGTTGCGCCACGAACTGCGCGAGGGTTTCGGCGTCGCCTCCCGGTTTGAGCGCGCGGGTCTCTACCCGGTGAGCTGAAGGGTAGCTTTCGGCGAGGATGTCCGCGGTCTGGCGCGCACGCATGAGCGGACTGTGTGCAATGACCCCAACGGAATCCGCCAGTTTCCGTAGGCCCTTGGCCGCCTCGGCGGTGCGGGCCAAGCCGCTTCTGGTCAGGGCGCGATCATGTTCGGCAATGCCGCTGTCGGCGGCCTCGGCGGCATCCATGGCAATGCCATGGCGAAATAATATGACCTGCATCGATCGTTCATCTCATGGGACTTGGCGACTATAGTGCCGTGTCTCGGCTTGCCACGGCACTGGGTGCGAGCTTCCGCCTTGCGCGAGGCGGCCCCAACCACACTTAATAGTGTGCGGTTTCGCACATTCGTCGCCTAAGCCCATCTGGTGGTTACTGGCGGACGAGTTTTCCACAGCCTGTATGAATCCTGAGCAGCCTGAGCTACCGGCTGAGGCAGTCGAATGCGGCTATAAGCCGCATTCCTCAAGGGTTTGCGCGCCGGGGCTGGGCTAAGGTCCACGGCTTGTCCACAGCCTATCCCCGGCTTTGGCAACGACCAAGTCACAGTCAGGGCACAGGCTCGCCCGCCCAAACCACAACATCTAGGCTTGACGAGGGAGCAAAACCACCCTATATAGTGTTTCATAGCTGTTCATAACGAACTTGATACACCTGCGATCGGGAGACCTACATCCATGCAAACCGCTGCCGGCGCGACTTCGAACGCGTTACCAGAAAACAAGAACCCGCCGCGCGCTGGTTTATCCAACGACACTTCCTCGGCTGAGATGGCCGCCACCGCGCCCGGTGGCATCAAGGTCATCCGTCGCAACGGCAAGGTCACTCCCTTTGATGCCAGTAAGATCGAGGTTGCCCTGACCAAGGCCTTCCTGGCCGTGGAAGGCAGTGGCGCGGCGGCGAGCCAGCGCATCCACCGCACCGTCAAGGCACTGACCGAGCAGGTCGTGCAGAGCCTGACGCGCCACATGTCGGGTGGTGGCACCGTGCACATCGAAGACATCCAGGACCAGGTTGAACTGGCACTGATGCGTGGCGGTGAGCACAAGGTCGCGCGCGACTATGTGTTGTATCGCGAACAGCGCGCACAGGAACGCGCCGCCAGCAAGTCTGTCGCGCGCGTCGAAGTCGAAGAGGCACGTATCAATGTGACCCTGGACAGTGGCCTCAAGGCGCCGCTGGACGAATTACGCCTGCGTCGCCTGGTGACCGAGGCCTGTGAAGGTATCGCTGACGTGGATGCCGAGCGCATCATCAACGACACCCTGCGCAACGTCTACGACGGCATCACGGAGCAGGAACTCTCCACCGCGCTGACCTTGTGCGCGCGCCAGCTGATCGAGATTGAGCCCAACTACAGTTATGTGTCGGCTCGCCTGTTGCTGGACAAGCTGCGCCATGAAGCACTGCACTTCCTCGGTTGCCGCATCGAGAATGCCACCGGCTCCGAGATGAAGGCCCTGTACCCGGAATATTTCCGCGATTATCTGCGCCGCGCCAGCGAGCTTGAGCTGGTGGACCCGACACTGATGCAGTACGACCTCGACAAGCTGTGCGCGGCCTTGCTGCCCGAGCGCGACATGTTGTTCAGCTACCTCGGCCTGCAGACCCTGTACGACCGTTACTTCATCCACTCCAACAAGATCCGCTTCGAGCTGCCGCAGGCCTTCTTCATGCGCGTAGCGATGGGCTTGGCCATCAATGAAGTCGAGCGCGAGAAGCGCGCGATCGAGTTTTACGAGTTACTGTCGAGCTTCGACTTCATGTCGAGCACGCCGACGCTGTTCAACAGCGGCACGCTGCGCCCGCAATTGTCCTCCTGCTACCTCACCACCGTGCCCGACCACCTGCACGGCATCTTCGAGGCGATCCAGGACAATGCCATGCTGTCCAAGTACGCCGGCGGCCTCGGCAACGACTGGACGCCAGTGCGCGGCATGGGCGCCTACATCAAGGGCACCAACGGCAAGTCCAATGGCGTGGTGCCGTTCCTGAAGGTCGCGAACGACACCGCGGTCGCGGTCAACCAGGGCGGCAAGCGCAAGGGCGCGGTCTGCGCCTACCTGGAAACCTGGCACCGTGACATCGAGGAATTCGTCGACCTGCGCAAGAACACCGGCGACGAGCGCCGCCGCACGCATGACATGAACACGGCGAACTGGGTGCCGGACCTGTTCATGAAGCGCGTGATGGAGGACGCCCAGTGGACGCTGTTCTCGCCAGAGGACACTCCCGACCTGCACGAACTTACCGGCAAGCTGTTCGAGGAAACCTACGTCCGCTACGAAGAAAAGGCAGATCGGGGCGAGATCAAGAACACCAAGCGCCTGCCGGCGGTACAGCTGTGGCGCAAGATGCTGGGCATGCTGTTCGAGACCGGCCATCCCTGGGTCACCTTCAAGGATCCCTGCAACCTGCGCAGCCCGCAGCAGCATGTGGGCGTCGTGCACAGCTCCAACCTTTGCACCGAGATCACGCTCAACACCTCGGCGGGCAAGGAAATCGCGGTCTGCAACCTGGGCTCGATCAACCTGGCCCAGCACATCACCGACAAGGGGTTGGATACCGAGAAGCTGCGCAAGACCATCAACACCGCGATGCGCATGCTCGACAACGTCATTGACTACAACTATTACAGCGTCGCCACTGCCCGCAATTCCAACCTGCGTCATCGTCCGGTCGGCCTGGGCGTGATGGGTTTCCAGGATGCGCTGTACAAGCTGCGCATGCCCTATGAGTCCAATGCCGCAGTCGAGTTCGCTGATCGCTCGATGGAAGTCATCAGCTATTATGCAATCTCGGCATCGACTGATCTGGCGGAAGAGCGTGGTTCGTATGCGAGCTTCAAGGGTTCGTTGTGGGATCAGGGCATCCTGCCCATCGACTCAATCAATATCCTTGAAGAGAATCGTGGTGCACAATATCTGCAACAAGATCGCACGACGACGCTGGATTGGGATAAGCTGCGTAAACGGATCAAGAAAGTAGGAATGCGCAACAGCAACACGATGGCCATTGCACCCACCGCAACCATTGCCAATATCACGGGCGTGTCGCAGTCGATTGAGCCGACCTACCAGAACCTGTACGTCAAATCGAACCTGTCGGGCGAATTCACCGTGATCAATCCCTACCTCGTCGCCGATCTCAAGTCGCGCGGCCTGTGGGATGAGGTGATGGTGCATGACCTCAAGTACTTCGACGGTTCGGTGTTGCCAATCGATCGCATCCCGGATGACCTCAAGTTGATCTACAAGTGCGCATTCGAGATCGACGCCAAGTGGCTGGTGGATGCCGGCGCGCGTCGCCAGAAATGGATTGACCAGGCGCAGAGCCTGAACCTGTACATGTCGCAGCCGAATGGACGCAAGCTCGACGAACTCTACAAGCACGCGTGGATGAGTGGACTCAAGACCACTTATTACCTGCGCACCATGGGTGCCACGCATGCTGAAAAGAGCACCATCGCTGACAGCCGACTGAACGCCGTGAAAGGCGCGAAGGCGGGTGGCGGCGAGGCGCTGGAGCCGACCCCGAAGGTCTGCTCCATCACCGATCCGGATTGTGAGGCCTGCCAGTAACGGCAGCGTCCGCAACCGGTTTTTATCCAAAACCCTGAGGAGGGATTAGCAATGGCGACCAAGAAGAAAGCGAAGAAGGCTCCTGCCAAGAAGAAGGCTGCAGCCAAGAAGAAGAAGAAGTAGTGAAACCGGCGCGGTCACCGTGTTAAGAGCGCGGTGACCGCTCCGAGACTCGGCGGCTCTCTCCCGCAAGGGAGAGGGCCGTGGATTCTTACCGATGACACGCGTTGTTTGATTTGAAGAAAGTATGCGGAGAGCGGCCCTGAAGCCGCCCGACAGAAGAATGCAGGAGTAAGGACTATGCTGGACTGGGACAACACACCAAACGCTGCGAGCCGCGCGCCGACCCCGGCTGCGTCGCCCATCGGGCGGATGAATAAGCCACAGGCCCGTCTGGCGACGGTTGATGACAGCGACGATCGTCATCCCGACCCGAATGCCGTCACTGCCGCACTTGCCGCCAAGGCCGCGCGTGATGTTGCCGCCGCCGGTGGTGCCACCGGCCTAGAGGGCGTGACCCTGGGCGCGCGCCGCATCCAGGTAGACGACAAGGCCATCATTAACTGCAAGGCGGACCTGAACCAACTGGTGCCGTTCAAGTATGAGTGGGCGTGGAAGAAATACCTGTCCGCCTGCAACAACCACTGGATGCCGCAGGAAATCCAGATGACCGCCGACCTTGCCATGTGGCAGGACCCGAACGGGCTGACCGATGACGAGCGCATGATCATCAAGCGTTCGCTGGGTTTCTTCTCGTCCGCGGATTCGCTGGTCGCCAACAATCTGGTGCTGGCCGTTTACCGCCACATCACCAACCCCGAGTGCCGCCAGTACCTGCTGCGCCAGGCCTTTGAAGAAGCCATCCACACCCACGCCTACCAGTACTGCGTAGAGTCACTGGGCATGGACGAAGGCGAAGTCTTCAATATGTACCGCGAGCTGCCGTCCATCGCCAAAAAGGCCGCCTGGAGCCTGCAGCACACCCGCGCGCTGGGCGACCCCAACTTCAAAACCGGCACCCCCGAAACCGACCAGGAACTGCTGCGCAACCTGATTGGCTTCTACGCCGTCACCGAAGGCATCTTCTTCTACTGCGGCTTTACCCAGATTCTGTCCATGGGGCGACGCAACAAGATGACCGGCGTGGCCGAGCAGTTCCAGTACATTCTGCGCGATGAGTCCATGCACCTGAACTTCGGCATCGACATGATCAATCAGATCAAACTGGAAAACCCTCAGCTGTGGAGCGAAAAATTCCAGGAGGAAGTCACCCAGATGATCGTCGAAGGCATGCAGCTGGAAATTGAATACGCCAAAGACTCCATGCCCCGCGGCGTACTCGGC
>JBFKCG010000140.1:0-6134 GCA_041620675.1 Nevskiales bacterium
CAGTCGTGCGATCAGTGGGGAATAGTCGCGGATTCCGGCAGCACCACATTGAGTTCCAGCACTTCCAGATCCCCATCACGCTCGATTGCCATGCGAATGGCATCGTCGTCGACCTTCACGTACTTGCGAATCACGCTCAACAGTTCCTGACGCAATCGCGGCATGAATTCGGCCCCACCGGCGCGGCTGCGCTGGTTGGCCACCACCACGATGAGGCGCTCCTTGGCCGTGGCAGCCGTGGACTTCTGTTGCTTGAGCTTGAATAGGCTCATCCAGTTCATGGAGTCGCTCCAAACAGGCGGCCCAGGATTCCCTTGCGCTGGGCCTCCATAAATCGGTGCGGGACATCCTCGCCAAGGAAGCGCGCAACCAGGTCGGTATAAGCCTGCCCTGCTTCGCTGTCCTGGTCCATCACCACCGGCTCACCGGCATTGGAAGAGGTGAGCACATCGGGTGATTCCGGCACCACGCCCAGGAGCGGGATCGCCAGGATCTCCTTGACGTCATCCACCGACAGCATCTCGCCCTTCTGCACGCGGGCAGGTGAATAGCGTGTCAGGACCAGGTGTTCCTTGACGCGGCCGCTGCCGTTCTCGGCGTGCCTGGTCTTGCTCGACAGCATGCCGAGCACGCGATCGGAGTCGCGCACCGATGACACTTCCGGGTTGGTAACGACCAGGGCTTCGTCCGCGTAGTACATGGCCAGCATCGCGCCTTTCTCAATGCCTGCAGGCGAGTCGCAGATGACGTAGTCGTGATCCTGCGCAAGCTCGGTCAGCACACGCTCGACCCCTTCCTTGGTCAGGGCGTCCTTGTCGCGGGTCTGGGAGGCGGCCAGAATCGACAAGTTCTCGACGCGCTTGTCGCGAATCAGTGCCTGGCGCAGGTTGGCCTCGCCATTGATGACGTTCACAAGATCGAAGACCACGCGCCGCTCGCAGCCCATGATCAGGTCCAGGTTGCGCAGGCCCACGTCAAAATCGATTACCGCAGTCTTGTGCCCGCGCAGCGCCAGGCCGGTGGCAAAGGATGCACTGGTCGTGGTCTTGCCAACGCCACCCTTGCCCGAAGTCACCACTATTATTTTCGCCACTGATTTCCCCTTGCAGCCTTATAACTTTTCAATCTTGAGTTTGTCGCCATCCCGGTACACCTGTACCGAACGACCCAGCAATGTTTCCTTGATATCCTCGGCCACCTTGTAGACGCCGGCAATAGACACCAGTTCCGCGCCGAAATCCCGGCAAAAGATGCGGGCCGAGGCATCGCCCTGCACGCCAGCCAGTGCACGCCCGCGCAATGCGCCATAGACATGCACGCAACCATCGGCAATCACCTCGGCACCAGCCCCTACGGAACTGATCACCACCAGATCACTGCCACGCGCATAGATCTGCTGGCCCGAGCGCACCGGCTCGGTGATGATGCGGGCCGGTGCGGACTTGTCCTTGCCGGTGGCTGGCGCATTCGTCCCCACCGCAGCTTCGCGTGGGCTCCGGCTATCGTCAATGACACCCAGCTCCGCATCCCGCGCGGCCTGCGCCTGCGTGGCGGTCGGCCGATAAACCCCGACTGGGGTCAGCCCATGCTTGCGCAGCAACTGCACCACGGCGGCCAGGTCGATCGCCTCGTCAGCAAGCTCCAGCAAGAGTGGCAAGCCGGCAAAAAAGCCCGGTGATCGTGCCAGTTGTGCTTCCAGTTGGGTTGCCAGGATGTCCAGGTGCGGCTGGGTAACGCGCGCAACAGTGAGGGTCATCATGCGACCCTTGAACTCCAAGCCCTTGTCCAGCATTTTTGGATTGATTGCCATGCCGGGCAGCGCCACCTATTGCTTGAAATTGCGGCCAGTTTAGGGGATGAAGGTTCGAATTGCACGACAAGCTGCCGTGTTTCCAGTTATGGTAGGCACAGGAATTGCCTGAGATTCCAGAAGGGACACCACCGTCGTTGCATGCAGGAGCACGTGTTTGGCAATTGACTGGAAACAATACCGCTGCACTGATTTTTATGACGAGCTTTTTGCCGCTGCCGGCGAGCCACGCCCGGCCGCCCGCGCTCTCACGGACTACCTGGATGACCTTAGCGACAGTGAGCTGAAGGAACGCCGCATCGCCGCCGAGCTGGCGATCAAGACCATGGGCATCACCTTCACGGTCTACAGCGAGGGGCAAACCATCGACCGTGCCTGGCCCTTTGACATCATCCCACGCATCATCCCGCGTAGTGAGTGGCAGCACACCGAGGCCGGTCTCAAGCAGCGCGTCACCGCGCTCAACATGTTCATCCAGGACATCTATGGTGAGCAGAAGGTCGTAAAGGACAAGGTGTTCCCGCAAGAGGTACTGGCGCAGTCGAAGAATTTCCGGCCACAGTGCGTGGGAATGAAGCCACCACTGGGCATCTGGGCCCACGTCTGCGGCTCGGACCTGGTGCGCGACTCCGATGGCACGGTCTACGTGCTGGAAGACAACCTGCGGGTCCCGTCTGGCGTGTCCTACATGCTGGAAAATCGCATGGTGACCAAACGCGTGTTCCCGGAGCTGTTTGCCACCACTAACATCCTTCACATCGACGACTACCCGGCCCAGCTCTACGACACGCTGGCGGCCTTGTCGCCGCGGCCCGGCGACCAGCCCAACATGGTGGTGCTGACCCCCGGCATCTACAACTCGGCCTATTTCGAGCATGCCTACCTCGCGCAGCAGATGGGCATCGAATTGGTCGAGGGCAGCGACCTCGTGGTTTCTGCCGATGACTGCGTCTATATGCGCACCATCTACGGCCTTGAGCGCGTGGACGTCATCTACCGGCGCATTGACGATCTATTCCTGGATCCGGAGGCCTTCAACCCGGATTCCATGCTTGGTGTTCCCGGACTCATGCGCGCATGGCTCAAGGGCAAGGTCGGCTTGGCCAATGCGCCGGGCGCCGGAATGGCCGATGACAAGGTCGTGTACACCTTCGTGCCAGCGCTGATCAAGTATTACCTAGACCAGGATCCGATCCTGCCCAATGTGCCTTCCTTCCTGTGCATGAACGAGAAGGATCGTGACCACGTGTTCAAGAACATGACCAAGATGGTGGTCAAGCCGGCGAATGAATCCGGCGGCTACGGCATGCTGGTGGGGCCCAAGTCAACTGCCGCCGAGCGCGCGAAAATGAAACGGCTGGTGCTCAAGGACCCCCGCAATTACATCGCGCAGCCCGCATTGCGCCTGTCCACCGCGCCCACCCTGTTTGATTCCGGCGTCGAGGCAAGACACCTTGACCTGCGGCCGTTCATTCTTTCGCGCAGTGACACCTATGTGACCACCGGTGGCCTGACACGCGTGGCCCTGGTCAAGGGCTCGCTGGTGGTGAACAGCTCGCAGGGTGGCGGTAGCAAGGACACCTGGATCGTGGACCTGGAGGGGGATCGCTGATGCTGTCGCGGGTCGCCAACTCCATCTACTGGTTCGGTCGCTACATCGAGCGCGCCGAGAATACCGCGAGGTTGGTGAACGTGAATGCCAACCTGTTACTTGACCTGCCGCGCAAGGTCGAATTCGGCTGGGGACCGCTGATTTCCATCACCAGCAGCGACGAACTCTTCAATGTCTGGTACGACAATGCCGACGAAGCCAGCGTGGCGCGTTTCCTGCTTGTGGACGGCAACAATCCCAGCTCAATCCTGTCATCCCTTGCCAGTGCACGCGAGAACCTGCGGGTGACGCGGGACATCTTCCATCGCGAGGCCTGGGAGTGCGTTAACGACCTTTATCT
Source organism: Nevskiales bacterium (assembly GCA_041620675.1). Taxonomy (GTDB): domain Bacteria; phylum Pseudomonadota; class Gammaproteobacteria; order Nevskiales; family DATLYR01; genus DATLYR01. The sequence goes on from JBFKCG010000140.1 coordinate 3,763, forward strand.
GTTCGTACGTGACCAGGGCGACAAGGTGACTACGCGCAGGAGCCGACTGGTCTTCCTCGAGCGCGTGGTGCGCAGCACGCAGAACCTGGCCGGCATGCTGGGCAGCACCATGAGCCGCGACGATGCGTTCAATTTCATGCGCATTGGTTTTAATCTTGAACGCGCCGAGATGACCAGCCGCATCATTGATATCCGCTCAGAGTCATTGCTGCCCCACCAGAGCGACGAGCTTGCGCCCTTCCAGAACATCCAGTGGATGAGCGTGTTGAAGTCGCTGTCCGGTTACCAGATGTACCGGCGCAAGGTGCGACTGCGCGTGACCGGCCCCGGGGTATTGCGCTTCCTGCTGCAGGACAAGGAGTTTCCACGCGCGATCTATTTCTGCCTGGACAAGCTGGAGCACTGCCTGCAACGGCTGCCCCGGCATGAGGCCACCCTCTCCATCATCGAAAAGTTGCAGGCGTCGGTGGTCGTGGCCGAGGTTGACGCTTTGGCCGAGTCAGGACTGAGTGATTTTATCGACTCGCTGCAGCTGGGCCTGAGCCGGCTCGACAGCCATATCAGCGCTACTTACTTCCATACCAGCTAGCGCCACAAAGACTGCGGTCAGTCGCCGTTGCCCTTGACGATGCCTGCGTCTGCCGTGAGCTGGGTCACGCGATCCTGGTTCACTTCCCATTCAAAGCGCGGCAGCTTGTGAAAAACAGCCTCCAGCTCTCGCCCCCACACATCCTTCAATAGCCGGTAATACGGCGTTTCGAAATCCATGCGCATGCTGGTGCCCAGCTTGAATTCGTCCGCACGGTAGATCATCAGGTCGAGCGGGGGGCCTACCGAAATATTGCTGCGCATGGTCGAGTCCAGCGACACCAGCGCGCAGCGCGCGGCATCTTCCAGTGGCAGTTCCGGCCGCACGATGCGGTCCAGGATAGGCTTGCCGTACTTGCTCTCGCCAATCTGCAGGAAGGGCGTGTGATAGGAAGTCGAGATGCAATTCCCGATAGGGTAGATCAGGTAGAGGCCGGGCTCCTCGCCCTTGACCTGGCCACCCAATATAAAAGTCGCCTCAAGCTTGACGTCGGTTTTCTCACCCTCAAGCGATGCCAGCTTCTGTGCACGAACATTCAGGCGCCCGATGTATTCGGCGGCGTCATGCAGGCACTTGGCATGCCGCAGGCCATTTTCCGCCTCCGGATTGCGCAGGTCGCGGTTGATCTGGCCCACCACCGACTGGGTGGTGGCCAGGTTGCCGGATGTCATCAGCACGAACAGGGCCTCGCCCGGGAACTCGAAGACATGCATTTTGCTGTAGGTGCGCACGTCATCCACGCCCGCGCTGGTGCGTGAATCGGAGGCAAATACCAGCCCTTGGTTAACCTTGATGCCCAGGCAATACGTCATGTTCCACTGTCCTATGCGACTTGCCTGTATTCTAGGGGCTAACTCGCCACGGGCGCCATAAGAAATAACGATTTTGTACGGCTTTTATGAAGACTTTTAACTGCCAATGCGGCAATCGCGTGTTCTTCCTCAACTCCCATTGCGAGCAGTGCAAGCGGGAACTGGGGTATTTCCCGCGCCTGGGCCTTATGGGCGCGCTGGAACCCGCAGGCCAGTACATCTGGACCTCATCTGGCATCACCCCGGACGGTCGGCATTACCGCAAGTGCAACAACTACTCCATGGAAGACGTCTGCAACTGGATGGTGGAAGTCAGCGACCCGGAACTGTTCTGCTGGGCCTGCCGCCTCAACGAAATCATTCCTGACCTGTCCAGACCGCGATTTCGGTATTTCTGGTACAAGCTGGAAAGCGCAAAGCGTTACCTGATGTATGGCTTGTACCAGCTGCGACTGCCGGTCGTCAGCAAAAAGCAGGACAAGGCAAAAGGCCTGGCATTCGCGTTCCTGGCTGACCCGGATCCCGAATCGGGAGACAACAACCGCATCCATACCGGGCATGCGAATGGGCTAATCACCATCAATGTGTCAGAAGCTGATGATGTTGCTCGCACCCAGATGCGCGAGCTCCAGCGCGAGCGCTATCGCACCTTGCTCGGTCATTTCCGCCATGAAGCCGGCCATTATTACTGGGACCAATTAATTCGCGACGAACCCGAGACCCTGGCCGAGTTTCGTGAGCTGTTCGGTGATGAGCGGCGCGACTATCGTGCTGCCCTGGACCTGCATTACAGCAATGGCCCGCCCGCCGGCTGGCAGCAGCACTACGTCAGTAGCTACGCTTCCGCCCACCCCTGGGAGGATTGGGCAGAGTGCTGGGCACATTACCTGCACATGATCGATACCCTGGAAACTGCGCACGTCTTTGGCCTGGTGCCTGGCGGCGTCAGCGAACTCGAGGCAGAGCGTCAG
>JBFKCG010000141.1:0-6102 GCA_041620675.1 Nevskiales bacterium
AGACTCCCGGTTGTTGGCATTGATCAGCGTCGCGCGCTTGGAGGCGGGCATGTACAGCCATTGCTGGGATTTGCCGCCACTGGTCTGGCCGACCAGGTCGGCTTTGGTGATCAGGTCCATGCCGCGCGCAACGGCCGGCGACATGACGGTGACGCGTCCGTACCGTGCTCCCTCAGGACCAAACAGCACGCAGAGCTTGGAACTGCCGTCCTGTACGCTGCCGGACTTGCCGACGTTCTTGAGCTCCATCAGCGCGCAGAGGTCGGTCCAGCCCAGGTAGCGGGCAGTCAGCTTGTCGATGATCGGATCCGCTGCAGCCGCTGCGGACACAAAGCCGGCGCACAGGCAGGACAGTGTGAAGAGAATGCGGAATTTCATCGATCAAACCTCGTGAGCAGCTGCGGCAACAGAACCAGTGTACAAACCCAGGCGATCAGGAACGTGATGGCCATCCAGAGTCCCATCTCATGCGTGGGCTGCACGCTGGAGAATCCGAGCAGGCCCACACCAGCAGTCAGCACCAGCGTGGTGGTGGTGATGGCACCGCCGACATGGCGGATGCTGTGCTGGCAGGCATCATGGGCACTGACCTTGCCGCCGCGACGTGCGGATTTGTAGCGCGAGAGCACGTGGATGGTGTCATCGACGATGATGCCCAGGGCCGCCGTGGACACCACCGACAACGCGATACCGACATGGCCCGAGAGCAGGCCCCAGACGCCAAAGGCCATGCCGATCGGCAGCAGGCACGGAACCAGGCAGATAATGCCCAGCCGCAGTGATCCCAGGCCAATCGACACGACCAGGCTGGTCAAGGCAAGCACCACGACAGTGCCCCAGATCATCGGGGGGATATTCTCGTGCGCCATCTTCGAGAACATCATCACGGCGCTGTTGCCGGGCGCCACTTCCATATTTGGCAGGTTCAGCGCAAGCCAGGCCTGTGCCCGCCGGTCGAAAGCCTGGAATTCATCGCCGGGCAGGTTACGCAGTGACACATGCACCAGGGAGGCGCTGCGTTCGCCATCGAGAAGTCCGCTGCCATGATCCCCCGGTGGTGCCGACATCTCGTAGGTAAACAGCAACTGTTCAATGGTTGAGGCGTCCTGGGGCAGCCGTCCATCGGCAGCCTGCAGCCCGAAGTTGCGGGCGAGGGTGTGGATCAGGTCGGGCAGGGCGCGCACGGCGGCGACGTTGGGTTGCTGGCGTAACCATTGCGCGAAGGACTCGACATTTTCGAGATAGGCCGGGTCACGCACGCTACCATCCGCGGGGGCCGGCAAGGCGTAGTACAGCTGCTGCATGCCGGTGAGGCGTTGGTCGACTTCCAGGTTTTCCTGGCGCAAACGACTGGAGTCTGAGAACCACTGGCTGATGTTGTCATCAATGGTGTTGAGCGGAATGCAGGCCAGCAATCCCAGGATCAGCAGCGCACCACCGGCCAGGACCCAGGCTGAGCGGATGGGCAGGGTAATGGCATGGCTCAGCCAATCCAGGCCAAGGCGCAGTGGGGTTTTCTTGCGCAAGTGCGGCGGATCGATCCAGCACAACAATGCCGGCATCAGAAACACGGCATAGACCACGGCCGCCGCGATGCCGATCAGCACGCTGGTGCCCAGGTGCCGGTAGGGTGGCGAGACGCTCGCATTCATGGCGGCAAAGCCCAGCATCGTGGTGCCTGCGGTCAACAGCAGCGGCATGAAATTCTCGCGCAGGCTGAGCTGCGCGGCCTGCGCTGGTCCCGGGTGCTGGGCACGGACATCAAGATAGGTATGAGCCAGGTGCACCATGTAGGCGAGGCTGATGACCAGCACCATAATCGGTGCAACCAGCGTGGCGACCGTAACCGGATAGCCCAACCAGCCATGCGCGCCGACGGAAGTCAGGACGGCGCCCACCACCGGGATGCAGCAAATCCAGGTGACACGCCAGCTGGCGAGCAGGCCGCGCAGGATCAGGATGGCGACCAGCAGGCACACCGGGATCAGTAACGCGATATCGCGCGCGGCCAGCTCCATGATTGAGTGGTAATAGGGCAGCACCCCGGCCAATAAAATCCGGCCTTCGTCACCAGCCTCCTGTTCAATGCGATCGCGCAGTGCCAGCACATACTCATTGACCGCCCGGGAGTCGGCAAAGGTCGCGGGCACGGGTGTATTGATCACGACATGCGCCGCCGCCATGGAATGGTCGGGCGCAAGGATCGAACCGGTGGTCAGCCGTGCCACTTCATTGACGGCGGCAGCCCACAGCGCGGGGTCGAGCGGCTCATCCTGTGTTGCCAGCACACGCAAGGTGGTGACCTGGTTGCCATCTTCATGGGTGATCGCGACCGGCAGGTCGGCAACGGAGTCCACGCGACCTGCATAGGGCATGTCACGCAAGCCATCGCTGAGCTCAGCCACCCGCAGGATTGCCTGTGGCGTGGTGGCATCACCGTCGCTAGGTGCATAGGCCAGCAGGATGTCGTCGGACGCACCAAAGCGTTCCTCGAGGCTGGCTAGCTGCTGATAGTCGGGATTATGTGGGTCGAAATATGCGCGGTAATCGGTGATGAAGTGCAGTTTCAAACCACCGGCTGCCACCACCACCATGGCGCCCAGCATGCAGAGCGTAACTGTGCGTGGGAAGCGAGTGAGAAACTCAGCAAGGCGGTTCAGCATTGACACCGGTCCTCCTTGAACCCAGTCTGCGCCCGAGTGCGGCCTGCCTGCAACCAATACAGCACGAGTATGATCAGGGCATGAAGGCTTTGACGCACCTGCAGATGCCGCTTGTCGTGAGCTGGCGTGGCCTGTTGCTGGCGCTGCTGCTGTTTGCGCTGGTTTCGGCCGCTGCAGGTGGCATCACGGCCTACTGGATACTGTCCCGGTATTCCCTGCAGATGCCGCTGCGGGCGCAGGCGTTACAGGTTCGCTTGCCGGAACAGTTGCCCGTGGAGGTGGAAATCTTCCCGCCGGCCCTGGATGATCCGGCCTTGCGGCAAGCGGCCAATCTACAGGTGCTGCCGATCCATATTGACGAGCGCTTCAAGACGGTGGTGCGTGTGGATACCCGGCTGCCGATCCGCATGAACGTCCCTTACAAGGGCGATATACCGGTGGATATCACGCTGCCCCTCAAGACGAAGGTGCGCACGCGCGTGCTGGGCATCAACATGGAATTGCCCGTCGAGGGAGAAATCCCGCTGCGCTTTCGCCTGCCGGTTGACCTGCTGATCCCGATCGAGCAGACCCTACCGATGAAACTCGACTTGCCGGTGGAAACGCGCATCAACCAGATTGTGCATGTGAAGATTCCCACGCGTCAGGCTGCGCGCATTACCCTGCAGGAGCCAAGCCTCGACGTCATTCTCGAAAAAGGCGAGATTGCCGTGCCGCTGTCCTGGCTGTCGCTGGTGCGCGACGGTGGCATGGGTGAAGAAACGCGGCTGGGGCCGCTGGCCTACCCGCCGCAATAATTGAAGACTGAAAAATGGTGACATCTGGTAGTCCTAGCCAGAGAGCCAGGAAGTGAGCCTTCGCGGTAAAGTGGGCTCCGGGTTTGGGCGCGTGCGAATGCACACGCGGAGCAGGCGAGTTGAATGAAAGACCGGTTTGATAACGAAGTGGGTGAGACAGTCGAGGGCAAGCATGAAATCAGCTATGACCAGTTTGGCCACCAGCTGGTCCATCTGCTGGTCACGCCGGAGCGCATCGAGAACGAGCTGAAGGCCATCCTGGCCGAGCCGATCGAAGGCATGGTGTCACGGCTGCCGGCCGAGATGCTGACCGCCAAGTATCGATTCCAGTTGCAGGACGTGCGCGTGTCCGTGCGCCCCGAGAGCCTGCCGAAGCTGGTCCTGTCCCAGCAAATCACCGGCCTCGTCTCGTTGTCGGTGAGGCTGCTCAGGCTCAACCTGCTGGGCTTGAAGCTGCGCTTCACGTTGCGGCTGGGCATTCACCTCGAGCAGCAGGTGCGCACCTGCAAGCCGCTGGTGCTGCACATTGATACCCGTCTGCGTGATGACAACCCGATCGAGCTTGAGGTGGACGCGCACGGCCTGCCGAGTGAGCTGCTGGACCGGCTCAATATCATCGAGTACGCCGTGCGCGCCGAGGTGATGGACGAGGTCAAGCGGCGACTGGCGAGTGGCCCTATCGCCGACGCCCTCAACATTGACCTGCGCCGCATCGCCGAGGCGGCGCGGCTCGTGCGCTGAGTTATTCGAATACGAAGCTGTCGACCGGCAGGCGGGTCATGCTCGTGCTCGGCTTGAGCATTGAGAAGGCATGTCCCTTGGCGCGTGGCAGCAAGTGGTCGAAGTAGAAGCGCGCCATGCCAATCTTGGCCTTGTAGAACTCCGGCTTCTCCGCGCCGCCCTTGGCGAGCTTTTCGTAGGCGACCTCTGCCTGCAGGGCCCAGAAGTAGGCCATGGCCACATAGCCTGAGTACATCAGGAAGTGGTGCGAGGCACTGCTGACGACATCACGGTCCTTGCGCGCCATCAGCATGAGGCGCAGCGTCAGCAGGTTCCACTGTGCGGCCAGCCGGCTCAGCTCGCGGGCATAGCGCCCCATGCGCGGATGCACCAGTCGCTCAATGGCGAACTTGGCCATTGTCGAGGTGAAATTGCGCACGGCCTTGCCGCGGGTTTGCAGCAGCACCTTGCGGCCCAGCAAGTCCAGCGCCTGGATGCCGGTTGTGCCTTCATACAGCGTGGAGATGCGCGCATCGCGTGCAATCTGCTCCATACCGTGTTCCTTGATATAACCGTGTCCGCCAAAGACCTGCATGCCGAGGTTGGCGGCTTCGAGCCCGGCTTCGGTCAGGAAGCCCTTGAGGATCGGTGTGAAGAAGCCCAGGGCATCATCCCACTTCTCATACTTCTTCTGGTCGCCTTCGAGGATGCCGTTGACCATGTGGTCGGCATACTGCGCGGCGTAATAGATCATCGCGCGGCCACCCTCGGCGAAGGCCTTCTGCGTCATCAGCATGCGGCGCACGTCGGCATGGTGGATCAGCGCGTCGGCAACCTTGTCCGGTTCCTTCTTGCCCGACAGCGCGCGCATGGAGCGTCGTTCCTTGGCATAGCGCAGCGCGCCCTGATAGGACAGCTCGGCATGTGCGATGCCCTGGATGGCGGTGCCGATGCGGGCGGTGTTCATGAAGGTGAACATCGCCTCCAGCCCCTTGTTGGGTTCGGCAATCATGTAGCCGGTGGCGCCCTCGAAGTTCAGCACGGCAGTGGCCGAGGCCTTGATGCCCATCTTGTGCTCCAGCGCGCTGCACACCACGTGGTTGCTGCCGTCGAGCGTGCCGTCGGTCTTGACCTTCATTTTGGGCACGATGAACAGCGAGATGCCACGTGTACCCGCCGGTGCATCGGGCAGTCGTGCCAGCACGATGTGGATAATGTTTTCGGTCAGGTCATGGTCGCCGCTGGAGATGAAGATCTTGGTGCCGGTGATCTTGTAGGTGCCGTCGGCTTGCGGCTCGGCCTTGGTCTTGACCTGGCCCAGGTCGGTGCCGCACTGCGGCTCGGTCAGGCACATGGTGCCGGCCCAGCGACCCTCGGTCAGTGGCGGCATGTACAGGTTTTTCAAGTCATCGCTGGCGTGCTGCATGATCGTGTTCATGGCGCCAAGCGACAGGCCCGGGTACATGGTGAATGACCAGTTGGCGGTGCCCATCATCTCGGACTTGAACAGGCCCATGGACATTGGCAGGCCCTGGCCGCCGTATTCGGTAGGATGGGACAGGCCTTGCCAGCCACCTGCCACGAATTGCTCATACGCGTCTTTGAAGCCCTTGGGCGTCGTGACCTTGCCATTGTCCAGCTTGCAGCCTTCCTGATCGCCGGACAGGTTGAGTGGCGATAGCACCTCCTCGCAGAACTTCGCGGCTTCCTCAAGGATGGCATTGACGGTTTCGGGATCAGCGTCCTTGCCGTTCGACAGCTTGGCGTAGTGCGCCGGAAAGTCGAAGACTTCGTTGATCAGGAAGCGCATATCGCGCAGCGGGGCCTTGTATGCGGGCATGGACGTATCCTCGATGATGGTTCAAATCAGGGCAGGGCCGTGATGGCTATTCTGCCCAGCCTGTACCTTAGTGCCATTGGCT
>JBFKCG010000142.1:0-6042 GCA_041620675.1 Nevskiales bacterium
CGGAGAGGAACTGGTCCAGCACATCCACCTCGGCATGTGGTCCCAGTCGACCCTTGAGCAGTTCGCCAATCAGTTGTGGCTCGGCGATAAAGGATTCGTACAGGCTTTCGGCATAATGCAGGGCCAACTCAGACCAATGCGCGCCGGGCTTGCAGGGCATGACCCGAGACAGGGTGATCTGGAAGGCGGCCAGCCGCACCAATTCGTCCCGGTTACGCACATGCCGGTACAAGGTCGGTACCGCCACGCCCAACCGGTCAGCCACCTGCTTGAGGGTGACTCCATCCAGGCCAATATCGATGGCAGCCTCGATAATCGCCTGCGTATTCACCAGCGCAGGCCGACCCGGGCGCGGGGCCGGCGCGTGGAGCGGTTCCTGTTTGCTCGCCGCGCTGATGCTCATGGGGATATGCCAGATTAATTTGTGATTGAGTTTCGCAAATAGCTTCGCAAACACCCTCCCCCATGCGGACTAGGCCAGTACCCCCACCCGACGGCATACACTGTCCGTGCTCAGGACAGAGCGAACTGTCGGGGGGAGTCATGTTACTGCAAGTCCATAACGCATTGATTTACGGGATATTAATCCTGGCGATCCTGACTTTCTGGGGGACCCTGCGCAAGGTCAATCCCTATGGCCGCCACATGTTGCCAGGCCAAACGGGCACCCTGCCCTCGCTGCCTGCGTGGCTGATCTTCGAATCCCCGCAGTGGTTTGCCTTCCTGCTGACCTTCTGGTGGCTAGTGGAATCACCGTCTGCCGCCCAGTTGTTGCTATTCGTGCTGTGGCAAGCGCATTACGTCCACCGCGCCATCCTTTACCCCTTGCGCATGCGTGACCGGCACAAGGGGTTTCCGATCAGCGGCGTGGTGTTCGGTTTCCTGTTCAACGCGGCCAATGGTTTCGTCAATGGGTTTGCCGTGGTGCACGCACCGCACCTGATGTCGGCGGGCTGGCTCACTGACCCACGCATGCTGCTGGGCTTTGCCATTGCCGCCAGCGGCTGGTGGATCAATTTCCAGTCCGATTCGATCCTGATCCGGCTGCGTGCGGATGGCAGCACCGGCTACAAGATTCCCTACGGCGGCCTGTTCCGTTATGTGTCATCGGCCAATTACTTCGGTGAAATCCTGCTGTGGTGTGGCTGGGCACTGATGAGCTTTACGCTGGCCGGGTTTGCCTTCGCCATATTCACGATTGCCAACCTGCTGCCACGTGCGCTTTCGCACCACCGCTGGTACCTGGAAACCTTCCCGGACTACCCCAAGGACAGGAAGGCCATCATTCCTGGTCTTCTGTAGCGGGCTGATCCTCTGCCGGCCAGATCTGTGCACCGGCCTTGAAGGTCAGTTGTACCCTGACCTCAGCGAGGTTCTTGCGTGCCTCGGCCCAAGGCCGGTCGAGCAGGCATAAGTCAGCGACGACACCCGGGGTGATCCTGCGCACACCCTGACCCGGCGATGTCAGCGGGAACAGGAACAGGCCCAGTGCCTCCTCCGGGCTGATCGCTTCCTGTGCACCAATGACGACACCATCACGCGATTGACGGCTGACCGCCGCTTGCATCGAGATCCAGGGGTTTGCATCACCGAACGGCGCATCCGTGCTCCCCGCCAGCGCGATGCCGGCATCGAGGAAACCGCGCAGGCGATAAAGCCAGGCTTGATCCTCATCCGCCACGTCACGCAGGTAGGCGTCGCCGCGCTCGGCAATGAAGTTGGGTTGCGTGACCACCGTCAGGCCCATTTCAGCCATTTGTGCCAACAGGTCTGGCGGCGTGATGGAAGCATGCTCGATACGATCGCCGGCAATCGTGCCAGCCTCCCTCAGTGCTACCAGCGTGAACACCAGCTCGGCGCGTGTAACGCAATGAAAGGCGACGGGTCGCCCGCGCCGATGGCTGGCTTCAATGCGAGCACATACCTCGCCCAGCTCTGGCAGCGCCGCGTCATGCAGGTGGAACTTGTGCGGGCCGCGCGAAACACCGTGCACAGGCCGTGGATCAACCTCATCCAGTCGTCCATCGCCCATGACCAGCATGTCCTGCAGGATCTCGCCTCGTACGCGTGCCTGCTGGAAATACCGTAACTCGTCCGGGCCATTACTGGGCGTGGTCTCGGTCATGCCGGTCACGCCAAAGCCGGCCAGCCAGCGACTGACACGGTGTAATGGCTGGCGCGTACGACCCATGCGTGAACGCAACCAGGTATCGGCGTCATACAGCCTACCGGTCAGGTGCCCATTGATTCTTTCCAGTGGGTCGTCGGCAACGCCATCCGCCGCGCCCAGCAGGGTCAGCGCGCGCGAGTTCAGCATCCACAAGCGCCCGCTGCGATGCTGGATTCGTACCGGGTGATCTGGCATGGCCTGGTCAAGCCAGACTCGATCCAGTTCACCCGCCACCGATTCGTGGTAACCCACGCCGCGAATCCATTCACCCGGCCCTTCACTGCAGGCTTGTGCCGCATCGCGCAGGGCCTTCTTGAGCGATGCGGAATCCTGGACCTTGGGCGGCCCGCAGTGGACGGATGACAAGGCCGCGGCCAGCGAGCGTAGATGCAAATGATGGTCGTGCAGGCCGGGTATTAGCGCGCAGCCTTGCGCGTCCAGCACTTCCTCATCCTGCTGCCTGCTCAGTCCACGCGCAATTTCAAGGACCTTCCCGCGCTCGATGCGCAGGTCAGTGCGCTCACGAAGGTTGATTTCTGCGTTTCGGATCAGCATGCAATGCCCAGGCCGGACAAGACCGCCATGGTATCCGCACCCTGCGCGGGCGCACTGCCCACAATAGTACGCTTTCGTGGCTGGGCCACTTCGCCTTCCGCCAACTGGGTCCAGCGTTGTTGGCGCTGGCGTATTGCCGCTGCTGTGCTGGGACAATCAAACTCGAGGCAGTGACGGGTCACCTCGGATAAAGCCAGGGAAATCAGCCGCCCGCCGCCACAGGCATGGCTTGCCCAGGCGACCAGTGCCGCGTGCAGGCCAGTCAACGGATCGGCAATGGCATCTCCCACGAACATATGCTCACCCGTTGCCAGGTATTGAACCTGCGACAGGCCGGCGGCCACCGCGGCATCGTCACCATAGGCCACCCAGTCCTGTCGTGCCTCGCTGCGTCCATAACCGCTCAGGGCAATCCAGCTCAGGCCTGGGTTTTCCTCAAGGCAAGCCTCAGCATGGATGCCGAGTTGGCGTAGTGCACGTGGGCGCGAACCCTCGATGACGATATCGGCCTTGCCAATCAGCGCGCGCAACTGCGCACGTCCCTGCTCGCAGCTGAAATCCAGTGCCACGCTGCGCTTCCCGGCATTGAGCAGATCAAAGAAATCGGCCGATCCCCGGCGCGCGCCATCCGGGCGCTGCAGGCTTTCGACCTTGATAACCTCGGCACCCAATCCGCTTAGCAGGTGACTGCACAAGGGACCCGCCCACAGGGATGACAGGTCCAGCACGAGCGGAGGTTTTGCAGTGACTGACTGACGTCGGCGCGATGACGTGTGGCAGACCGAAAACCACGCGGGTGATTCCCGACTCCTCCCTGCACTCATGGCAACGGCGAGGCCCAAGAGGCGGCCACGCCCAACCAGCTCCACCGATGTGCGCTCGCGCAGGCATTGCGCCAGCCCTTGCCAATCCGTCACGCCCTCGGTTTCCAGCCATGCCGGTAGCAAGGCCCAGTCATCATCACGGGCGAGGTTGAGTGCCACCACGCCATCCGCTGTCTCCAGCAAACGGCAACTGCCACCGGGTGAGATGCGCCCTTGGCGTTGATGGCCTGCAAATGCCGCACGCTCGGCCAGCAGTTGCGAACCACGAAGGCCAGCCAATCTGGCCGCAGGCGCGAACGTGGACAGCGCCGCCAGCGCGCCATCCGCACAAGCCGCCAATGGCACCGGGCACATTCGTGCCTCACCTTCAGGCAATCCGGTCAGGGACATCAGGCCGGATCGCGCCCAGGCTAGCGCAGGGTGTTCCTCGGCAAGCTCGGAAGGACGCGGGGCATGCACAGCAAAAGTTGCTGCGAGCATTTCAAGCAGCTGGCGCGCATAGGCCTGCGCGAGCGTTGACTCCTGGGGCGTGTTCAGGCGCGTGTGCTGCTGGCCTGCCGTTCTGCCCATAACTGTTCCGCACGGCGCTTGATGCCGTCGGTCATGCCGACAAAGCCGGTTCTCAGGTTGCGCCCCATCATCAGGCGAACCAAAGGCATCAACCAGCCCTTGAGCTCGAAGTGCGAGTGATAGCGGCTGTGCGTGGTATTCATAGACTCAAGGTTATGCGACCGAAAGGAAGACAAGGCGCCCGGCTCGATTGGCTTCATGTGGTAGGACAGGTGACTCTGCGGCTTGCAGTCCTGGATCACCTCTTCCGCGGTCTGCGTCATCAGGCCGATCTTGACCTTCATCACAATCGGCTCGCCGGGCTGCAGGCTGGACTCGCATTCGCGAACGAAGGGATTCCATTCGCCATAACGCGGCAGGTCAGTAATCACTTCCCACACGATATCGGCAGGCGCATTGATTTCGACGGTCTTTTCGATGATGAAGCTCATTTTGGATTTGCCTCGATGAATTCCTGGCGGATGATCCGGCGCAATACCTTGCCGGTCTCGTTATAAGGCAGCGCGTCCTTGAACACTATGGATTGTGGCACACGGGAAGAACGCAGCTTGTCCTTGACCATCGCCTGCAGCTCCTGGGCCGTGACCTTGCCGTCGTCCTTGAGCACGATGGCGGCAGCGACAGCCTCCCCCCACTGCTCGTCGGGCATGGCCACCACTGCCACATCTGCCACCGCAGGATGCGTCAGCAACAAATCTTCGATCTCGCCCGGTGAGATGTTCTCGCCACCCCGCACGATGACGTCATCCGAGCGGCCGTCAAGGAACAGGTAACCCTCGGCATCGAGATAACCGCGGTCCTTGGTCGGGAACCAGCCCTCGGCATCCAGCTGGCTGCCCTGCTGCAGGTATTCACCTGACACCTGTGGCCCACGCACAAATACCAGCCCGGCCTCCTCCGGCCCCAGCACCTTGCCCGCTTCATCGCGGATCTCAATTTCAACCGCCGCCGGCTTGCCCACCGAGCCCAATCGACGGCGCACCGCGGGATCTTCGCTACTGGCGGCCGCGCGGTGGTCATCCGGTCCAAGCACGGCAATCGTCGAGCTGGTCTCGGTCAGGCCATAGGCATTCGTGAAATCCACGTTCGGAAACAACTGCATGGCTTTCTGGATCGTGGACAAGGGCATCTTGCCTCCGCCATACGCCAAGGCGCGCAGCGCAGGCAAATTCGCGGGCTTGTCGCCAAGGTGATCCACAATGCGCTGCAGCATGGTGGGCACCAGGAATGCGTTGCTGACATTGTTGTCTCGACAGGCATCCAACCAGGTCGCCGCTTCGAAATTCTCCAGCTGCACCATGCGCCGGCAGGCATAGGTCGAGCTGAGCACCGCGGAGATGCCGGCGATGTGATAAGGCGGCACCGTCACGATGATCGCGTCATTCTCATCGGCCGCGCCAAACTCGACGGTGCCAACGATATAAGACATCAGGTTCTCATGGCGCAGGATGGCAGCCTTGGGCTTGCCGGTGGTGCCACTGGTAAATAGCTGCACCGCCACGTCGTGGGGATCCTCACTGGGTGTCGGCGCCTCACTGGTTTCCGGCAGCGACAGCAGCTCCGCGCGGTCGATGACTTGAACATCCTTCCGCGGCTTCAGCTTGCTGCGCAGATCGGCATTGGTCACCAGCACGGCCGGCGCCACGCGCTCGACCAGTTCATTGATCTCATCGGCAGTCAGTCGATAGTTCAGCGGCACATAAGGAATGCCCGCATAGGCCGCACCAAAGATGGCCACAGGCGCTGCCGGCCCGTTGACGTCGAGGAACGCCACGTACTTGGCGCCACTGGCACGAAAATGTGTTGCCGCCCGGTAGGCCTTCTCGCGCAGCTCGGCATAGGTCAGCCGTTCTCCGCCGGAAACCACGCCAATGCGGTCACCGAAAGCCTCGGCCGCCATGTCTAATATGGTGGATATGTTCA
>JBFKCG010000143.1:0-6003 GCA_041620675.1 Nevskiales bacterium
GAAGTGTCGGCATGCTCGAAATTGTAGGCGGACTGCTCGACTTCATTCTGGTGATACACGTCGCCATAGGTGACGATGCGGCCGCCGACATCGCTCCAGACCAGGTCGTATACGCTTTCCTTCTTCTGGATGTACATCGCCAGGCGTTCGAGCCCATAGGTGATCTCGCCACTGACCGGCCGGCATTCCAGCCCGCCCACCTGCTGGAAATAGGTGAACTGCGTGACTTCCATGCCATTGAGCCAGACTTCCCAGCCCAGCCCCCAGGCGCCCAGTGTCGGTGATTCCCAGTTGTCTTCGACGAAGCGGATGTCATGCACCAGCGGGTCAAAGCCCAGCTTCTTCAGCGAATCCAGGTACAGCTGTTGGATGTTGGCCGGCGAGGGCTTCATCAGCACCTGGAATTGGTAGTAGTGCTGGAGCCGGTTGGGATTCTCGCCATAGCGCCCATCCGTTGGCCGCCGCGAGGGCTGCACATAGGCCGCATTCCACGGCTCGGGGCCGATGGAGCGCAGGAACGTCGCCCAATGGAAGGTGCCCGCCCCCATCTCCATGTCCATGGGCTGGACGATCACGCATCCCTGGTCAGCCCAGAAGGCCTGGAGCGTCAGGATCAGCTGCTGAAATGTCATGGAATCCACTGGAAAAGTGGCGACTTGCCACAAAGTGGGCCAGTATAGCGAAGCCCTCCCCGTTTGGCATAAGATGCCGCGCGCAGGTGCATGGTGAAGCGCATTGACCCGCGCTGCACCAAAACAGTACGCACCATGGCGAGCCGCGCACCATTTCGATGCAAATAGGCGCAGGGGCGGGACAAACCCTACGCAAAAGCGCGCTTTAACTTGGCATGTTTTCTGCCTTGTAGAGGAGCGTCCCGGAAATCGCCTCAGGATTTTGCGATACAGGCTGCGACAGCCAGAGCCTTGAGGCGATTTTCGGAAATTTCAGGACAGCGCCGGTGGCGCCGTCCATGTATGTGGATTACCTCTGGAGGATTGACCATGTCGAAGTCCGGCAACGACGTACTGAAGATGATCAAGGATCAGAACGTGAAGTTCATTGACTTCCGTTTCTGTGACACCCGCGGCAAGGAGCAGCACGTCACCGTGCCAGCCCACACCGTGGATAGCGAGCTGTTTGAAGAAGGCAAGATGTTCGACGGTTCGTCGATCGCTGGCTGGAAGGGCATCAACGAGTCCGACATGATCCTCATGCCGGAAGCGGATACCGCGGTTGTCGACCCGTTCTTCGAAGAAACCACGCTGGCCCTGACCTGTGACGTGATCGAGCCCTCCACCATGCAGGGCTACGAGCGCGACCCGCGTTCACTGGCCAAGCGTGCCGAGGCCTACCTCAAGAGCACCGGCATCGCCGACACCGCCCTGTTCGGCCCCGAGAACGAATTCTTCGTATTCGACGGCGTGCGCTGGGGCGCGGACATGTCCGGCAGCTATGTGCACGTTGACTCCGAGGAGGCCTCCTGGAGCGCGGGCAAGGACTACGAAGGTGGCAACATGGGCCATCGTCCGGGCGTGAAGGGCGGCTACTTCCCGGTGCCACCGGTCGACAGCCTGCAGGACGTGCGCTCCGCCATGTGCCTTGCGCTGGAAGAGATGGGCATCAAGACCGAAGTGCATCACCATGAAGTCGCCACCGCGGGCCAGTGCGAGATCGGCGTATTGTTCAACACGCTGACGCGCAAAGCCGACGAAGTGCTCAAGCTGAAGTACGTGATCCAGAACGTGGCGCACGGCTACGGCAAGACCGCGACCTTCATGCCCAAGCCACTGGTCGGTGACAACGGCAGCGGCATGCACGTGCACCAGTCGCTGAACAAAGATGGCAAGAACCTGTTCGCCGGCAATGGTTACGGCGGCCTGTCGGACACCGCGCTGTTCTACATCGGCGGCATCCTCAAGCACGCCAAGACCCTGAACGCCTTCACCAACCCCGGCACCAACTCCTACAAGCGCCTGGTTCCCGGCTTCGAAGCCCCGGTCATGCTGGCCTACTCGGCCCGCAACCGTTCCGCCTCGATCCGCATCCCACACACCAGCGCCAAGGGCCGCCGCATCGAGATCCGCTTCCCGGATTCACTGGCCAACCCCTACTTCGCCTTCGCGGCAATGATGATGGCGGGTCTGGACGGCATCCAGAACAAGATCCATCCGGGCGAAGCCATGGACAAGGACCTGTACCACCTGCCGCCGGAAGAAGACCGGAAAGTGCCACGCGTCTGCCACAGCCTGGACATGGCGCTGGAGCAACTGGACAAGAACCGCGAGTTCCTGACCCGTGGCGGCGTGTTCAGCGACGACCTGATCGATGCCTACATCGCGCTCAAGATGGAAGAAGTCACGCGCTTCCGCATGACCACGCATCCGATTGAGTTCGAGATGTACTACAGCATGTAAGCAAAACCCGGTTTCTAGGGTTTTTAAGTCAAACCCCCGTGGCAACACGGGGGTTTTTCTTTTGCGACGCCGGGGAACCCGGGCTGCATTGCCGACGTCTCAAGAGCAGGCTATGGTTTAAAGACAAGGCCATGAACACGACCGGCAAAATCTTGCTCGCAACGGCACTCGCGGCCATGCCCCTGCTGTCAGCCGCGGAAATCTACAAATACGTAGACGAGAACGGTGTCACCCGCTACACCGACAAGCCGCCCAGCAAGGAAGCAAAACCCGTGGTGTTGCCCCCGTTGCAAACCTATACCGGTGCTGGCATCTCGCCCACGGTTGAGGCGCCTGCCACGGAAGATGTTCCAGAACCCCCGAAACAAGCCAGCTACCAGGGCATTGAACTGGTATCGCCGACAGATAACACCGTGTTTCAGGGTGCCAGTCCCAGCGTTCGCGCCAGTGCCGTGGTCAACCCGGGCCTGGCGCAAGGAGACCGCGTCGTTTTCCTGGTTGATGGCCGCTCCTTCGCGGCCCCGGAAGGCCAGACCAGTCTGGAGCTGAATGAGCTTGAGCGGGGCAGCCACAGCTTACAGGCCGTGGTGATGGACGCGCAGGACAACATCCAGGTCCAGTCGCAAGTGGTGAATTTCCAGCTCAGCCAGCCCAGCATCCTGCAGCCGAACCCAATCAACGCCCTGCCCAGACCCCCCTAGCTAGCCGCATTGCACCATGTTGGTGCGACGGACCTGCCTTATGCTCTAATGCCCCAAGGTAGGCAGGCAATGGCCTGACTCTTGCTACTGGGGTACTAATGAGTCCGTTCAACACATCCATTACCGGGCCAAGCCCTGACTTGGTGCTCGACAACCAGAGCACGGCGATCTTGTGCCTGAATGACCAGCTGGCGGTGATCTACCTGAATGCCGCCGGTGAAGTGTTGCTGGGCGTCAGTGCGCGACAAATCGAGCAGCAGCCGCTGGCCATGGCGATCCCGGCCTTGCAAGGACAGGAACAACGCCTGCATGAGGCCCTCTCGGATGGTGCCCCTTACACCGAGCGCGAGTTGCGCCTGCAGCTGAACACGGAAGCGGTCATCGTTGATTGCACGGTGACCCCCTTTGCGGACGGCCAGGGTGGCCGGGTACTGCTGCTGGAGTTTTTCGGCCAGGATCGCCAGCTGCGTATTACCCGGGAAGGGCAGCTGGTGGCGCAGCAGCAGGTTAGCCGCGAGGTGATCCGCGGCCTGGCGCATGAAATCAAAAACCCTTTGGGCGGTTTGCGTGGCGCGGCGCAATTGCTTGAGCGCGAGCTGGCAGATGCCGCGCTCAAGGATTACACCCGCATCATCATCGGCGAGGCCGACCGGTTGCAGAAACTGGTGGATCGATTGCTGGGCCCGAACAAGCCGCCCCAACTGACCACGATCAACCTGCACGAGCCGCTGGAACACGTACGACAGCTTATCGAGGCCGAGCTCTCTGACGAAGTCACGCTGGTCCGGGACTACGATCCGAGCATCCCGGAATTGGTGGCAGATCCGGAGCTGTTGATCCAGGCGTTCTTCAACTTGCTGCGCAACGCAGTGCAGGCAGTCGGCAATGAAGGACGTATCACCGTGCGCACCCGTGCCCGTCGTCGCCTCACCATCGGTGGCAAGTGTCATCGGCTGGTGGCGCAGATCGACATCATCGACAACGGCCCGGGTATCCCGCCTGGCATGCAGGAGCAAATTTTTTACCCGCTGGTGACCACGCGTTCGGATGGCACCGGCCTGGGCTTGTCGATAGCCCAGCACCTGATCCGCAGCCATGGCGGGCTCATCGAGTGTGACAGCCGAGCGGGTGAGACCGTCTTCTCAATTTATCTGCCATTGGAGTAACAGGGATGTCAGAAATTCTGAAAGTCTGGGTGGTGGACGATGACCACGCGATCCGCTGGGTGCTGGAGAAGGCACTCAAGGGCGCAGGCTTTGAGGTCGTCAGCTTCCCGGGCGCGGCGGAGCTGCTGGAGGAATTTGAGTCCTCAGAACCGGATGTGCTGATCAGTGACATCCGCATGCCGGGCGTGAATGGCCTGGAGCTGCTGGAACGCGTGCACGGCAAGCATCCGCAGCTGCCGATCATCATCATGACCGCACATTCCGACCTCGATAGCGCGGTGGCGGCCTATCAGGGGGGTGCGTTTGAGTACCTGCCGAAGCCATTCGATGTCGACGAGGCGGTGGCCTTGGTCAAGCGGGCGGCCCAGCGCATCCAGCAAAGCCCAGCTGCTGCCCCGGAGGCGGCCAGCGGCACGTTGCTGATTGGCGAGGCGCCGGCCATGCAGGAGGTTTTTCGTGCCATCGGCCGCCTCAGCCACTCGCACATCACGGTACTGATCACGGGCGAATCCGGCACGGGCAAGGAGTTGGTCGCACGCGCCTTGCACGAGCACTCCCCGCGCGCCAAGAAACCCTTCATCGCGGTGAATACCGCAGCCATCCCGAAGGACCTCATGGAGAGCGAGTTCTTCGGGCATGAGCGTGGTGCGTTCACCGGCGCCGCCATGCAGCGACGCGGCCGCTTTGAACAGGCGGATGGCGGCACCCTCTTCCTCGACGAGATCGGCGACATGCCGGCGGACCTGCAGACGCGGCTGTTGCGCGTGTTGCAAGACGGCAGTTTTTACCGGGTAGGTGGCCATACGCTGGTCAAGGTCGACGTAAGGATTATCGCGGCGACCAACCAGAACCTGGAGAAGTCGGTCGCAGAAGGACGCTTTCGCGAGGACCTTTACCACCGCCTCAACGTGATCCGGGTGCGCATCCCGTCCTTGCGCGAACGCCGCGAGGACATCGGCCTGCTGCTGCGCCACTTCTTGCTGCGTTCAGCCAAGGAACTGCAGGTGGAACCCAAGCGCCTGACCCCTGAGGTCGGCGATTACCTGCAGAAGCTGGAGTGGCCGGGCAATGTACGCCAGCTGGAGAACGTCTGTCGCTGGATCACGGTCATGGCACCGGCACAGGAAATCCACCTGCAGGACCTGCCAGCCGATTTATACAAGTCCGAATCACCAGGGCAAACAACGTCGGAGGCCGCCCCGTCAGGTAGTCACCAGGATTGGGAGTCGCTGCTGCGGCAATGGGCCGAACGGCGGCTGGCCGACCATCAAGGCGATCTTCTCGGCGTGGCAACCCCCATTCTTGAGCGCACCTTGATCGACGTGGCACTCCGGCAGACACAGGGTCACCGCCAGGACGCGGCAAAGCTGCTCGGGTGGGGGCGCAACACCCTCACGCGCAAGCTGAAGGAGCTGGGTTTGAGCAACTCGGATGACGCTGAATAGGCGAGCCTGCGAGCTGAGGCTTGAGTCGAGGTACATGCGCAGCATCTGCACGATGACACAGCTGCTCAAATCGATCTGGTGCCGGCCAGCGTGCCGTCTGAATGGAATTATTTATTGGCTCCCTCGGAGCGGGATCGAATAATTTCATGGGTATTCGGCGGTTTGCCGGTTACCAGCCGCGAGCCGTTCTTGTGCGTGAAGTACTTCCAGACCCAGTGGAACATCACGTTGATACGCTGCTCGGGGTCAATCAGCGCGAGGATGTGCACGCCAGCCC
>JBFKCG010000144.1:0-5999 GCA_041620675.1 Nevskiales bacterium
CGAACCTGACGTGGGGAGATGACGGCCGGACCTTGTACATCACAGCGTCCACGCGCGTGTTGCGTCTGCGCACCCATGCCATGGGCCTGACACGCCTGCCACTGGGAACCCGGTCATGATCGCCACGCACGGCAAACCTCATCGGGTAGTCATCGTCGGTGGCGGCTTCGCTGGCCTGTTCGCAGCGCGCGCCCTCGGTCGCTCGCAGTGTGACGTCAAGTTACTGGACAGCCGCAACTTCCACACGTTCCAGCCCCTGCTTTATCAGGTTGCAACCGGTGCCCTGACCACGGGCGACATCGCGACACCACACCGGCTGGTGTTGCGCGACTGCCACAATGTCGAGGTGCTGATGAGCGAAGCACGTGACCTAGATCCAGTGCAACGCAGGCTCATTCATGCACATGGTGAACTCGCCTACGACAGCCTGGTCATTGCCACCGGCGTTCAGCACTCCTACTTCGGTCAGGATCGCTGGGGCCCCTTCGCGCCTGGACTGAAAACGCTGGAACATGCGCTCGAAATGCGTCGTCGCATCTTCCGCGCGCTGGAACTGGCGGAGATGGAACCCAGCCCGCAGCGACGGCAAGCCTTGATGACTTTCGTTGTGGTTGGCGCCGGGCCGACCGGCGTGGAGCTGGCAGGTGCGCTGGCTGAACTGACCATGCGCCACATGCATGGCGACTTTCGCCGTATCAACCCGCGTCACTGCCGGATCCTGCTGGTCGAAGGCGCTGACGATGTGCTGCCGTCAATGGCACCACCACTGCGCGGTGCTGCCCGCAAGTCGCTGGTAAAGCTCGGGGTCACGGTCATGACCGGAACCAAGGTCGATGATATCGGACCGGGTTACGTCCGCCTGTGTGGCACCCATGCCTGCGAACGCATCGATAGCGAAACCATCCTGTGGGCGGCGGGCGTCACTGCCTCGCGCTTTGGCGTGCTCGCCGCGCAAAGGCTGGGCGCAAGCACTGATCGCGCCGGGCGCATGCAGGTCACTACAAACTTCAGCCTGCCCAAACACCCGGATGTTTTTGTCATCGGCGACCTCGCGCACTGCGAAGACGCAACCGGTCGTACTGTTCCCGGGCTTGCGCCCGCTGCCATCCAGTCAGGCGAATACGTTGCGCGCGAGTTACTGGCGCGATTGCGGGGCAAACGCCAGTCGGCATTCCGCTACAAGGATCGAGGCAGCATGGCCGTGATTGGTCGCAACCATGCGGTCGGCGACCTGCGCTGGCTGAAGGTGTCCGGCTTCATCGCCTGGCTCATGTGGGCGCTGGTCCATGTGTGGTCCCTGATCCAGCCGGAAAAACGCGCCCGCGTGTTCCTGCAGTGGGCGTGGCGATATTTCTCGCGCGAGACCGGCGATCGCCTCATCACTGGCGACCTTCCGCCGTCCATGCCCAGTCGAACCCCTGGACCTGCCACTTCAGAAACGAGGTAACGACATGAATACCTATCGCGACAACCTGGCCCGCACGCTCATTCCCATGTCACATCGCAACAACCCTCGCTTAGCAAATCATCAATTGCCTGACGTAGCCGACAAGGCCGACGAACAACCACGCTCGTTGCGACTGGAAGACGTTGTTCGCGAGCACATCACGCAAGTCCTCAAGCAGCGTGACTGGGTCATCGAAGGCCAGAATGGCGCTGCGGCCGCCCTTGATATGAAACCGAGCACGCTGCGGTACCGGATTCGTCTGCTGAATATCCAGCGTCCACCAAAAACCGATGCCGAGGAGCCGATCACTTTCGTTTTCCGTAACAACCGCATTCCCTTTCGCACCTGATACTGAGGACTCGTCATGACGAGCAATCGCCGCGCCTTCCTGACTGGCCTCGCGGGGACTCTGGCTGCCAGTGCAGCCGGCAGCCTTGTGAGCAGCC
The DNA here is from genome assembly GCA_041620675.1 of Nevskiales bacterium. Classification (GTDB taxonomy): domain Bacteria; phylum Pseudomonadota; class Gammaproteobacteria; order Nevskiales; family DATLYR01; genus DATLYR01. The sequence continues at coordinate 1,894 of JBFKCG010000144.1, forward strand.
TGCTGTCGCCACTGCACGCAGGAAACCCACACCGCATCAGGGCGATAGCATTTGATGCATTCCCGATCTTCGACCCACGACCGATTTATGCGCGAGCCGAGGACCTGTTTCCTGGCAAGGGCAAGGCGCTCAGCGATGCCTGGCGCCTACGTCAGTTCGAATACCAGTGGTTGCGCGCGCTGGCTGGCCAGTACGTGGATTTCTGGCGTGCCACTGAGGACGCGCTGATATTTGCCGCAACGTCGCTCAAGCTGGACCTCAAAGCTGACCATCGCAGGCAGCTAATGGATGGCTACCTGCAACTCAAGGCCTGGCCCGATGTGCCGGCCGCACTCAAGAAACTCCGTGATGCGGGTTATCGACTGGCATTTTTATCCAACGCAACAAACCGGATCCTGGAATCCGGTGTCGCCAGCGCCGGTCTGGATGGTTATTTCGACAAGCTGATCAGCACCGATGCCATCAGAACCTACAAGCCTGATCCACGTGCTTACCAGCTCGGTGTCGAGGCCCTGCAACTCACAAGCTCCGAGATTCTGTTCGTTGCCTTCGCGGGTTGGGATGTGGCTGGCGCCAAGTGGTTCGGCTATCCGACGTTCTGGGTCAATCGCCTGCAAGTGCCAGCCGAAGGACTCGGGGTGAATGCGGACGGCAGTGGCTCCGGCATGCCGGAGCTCGTGCATTACCTGGGCTTGTAAGCACAGCCACAACCGGAGGCCACAGCACCACCACGGCATGTTGCGGAACCGCAACATGCAGCGGACACCGGCAATTGCCTGCTGCCCTCCTGGCCACGCAGATCACTCGTATCAGATTGTATTGATTGAATATTCTCGATTCAGCCACGCGGCACCCAGGTTGGCATGGCGGTTGCCATAGAAGAGTTGCCAACACGTGTTGGTTGAACCGATATCGATAGGAGTGAACACATGAAGAACAGCAAATCGATCGTGGCTTCGGCCGTTGCCGGTGTCATCGGTCTTTCCGCCCTGGTGAGCACGGGCTCGGCCCTGGCCGCCAAGACGGAAACGGAAAAGTGCTATGGCGTGGTCAAGGCTGGCAAGAACGACTGCCAGACCTCAACCAATGCCTGCGCGGGGCACGTCAAGACTGACCGTCACCCCGAAGGCTGGATTTTCCTGCCCAAGGGCACCTGCGAGAAGATCGTTGGCGCCAGCCTGACGGCGAAGAAGGCCTAAGCCGCAAGGCTTTGCTCAAGTAACCGGCATGTCCCCCGTCGTCACAAGCCTCTCTCGCCGTCCGTCGGGACCGCTCCCCTCGGTCACCGGCATCGGCCTGCGTGCGCCGCATTACCGGCGCATCCTGGAAGATCGTCCAGCCCTCGGCTGGCTCGAGGTACACAGCGAGAATTATTTTGGCAACGGTGGCGTGCCGGCTTACTTTCTTGAGCGTTTCCGCAACCAGTATCCCCTGAGCCTGCACGGGGTCGGTTTGTCGCTGGGCTCAACCGATCCGCTGGATCGTGGGCACCTGGAACAACTGCGTGAACTGATCAGTGCCTATGAACCGGCGCTGGTATCCGAGCACCTGTCCTGGGGCTCGGTCGGTGGCCGGTACCTGAATGACCTGCTGCCACTGCCCTACACCGAGGAGGCGCTGGATCACCTGGTATCACGCGTCCAGCAAGTCCAGGAATCCCTGGGCCGCCAGATTCTTGTGGAGAACATCTCCTGCTACCTGCAGTACGGGCATTCGACCATTCCCGAGCATGAGTTCCTGTCCAGCCTGGCCGCTCGCAGCGGCTGTGGAATCCTGCTTGATATCAACAATGTCTACGTCAACGCACGCAATCATGGCCTTGATGCAGAGCAATACCTGCGAGCCATGCCGCCCGCGCTAGTACAGGAAATCCACCTGGCCGGTCACACCGTCAACACCATCGAAGATGCCACGGGCCGGCAGGAAATCCTGATAGACACCCACAACCAGCGCGTATGCGACGACGTGTGGGCGCTGTACACACTGGCCCTTGGCCTGATGGGTGCCAAGCCCACACTCATTGAGTGGGATACCGATCTTCCCGACCTCGACGTGCTGCTGGATGAAAAGCGGCATGCCGACCAACTACAGGAGAGCCGTCATGTCCGCGTTGCGTGAATTACAGCTGGCTTTTGGTGATGCCGTGGTGAACGGCGGTAGCGTGCAGGAGGTCCTTGATCACAGGCCTGGGCGCAGCGCGCGCATGGACCTTTACCGGAACAACTACTACAGCAACATGACCGAAGCGCTGCGAGCGACCTATCCGGTGGTGGAAAAGCTTGTGGGTGCAGAGTTCTTCCGCCATGCCGTCCGCCGCTATATCCAGCGCTACCCATCAACCAGCGGGAACCTGCACGACTACGGCGACAGCTTCAGTGAATTCCTGTCGGCGTTCCCACCGGTGGCAGAACTGCCCTACCTGCCCGACGTCGCGCGCCTGGAATGGGCGTGGCATGAAGTTTTCCACGAAAAGGCGAGTCATCCCGCCCTCAACCTGGCGGCGCTTGCTGCCGTGCCAGAGGGGCGTCATGGCGAGTTGCGGTTGCAGTTCAATTGCGCCACACGCCTGGTTTCCTCGCTCTATCCGGTGCTGCATATCTGGGAAGTAAACCAGGATGACTACCTGGGCGACATGCAGGTGCATATGGATGAAGGCGCATGCCACCTGCTTGTAATCCAGCGCAATCGCACGGTCGAGATACATCATCTGGGTGCGGGCGAACACGCCTTCCTGCAGTCGCTGGCCGTTGGCCGCAACCTGCAAACCGCACTGACGGACGCGCAAAAAACCGAGACGGGCTTTTACCTGGCCACCGCACTGCAGCGTCACTTCCAGCTTGGCACTTTGGTCGGCTGGGAGCTGGATGACGACCACCATGACTTCATTTCCCTGGAGAATAACTATGTCCACATCCATTGATGAATCCGTCTCAGGCGCCTTGATGCAGCGCATGCAGGTGGTGCGGGAGGCATATCGCCTGGCGGATTTCCTGTCGCCTGTCGCTGACCTGCTGTTGCGTGGCTGGGTCGCGTGGGCGTTCTTCCAATCCGGACTGACGAAGATCCAGAGCATCGACACCACCCTGCTGCTGTTCGAGCACGAATACAGCGTGCCCTTGCTGCCGCCTGATATCGCGGCATACCTGTCGATCTTCGGTGAGCTGGTGCTGCCGGTCCTGCTGGTCGCGGGTATTGCCGGTCGCATCGCCGCCGCTGGCTTATTCATCGTCAACATCGTTGCCGTCGTGTCATATCCAGCACTCATGGAAGCAGGCTTGGCCATGCACCAGGCCTGGGGGATCGTGTTGCTGGTTTATGCACTTCGAGGACCCGGAAAACTTTCGGCTGATTACCTGATCGCCCGCCGCCTTGGCTGGGCCTGATACCCACTATTGCCTACAGGACGCTCATTGAATGAAGACGTGTAACCAAACCATCGTCGCGGGCGGCGCCCCACAAATACGGGCGCTTTACCACAGCCATGCATTGGCCGGGCAGCGTGCGCTGGTCACTGGTGCCAACACCGGCATCGGTGCCGCCGTCGCCAAGGCGCTGGCCGCCGCTGGCGCCAAAGTCGCGATCAATTATGTGGTCGGCCCTGACAAGACCGATGCACTGGTCAATGAAATCAAGTGTGCAGGTGGTGAGGCCATGGGCATCAAGGCCGATGTCAGCAATGAGCAGGAAGTGGAAGCAATGTTCCGGCAGGTTGTGGAGGCCTGGGGCAGTGTCGACATCATGGTCAACAACGCCGGGCTTCAGCGCGATGCACGACTGCACGAGATGTCGCTGGCTGACTGGAACTACGTGTTGGGCGTCAACCTGACCGGACAGTTCCTCTGCTCCCGTGCGGCGGTACGCGAATTCCTTCGCCGTGGCATGCAACCCGAGTTGTCTCATGCGATGGGAAAGATCATCTGCCTGTCATCGGTACATGACCGCATACCCTGGGCGGGACACGCCAACTATGCTGCCTCCAAGGGTGGCGTCATGATGCTGATGCAGACCATGGCGCAGGAACTTGCACCACACAAGATCCGTGTCAACAGCATCTCGCCTGGTGCGATCAAGACACCGATCAACATCAACGCCTGGAACACGCCCGA
>JBFKCG010000145.1:0-5960 GCA_041620675.1 Nevskiales bacterium
CCTGCATGACGCCGGCACCGGAGAACACATCCATCGCGTCAATGGCGAGGTCACGCGCCATCTCGGTGGTGTAGGCCTTGAGGATGGCGGAGATGACCGGTGGCTGCTGGCCGCTATCAACGGCAGAGCAGCCGTACACGCGGGAAGCTTCCGCCATGTAGGACAGTGCGGCCATCTTGCCGATCTTGTCCTCGACGCCTTCCATCTTGCCGATGGCGATGCCGAACTGCTGGCGCACCATCGAATAGGCACCCGTAGCGGCTGTGGCGGCCTTGATGCCGCCGACGGCACCGGCGGGCAGTGACACGGCGCGACCGCCGGCCAACTGTTCCATCAGCATCTTCCAGCCCAAGCCAGCATATTCTGCGCCGCCGATGATGTTTTCGACTGGCACCACCACGTCCTTGCCAATCAGCGGGCCGTTGTAGAAGGCCTCGCCGATGGGCTCATGGTGATCGCCGTTGCTGAAGCCCGGCGTGCCCTTGTGTACCAGCACCACGGTGATGCCCGGGTACTCGCCCTTGCCGAGTAGGTTGTCCGGGTCATGCAGCGTGCAGGCGATCGAGCACAGGTTGGCGATGGGAGCCAGCGTGATGTAACGCTTGCGGAAATTGAGCTTGATCTTGTTCTTGCCGTCGCTGTCCTTGAACACCAGGCCTTCGGCCTTGATCGAGGCCGCGTCGGAACCGGCGGTTGGCTCGGTCAGGCCAAAGCAGGGCACGTACTCGCCGCTGGCCAGCTTGGGCAGGTACTGGTCCTTCTGCGCCTGGGTGCCGTAGTGCACGATCAGCTCGGCTGCGCCCAGTGAGTTGGGGATGACGACAATCGTGCCGACCGTCACCGAGTAGGGTGACAGCTTGGCCATGACGGTGGACTTGCCGAGCGTGGAGAAGTCCTTGCCGCCGTACTCCTTGGGCACGTTCAGGCCCATGAAGCCATTCTTCTTGATGAACTCGAACACCTTGTCGGGCACGACGTGGGTGCGTGCGATTTCCTCAGGGTCGATCATGCGGCACAACTCTTCGCAGGGGCCGTCAACGAAAGCCTGCTCCTCGGGGGGCAGCTGGTTGTAGGCCTCGGCCAGCATCTTCTTGAAATCCGGGTTGCCGCCGAAGAAATCGCCGTCCACCCAAACCGTGCCCGCTTCCAGGGCCTGGCGCTCGGTGTCGGAAATCTGCGGCAGGATCTTGTTGGCCTGCATCCACTTCATCAGTAAGGAAAACATGATTGAGTCCTCTATGTATAAAAGTTAGACAAGTGATTACTGAAAGGTTTCGCCATTGGCGGCCATCTTGACCAGAATCTGGGCTGGTTTGAAGCGCTCGCCGTATTTATCCGCCAGCTCATTGCAGCGGTTCACGAAGTTCTTGACGCCGTAGGCATTGATGAACTGCAGTGCGCCACCGTGGTGGGCAGCAAAGCCAATCCCGAACACCGAGCCGATGTTGGCGTCTCCCACCTTCATCAGCACGTTCTCCTCCAGGCACTTGGCGGTTTCATTGGCCTGCACCAGCATCATGCGGTCCTGCATTTCCTGCTCGCTGAGTTGCTTCTTGGCGGGCTTGAAGTGCTCGGACAGGCCCGGCCACAGGTGCTTCTGGCCACCCTGCGGGTAGTCGTAGAAGCCCTTGCCGGCCTTCTTGCCCGGGCGGTCCAGTTTTTTGACCATGGTGCGGATGACCTTCTCGGCCGGGTGCGGCTTGTACTCGCGTCCTTCCGCCTTAAAGTCTTTCTTGGTCTGCTCCATGATGTGCAGTGACAGCGACATCGACACTTCGTCGTTGATCGCCAGCGGGCCAACCGGCATGCCGGCCTTCAGGCCAGCCATCTCGATGGCGCGCGGGTTCTGGCCCTCGGCCAGCAGGCTGACGCCTTCCATCACGTAGGTCGAGAACACGCGCGAGGTAAAGAAACCGCGTGAGTCATTGACCACGATCGGGGTCTTGCGGATCTGCTGTACATAGTCAAAGCCCAGCGCCAGCGTTTCCTGGGAGGTTTCCTTGCCCATGATGATCTCGACCAGCGGCATCTTGTCCACTGGTGAGAAGAAGTGCAGGCCGATGAAGTTCTTCGGCCGGCTGCTCGCTTCAGCCAGGCCGGTGATCGGCAGGGTCGAGGTGTTGGAGGCATACACCGCGCTGGGTGCGATGACCTTCTCGGCCTTCTTGGTGACATCGGCCTTGATCTTGCGATCCTCGAAAACGGCCTCGATCACGAGGTCACAGCCTTCCAGGTCCTTGTAGTCAGTAGTGGTCTTGATGCGGCCGAGCAGTTCTTCCTTCTTCTGCGGGGTGGAGCGGCCTTTCTTGATGGCCTTGTCCAGCAGGTTGGCGGAATAGGCCTTGCCCTTGTCGGCGGCTTCCTGCGTGCTGTCCAGCAGCACAACCTCAATGCCGACCTTGGCCGAGACATAGGCAATGCCAGCGCCCATCATGCCGGCACCGAGCATGCCCAGTTTCTTGACGGTTTTCCGGTCAAAGCCCTGCGGGCGCGAATCGCCCTTGTTGAGCTTGTTCAGCTGGAACCAGAAGGTGCCGATCATGTTCTTCGAGACTTGCGACACCACGCAGTTAGCGAAGTAGCGGCTCTCGATCTCGCAACCGGTATCGAAATCGACCACGCCGCCTTCGAACACGCAGGACATGATGTTCAGCGGGGCAGGGTAGTTGCCGTGGGTCTTCTGGTTGAGCATGGAAGGCGCAATGGCCAGCATCTGCACGTTGGCAGGCGACTTGGAGTCACCGCCCGGCCACTTGAAGCTCTTGTTGTCCCAGGGCTGCTTGGCGGAAGGGTTGGCCGCGATCCAGGCACGTGCCTTGGCCATCATGTCGGCGGCATCAGCCGCCAGCTCATGAATGATGCCAATGCCCTTGGCCTTCTCGGCGGTCAGTTCCTTGCCTTCCAGCATCAGCGGCAGGGACTGTTGCATGCCAATGAGGCGCGGCAGGCGCTGCGTGCCACCGCCACCGGGCAGCAGGCCCAGCTTTACTTCCGGCAGGCCGAACTTGGCCTTGGGGTTGTTGATGGCAACGCGGTAATGACAGGCCAGCGCCAATTCCAGGCCGCCACCCAGCGCGGTGCCGTTGAGGGCCGCGACCACCGGCTTGCCCCAGGTCTCAAGGCGACGCAGGAAGGCCTTGAAGTCCTCGGACAGCTTGAACGCCTCGGTCGGGTCCGTGATGGCGTAAACCTTCTCGATGTCCGCACCGGCGAGGAACTCTTTCTTGCCCGAGGTGATGATGACGCCCTTGATCGAGCTGTCGCCCTCGATCTTCTCGATGGCGTCTGCAAAAGGCTTGGTCAGCTCCTCGTTCAGCACATTCATGCTGCGGCCGGGCATATCCAGCGTCAGCGTGACAATGCCCTCGGCGTCTTTCTCGAACTTTACGGCCATGCTTGGTGCTCCGGAATCCATTGGTTGTCCTGTTGTTATGAGGGGCGACTAGTTCAGTCGCTCAATGATCGTGGCGATGCCCATGCCGCCGCCGACACACAGCGAGATCAGCGCGGTGGACTTGTCGCTGCGCTCAAGCTCGTCCAGTGCAGTGCCCAGGATCATGGCGCCGGTGGCGCCCAGCGGATGGCCCATGGCGATGGCGCCGCCATTGACGTTGACCTTGTCCGGGTCGATGTCGAGTGCGCGCTGGGCCTTGAGCACGACCGCGGCGAAGGCTTCATTGATCTCGAACAGGTCAATGTCCTTGGCCTTCATGCGCGCCTTCTTCAGCGCCTTGAGCGAGGCCGGCGCGATGCCGGTCAGCATGATGGTGGGTTCGCTGCCGGTGACGGCGCAGGCGAGGATGCGCGCGCGTGGCTTGAGGTTGAGCTTCTTGCCAATCTTGTCGTTGCCGACCAGCACCAGCGCGGAGCCGTCGACGATGCCGGAAGAGTTGCCGGCGTGGTGCACGTGGGTGATCTTCTCGACCGTGGTGTACTTGGACAGGGCAGTGGCATCAAAGCCCATCTGGCCCATCATTTCGAAGGACGGCTTGAGGCCGGACAGCGTGTCGGTCGTGGTGTCGCCACGCACGGTCTCGTCGTGGTCAAGGACAATCATGCCGTTGACGTCGCGCACCGGCACGATCGATTTCTTGAAGCGGCCTTCCTGCTGTGCCCGCGCGGCGCGCTGCTGTGAACGCACGGCGAAGGCATCCACGTCCTGGCGCGAGAAACCTTCGATGCTGGCAATGAGGTCAGCGCCAATGCCCTGCGGTGCGAAGCCCAGGTCATTGTTGACGCGTGGGTCCATGACCATGGCGCCGCCGTCGGAGCCCATCGGCCAGCGCGACATGGATTCCACGCCACCGCCGACCACGAGATCTTCCTGTCCCGACATGACTTTCATCGCGGCGAGGTTGACTGACTCCAGGCCCGAGGCGCAGAAGCGTGACTGCGTGACGCCGGCCACGGATTGGTGCCAGCCGGCGTAGAGCACGGCGATGCGTGCGATGTCAGCGCCCTGTTCGCCGACCGGGGTGACGCAGCCCAAGACGACGTCATCCACATGGCTGGTGTCCAGCTGGTTGCGTTCTTCCAGCGCAACAAACAGGTTCTTGAGCAGATGGATTGGCGTCACGCCATGCAGGGAGCCGTCTTTCTTGCCCTTGCCGCGAGGGGTGCGCACTGCGTCATATATATAGGCCTGCGTCATACGATTTCCATGGTTGTTTTTGGTTCAGTAGGGTCGCCCGGCCACCATACGGTAATGAGCTTTACTGTATGGTCGATACGCCGGCGTATGTTCCGACCCGAAAACTAGACCAACTCCCCTTAAAAAGCAATGGCTCGGATGCCCTGCAGCAAAGCTAGTGCTGCTTACTGGGCGCAAGTCCTTGGTTTTATTGGTCGGCGCTGCCCTGTCTTGCAAAGCCTCGGGACATGACGATAATGACTGTTACCGCTGCCGTCATGAAAAGGTAGATTCGAGCCCATGAACATTGCCACCGCCGCCCCCGCGCCTACACTCAAGTCCCTGCGCGAGATGGAGCCGGAAACCCGCCGCCGCATCGAGGCTGCCGTGCTGGAAATCTTCTCCCAGCGCGAGTTCCACAAAGTCAGCCTGATCGAGATCGCGACCGGCGCCAATGTCAGCCTGCAGACCATCTATAAGTACTACGGCAGCAAGGAAGCGCTGCTCTTCAACAGCCTCGACACCTGGCTGGGCCAGCTGGCCAGCCGCATGATTGACCACCTGCAGGGCATCGAGACCTACAAGGATCGCCTGCGCAAGGTGTTCTGGCTGGCGCTGGATTTCTTCGACAAGAACCCCAAGGTTGCCCAGCTCATCATGAGCTCGGTCTATCTCAACACCTGGCAGAAAGAGCCCACCTTCCAGCAGCCGGCGCTGTTCGGCCTGTTTCTAAAAGTGCTTGGCGAAGGACGCAGCAAGGGCATTCTGACCGATGAGGTGGAAGAGAAAGTACTGCTCGATTTCATCTTCGGCATCACCAGCCGCATGGTGTTCATGTGGATCACGCGTGGCGAGCACGAGCAGCGCCGCCTGACCGACCAGGCCAATGTCTGGTTCGAGATGATGTGGCGGGCGATTGCGAAGCCGAGTAAGGCTTAGATCACCGTATAGATTAATGGAGCCGAAAGTACTCAGCCCTGAGAGGTTGTTGAATCAATAAGTCGACTCTGACCCCATATCACTCTGTAATAACTGTCTAACGCCTGTGTTCACGAGCAGACTGAGTACGCAGGGTTGGGTCCGTTGCGTGGTACGCCTTGTTGGGGGGTTTTATTCATTAGATTTAGGAAGAGACGTAAATACTCCATTGCACACAAGGTAACCGACGTTTCTTTCTTGACCTAACGGGATCCGCGAGCGTAGTTTGACCTTCGCAACCGACCACTGCGGTGTAATTTCGACGATTTGAAAGGCGTGCTTATCGGCCTTTTGTCCTTCCAACTTCGGGTTCCAGTTCAGTGCGGCGTGACAAACGAGAATCTCCTTTTCA
>JBFKCG010000146.1:0-5917 GCA_041620675.1 Nevskiales bacterium
CGAGGCGGAATCAATATTGCCGAGGTACTCGATGCGCCGTTCCTCCGATTGGCTGCGCAAGGCAAGGTCAGTAAAGCCGACGATTGCGTTCATTGGCGTACGCAACTCATGGCTCATCTTGGCAAGGAACTCGCTTTTCGCGGCTGATTGTGCGTTTGCGCGCTCACGCACCAGGCGCTCTCGCTCTAGCCGGTCCCGGTTGATCTGGTCAGCAAGCGCCAGCGACACCAGAGTGACCAGCAAGGCCAGACCGATGTGCAGGGAATAGGTCGCCAGTGCGGAGATTGGCAGCACGCCATTGACTTCCAGCACCTTGACGATCACGCCAACCACCAGTGCACCCCAGACAAACAGGTAGAAGCGGGCCGTACGGTCACCCTGCATGGCCCGAATGACGATGACGCTGGCCATCAGCACCGTGGTGACGGCACCAATTGCGGCATTGGTAAAGGTTGCCTCCATCACGGGCAGGAACAACGGGAAAAGCATGCTGGCAATCGCCACAACAATCGCGATGTTCAGCAATACATGCATCCGCGGTGCGCGCATGCGGGTCTGCAATGATCGCCGAATGAACAGCGGCACGAACACCGTGGCCAAGGCAATCACGAAGGCCAGGCTGCCATTGATGAGCTTCGGCGAGAGGGCCCACAGGTAGGGAAAGGCAAACCCGTCCAGGATCAGCTGCAGCAGGCCCAGCGAGAAGATGAACAAAACGTAGTACAGGTAGGCCCGGTCACGCGTTGCCAGCAAGATCATCAGGTTATAGATGATCATGACCAGTATGGTGCCGTAGAACATGCCGAAGTAGAGATTCTCGCGCGCGGTTTTCAGAAAGAATTCACGCTCGGTCCATACCCGCATGGGAACCTGATGCGCACCATCGATATAGACGCGCAGATAGAGCTGCACGGTTTCTCCGGCAGCGAGCGTCAGTGGCACGGCGTAGTTGCGGTGATCAATGCCCGTTATACCCGGTGGCCTTTGGTCGCCGGTCTGAAAGCGCTCAACACGACCATCCGCGCGAATGACATGGACATCAAGCTCGTCCAAGGGCGGCCAACTGATCTCCAGTACCCAGTTGTTAACGACGAAAGCAGGCTCTGACATGTTTCTCAACGCCACGCGATACCAATACGTGTCGCGGGTAAAGCCATGGTTCAGGCCTCCTTCAGCACTGGGCTGGAATTGGGCGGCCTGTGCAGGCGCCATCACCGCCTCAAGGCCCAGCTCACCCTGAGAGTCCCTTAGTACCTGAACTTGCGGGCCCAGGACCTGGGCGGGTGCTGTCGCATCCAGCTCAACAATCTCGGGCTGGGCAAGCGCCTGCGACATCTGCACGAACGCCAGCAGCGCCACGCACCACACCATGCGATTGCCCTGTCGGCTCATGCGGGTGCCACCAAATACGCTGAACTCAGAGCATGAACTCTGACAGAGGCCCAAGGGCAGCTGAATCGGGGCATACCGCCCGCCAAAACTCTAAATTGGGCGCGCTTGCCTGACACGGGCTCGCCATCCCTGTCTCGTGGCACTGCAATGGCATTGATTGCGACTGAGTCCATACGGATCACGAATCGCCCCTAGCGGTTCAGGCCTCCGGCGGCGGCACTCACGTCTGCTGGCGGTGGTGATGCGATCCACCGCACCAGCATCTCCAGTAGTTGGGTCGCATCAATGGGCTTGGGCAGGAAATCATTCATGCCTGCCGAGATGCTGTCGTCACGATCCTGCGCCATGGCGTTGGCCGTCATTGCGATAATCGGCAAAGACTCGAACCCCGGCAGGCGCCGGATGGCTCGGGTCGCCTCAAAACCGTCCATGACCGGCATTTGCACATCCATCAACACCAGCTGGTAGTTGTTACGCTGGACCGCTTCAAGCGCTTCCTGGCCATTTTCTGCCATGTCCAGGACAACCCCGGACTCACCCAGGATTTCCTTGGCCAAGCGACGATTCAGTGCGTTGTCTTCCACCAGCAGGACACGGGCACCCTGTAGCTTCGCTGAGTGCCGGGACAGTTCCTCCATGCGCTTGCCGGGCTCGCTGATCCTTGCGCTGGGTGCCAGCGCATCCTGCAGCGTCTCCAGCAGCAATGATGGCTTGACGGGCTTCTCCAGATAACAGTTAGCCCCGGCTGCAACCGCCGCCTCGACCAGGTCCTCACGACCATGTGCGGTCATCAGGATGACTGGCAGATCCTTGGTTGCCGCTGCGGCGCGAATTTTCCGCGTGGCCTCGATGCCATCCATCTCCGGCATTTTCCAGTCCATCAGTACCGCATCGAACGGCTGCTGCTCGAGTATCTTGAGCGCCTGGATCGCATCTTCCGCAACTGTTGGCAGGAACTTGAGTGACTTGAGAATCTCACCGTAGACCTGGCGTGCCGCGTTGTTGTCATCCACTACCAGGATGCGCATGCCCTGGGGGAACTGCATGGGCTGGCTAGACCTGGCCGTACTGACAATCTCGAAGCGGGCCGTGAAATGGAAGGTACTGCCCTGGCCCTGCTGGCTGCTGACCGCAATGCGCCCCCCCATCATCTCGACCAACTGCTTGCAGATGGCCAGGCCCAAGCCGGTGCCCCCGTACTTGCGGGTTGTGCTTTGGTCGGCCTGCGTGAACGGCGTGAACAGCTTGGCCTGCTGTTCCGCGGACAACCCGATGCCTGTATCGCGCACCGAGAACTCAAGCACCGCCTGCTCACCGTCGATTGACACCGGGACCACCCGTAGCTCGACTTCACCGCTATTCGTGAACTTGATGGCGTTGGCAACCAGGTTGACCAAAATCTGTTCCAGCCGCAGTGGGTCGCCCATCAGTATGGCCGGGACATTCGGGCGCTCGGACACGATCAGCTCAATGTTCTTGGCTGCCGATTGCGGACCGAACAAGTCGGAGATCTTGTCGAGGATCAGTTGCAACTCGAATTCGCGTGACTCGAGGGTCAGCTTGCCTGCCTCGATCTTCGACAGGTCAAGGATGTCATTGATGATATGGAGCAGTGAATGCGACGCCGTATCGATGTGCTTCAGGTGATCCAGTCGCCGAGATTCGGAATCCGTGCGCAACGCAAGGTCGGTAAAGCCAATGATGGCGTTCATGGGGGTGCGCAGCTCATGGCTCATCTTGGCGAGGAATTCGCTCTTGGCCGCGGTCGCTGCCTGCGCAACGGCACGCTCGCGCGCCAACGCCTCCTTCTCGCGCCGCTCGCTGATGTCATTGATGATGCCGTCGAAGCCATTCACGCGACCCACCTCGTCGCGAATCACGCGCATCGACACCGACGCCCAGAACACCGAGCCGTTGCAGCGGCGCAACTGGATCTCATGGCCACCAAACTGCCCATGGTCCTTGAGCAAGGCGAACATGGCGTCACCATCCGCTTTTTCGGCGATGTGCGCCTCACGCAGGTTGGAGACCTTGGCGATCATTTCCTCGGGCGAGCGATACCCGAACATTGCTGCCACGGCCTCATTGGCGCTGGTGACCTGGCCGCTGAAATCGGTCTCGAAGATCCCCTCCAGCACGTTCTCGACGATGCGCTGGTATCTCGCCAGGTTACCGATCGCCTGTTCCCGCGCGGCGAGCAGTTCGTTTTGCGCGTCGATTTTTTCCTTGCGCTCGATGTTGATCCGGTCGGCAAGCGCCACTGACAGCAACGTAACCGTAAACAACACGCCGATCTGCCATGAGTAAGCCGTGATGAAGCTGGTCGGCAACATGCCAAACAGCTCCATGACCTTGACCAGGATGCCGGCGATGAAAATACTCCAGGCCACCATGTAGAAGCGCGCCTTGCGCACGCCCGCCTGCAGTGACGCAACGCCGGCCAGAATAAACAGGATCGCCGTGACGGCGCCCAGCAAGGCTGCGATCGGCACTGCAACCGAATAAGGCGCGACAAAGGCCAGCACAAAACTGCCGATGATCAGGATCGTGACCGTCTTCATCACCAGGTTCATGCGCGGGACATACTGGGACGTCTGCAGGAAGGTACGCGCAAACTGCAGGGCCGTTGCCAGACAGGCGGACACGAGTACTGGTACGCCCAGATTGACCCAGCGGGGCGACAGGCCAAATACCGGATGCAGTAGCTGGTAGGCGAAGCCGTTCAGGTTCAGCTGCATCAGCGAGAACGTCACGATGGTCAATACGTACCAGAGGTAGGCCGTATCGCGGATGAAGATAACCACGAACAGGTTGTAGATCGCCATCACCATCATGACGCCGAAGAAAATTCCGAAGAAGATGTTTTCTTTTTCGGTCTTTAGGTGGAAGGCGCGGGCAGACCACAGCATGAGGGGAACCTGATGTGAACCCTCGGTCCTGACCCGTACGTAAATCTCGGTGGACTGTCCCGGCACGAGCTTCAGTGGAATGGCGAAGTTGCGGGCGGATTGCTGGCGCGGATCCGGTGCGCGCTGGTCACCGGTCAGCACCCTCTGGACCTGTTGGCCACGCACGGTATAGATATCAATGTAATCGAGCGGTGGGTAATCGATCTCGAGCACCCAGTCCTGTGCCTCGTTTCCACCGCCTTCGGGCAGGCGCAGCATCAACCGATACCAGTACGCAGCCGTTGTGAATCCGAAATTAATGGCATCCGTGGGGTTGCGCTTGAATTCGCTGGCGTATTCCGCGGAGCGGACATCATGAAAGCCCAGCTCACCGCCCTCATCCAGCAGGATTTCAACATGAGGCGTGAGGGGGTTGCCGTGCTCGGCCGAAAGCCCCTTGGCGTGCACAGTTGAGCCAAGGGCATTGACCAAGAGCAGCGCCGAAACCGCAGCCAAACGCAAAGCGACAAGTTGCCGTGTTGCCATACTCCCCCCTTGGGCCAGTGGAGTGGGTTTCCATTCCTTGTAGAGGCAGTGCCCTAACAAGGGCACGACCAGCACTTGTTCTACTGCACTTTGAGCATAAAGCCTCGCTTGCGTCAATGCATTTGGGATCATCTGGCCGATCGCCGCGCTTCTCCCGACGCTGCCGGCCACTTGGGTGCATTCTCTGTCGCCATTGATTCAGTGCTGGATCGACCGCCCACGGCATCCTGTGCAAGAATTGACCACGCCCATTTCCATTGAGCCATCCCACATGAATTTTGCTCGCCTGCGCACCGGCGCAATTTTGATGACTGTATTTATTGGCCTGACCGCCTGCTCAGGGGGTGGCTCGACTAATGAGGGAATCAACGCCACGGCGAAGGCGCCCGCCGCCACGCCACAAGGCAGCTGTGGTCCCGGCTCCCGGCCCGAAACCGGCATCCAGGGACGCGTGAGCAGCGCCGACCATGAAAGTGGCCGCGCCGCCCAGGGCTTTACCTGCAATACCGAGATGGTGGGCTCCTATACCATTCCCAACATGGTGGGCTCCGTGGGCGGCTTCAAGGTCGAGCGTTATGTCGATGCGGCCGGCAACGACTGCGCCTACTACGACACCACCTTGATGTTCCCGACCAACATCTTTGATACCGAGTCGGGCATCAATGTCATGGACATGAATGACCCGACCAAACCGGTGTTAATAACCCGTTTGCTGACGCCGGCAATGCTGACGCCGCATGAGTCGCTGGTGCTCAGCAAGGAACGTGGCATCCTTGCCGCCGTTACCGGCAACCTCACCTTCTACCCGGGCATCGTTGATGTGTATGACATCTCGCAGGATTGCCGAAACCCCAAGCTACTGACATCAGCGCCTGTCGGTGTACTTGGGCATGAGAGCGGCATGGCTCTTGATGGCAAGACTTTCTACTCTGCCTCGCCTGCAACGCCCACGCTGACACCCATCGACATTTCGAATCCGCAGCTGCCACGTCCGCTGACGGTCGCCAACGTACAATCGCATGGTCTTTCGCTCAGCAATGACGGCAATCGCGCCTATGTCGCCGGCGGCGGCGGTGCCGGCCTGATCATCC
>JBFKCG010000147.1:0-5914 GCA_041620675.1 Nevskiales bacterium
CGTGCCGTTACTGTCCCCGTCACCCGCGTTGGGCGCGGCATTTTCCACCGCATCAGATACACCATCGCCGTCGCTGTCCGTGCCCTTCAATTCGTAAGCACCGATATCGCAAACTGCGGTACCGCTGCCGTTTCCATCCTCCGGGCGGGTGGTGCCACGCCCATCGATGATCGGGCAACCGGAGCTTGTTCCACTGTCCACCGCCGACGAGGAGCCCGCCTGGATGGCGTGGGTGCCATAACGCCCTGGCGGATTGACTGCCAATGGCGCAACGTCAGGATCTGAGTTGGTGAAGCCGGCCCCTGACGGGCAGCTTCCGTCATCATCCAGGTTGGTGGTGCCGTTCATGGTGGGCGTGCCACTGCTGAAGCAATTCACGGCAGCGGTGCCTGCGGCATCTGTGACGACGTTATTGACGACACTGACGTAGAGCTCGCTGGGACTGGTCACCGCGTAGTCCAGATTCGAGGCCCGCGCCGACGCGCCATTGAAAGCAATCGTATTGTTGGTCAAGGCAACGCCCTTTAAACCACTGATTGCCTCAATTGCGACACCGCCGGAATTCGTCGCGGTGTTGCCGGATATCGTGTTGTTGATGAGGCTGGCACTGGACAGGACATGGATGCCGCCTGCCGTATCTGAAGAATTATTGGTGATCGTGTTCCTGTACAAGGAAACCGAAGAGGTCATCACCGAGGTATCTGCCAGGCTGAGACCACCACCATGGCCATCACCATTGATATCCGTCGTTGAATTGTTATCAATCAGGCTATCGAGGATCACCAGCGGCCCTGTCGCCGCGACTGCGCCATTGGATGACTGGATCGCGCTATTACCATTGGCAATGCCACCGCCCTCGGTCAGTGCAGTATTGCCGGTCACGGCAGACTTGATCAGGGTCAGCGTGCCAGTGCTGTAGATGCCTCCGCCAAAACCGTCGAGGGTGGCGGCCGTACCGCTAGCCTCGCTGTTGGTGACGGCAACATTATCCAGGGTCAAATTGCCCCGGTTGTGGATGGCGCCACCGTTGCCGTTGAGGCTGGTCGGCGGTGCAAAGCCGTTGGTCAGGACGATGCCGTCCTTGATGCGGCCATAAATAACAACCATCTGGCCCGCGGGCACTTGCAGGATTCGTGTTGTGCCGCCGCCGTCCAGGGTGACTGGATGGTTGTTGCCCAGCGACACGTCGGTATCACCACCAAAACTTTTGGTGGTCGTGATCGATATGGTAGTCGGCGCTGCGCACTGGAAGACAATGCTGCCGTCATTGGCAGCAATCGCGGCATCCAGGCCGGACTCTGTACACGTGGTAACGGTAGCCGCACCCGCTTGCGCGGCGACAAACCACAACAAAACGGCCGACAGGGCGGCCGCGCGATAGCCCAATACGTGATTCAAGCTGGTCATGGCGTCTCCTTAATCTCCCCGCACGACCCATCGCGATTTGCAGATCACGATTTGCTAATCAGCGCATGCAATAAACGCGGTTACGCTGTCCCAAACGTTGGTGGAAAGCCGTACGCCTTAGGTATAGCCAAAGAGGGCGTGAACGACCGTGCGCTCTCAAACATTGCGAGAGCCTGGAGACAATAATCGGCCTGATTGATCAGAAAACTGTGTTCATCTGCACAAGTTCATTTGATTGAACGTGCTCATCAGCAAGGGAGCGCTGGTCAGAGGAGTCAGCGCATCGTGACGAGTTCTTCGGCGCTGGTGGGATGAATGGCAATGGTGTCATCAAAGTCTTGCTTGGTGGCGCCCATGCGGATGGCCACGGCGAAACCTTGCAGCAACTCATCAGCGCCCTGCCCGATCACATGACAGCCCACGACCTTTTCTTCCGGGCCGGCCGTGACCAGCTTCATATGGCTGGGCACCTTATGCTGCATCACGCCGTAGTACAGTGCGTTGAAGCGGCTTGTGTAGACCTTGATCGATTCCCCGTGTTGCGCTCGCGCCTCGGCCTCACTCAGGCCAACCGTCCCGATCGGTGGGTGGCTGAACACCACCGTCGGAATTTGGCTGTAGTCCAGACGACGGTCAGCTTGCCCCCCGAACAGGCGGTCGGCCAGGCGGCGGCCAGCGGCAATCGCGACCGGTGTCAACGCGGCGCGTCCCGTCACATCACCGACGGCATAGATTCCTGGCACGTTTGTATTCTGCAAGGCATCCGTCGCGATAAATCCTTCCTTGGTCACCGTCACGCCGGCCGTTTCCAGTCCCAATCCTTCGGTATTGGGGCTGCGGCCGATGGCCCATATCAGGCAATTGAGGTCCATGGCCTTCCCATCCTGGAGCACTGCGCGCAGGCCATGATCCGCTAAAGCCAGCGACTGCACGCGCGTCTGCAGCAGGACATCGATGCCTTGCGCGCGTGCAGACTCCAACAACGCCTCGCCCAGCATCCGATCGAAATTGCGCAGCAGCTGCGTGCCCCGCACTACCAGCGATACTTTTGCACCCAGTGCGCGCAGCATGCCCGCCAGTTCAACGGCGATATAGCCACTGCCGACAACAGCAATCCTTTCCGGGCAGTGCGCAAGTGCAAAAAACCCATCCGAGTCGATCCCGAGTTCCGCGCCCGGGACATCAGGCCGCTCCGGTCGGCCACCCGTTGCGACAAGGACATGTTTCGCACTGAGCACGCGGCCATCCACTGTCACTTTCGTCGGCTCTGAGAAACGTCCCTGGCCGCGCAGGACCTGTACGCCGTCCTTTTCAAGATTGCGCAGGTAAATATCGTTCAGGCGCGCAATATAGGCATCCCGACCCGTCTTTAGCCGTGGCCAATCATGCTGGCGCAATTCAAGTTCAAAACCGTATGCCGCTGCATCTTCCAGGGCGTGCGCCAATTGCGCGGCATGCCACATCACCTTCTTGGGTACGCATCCCTGATTCACGCAGGTACCGCCCAATCGGCCGGACTCCACCAAGGCTACGCGTGCGCCATGCTGGGCCGCCCTGCGCGCGGCAGCGATGCCGCCACTGCCGCCACCGATCACGACGAGGTCATGTTGTTGATTGGCCACGCGTCACCCTCCTGATGCCCTGCAAGCTTTACTCAATTGACGCTATCCTAGCCTGACCGGTTTGTTCTTGTTTAATGGGGGCTCCTCATGATCACCACTTTTGTCCTGCTGGCATTACTGGTCGGCGGCCTGCTGTATGGCATCACGATCTACAACAACCTCGTCAGCCTGAAACATGCTGTCAGCAAGGCCTGGGCCAATATTGATGTGCTGCTCAAGCAGCGCCACGACGAACTGCCGAAGCTAATCGAGACTTGCAAGCAGTACATGAAGTACGAGCAGGAAACCCTGGAAAAGGTCATGCAGGCGCGCGCCGCGGCCAATAGTGCGCGTGAATCCGGCGACGTCCAGGGCGTCGGCATGGCGGAAACCCAGATGCGGCTAGGTTTGGGCAAGCTGTTTGCGCTGGCCGAGGCCTACCCGGACCTGAAGACCAACGAGAGCTTCCAGCAGCTGCAATCGCGCATCTCCGGCCTTGAGAATGCTATCGCAGACCGGCGCGAGTTCTACAATGAAAGCGTGAACAACAATAATGTCCGCATTGAGCAGTTCCCGGACGTGATCCTGGCCGGGATGTTCGGTTTCAAGGCGGCCCAACTGCTGGAATTCTCGGAAGAAGAGAAGAAGGACGTGGATATCAAGTCCATGTTCACCAGCTAGAACTTCACTGCCTGGGTGAGTCTGGATGGAGGCGGATGGAGATATCGTCTTTGCGCTGGGTGTCAGCGCCGTGGTCGCGTTCTATTATTGCTTTCACTTCCTGCGCCATACGCGTTTGATCGAGGACATGCCCACTTCACGGGTCCGCTCAGCGCACCAAGGTTACGTCGAGCTGGAAGGCAATGGTCGGCCAGTCAATGGCACGCTACTCAGCAGCCCACTCAGCAAATCGGAGTGTATCTGGTGGTTCTACGAAATCGAGAAGAAGGTCCAGCGCAACAAAAGAACGTCCTGGGACACCATCGACAAGAAAACCAGCACTGATGCCTTCCTGCTGGAAGACGATACCGGTCGCTGCCTGGTCAACCCAGCCGGGGCCGAGGTCGTCACCAGCCTCAAGCACCAGTGGTACGGGGGCAGCGCCTGGCCAAGCAGCGGCCCGCCTGCGAAATCGAGCTTCTTTCACATTGGCAGCTACCGTTACACCGAGCGGCTGATCAGACCGAATGAGGCAGTGTATGCGCTGGGGCACTTCAAGACCCTCGGCGTGACAATGGATGTTGATGAAGAGCGCGCCGCCCTGCGTGCGATTCTTGCTGACTGGAAACGTGATCCTGAGCGTATGCAGATTTTTGACGTCGATAATGACGGTGATATCTGCGTCAAGGAATGGGAGGCTGCGCGTCGCGTCGCCTTGCGCCAATTGCGGCGCGAACGGCACCAGCAGGCCAGCGAGGGCCTGCACACCCTGTCCAGACCCGAGCCGGGCAATCAACCGTTCCTGATCTCCACTGTGCTGCAGCATGAGCTGTGCCAGCGCTGGCGCCGGTACTCCGGACTGTGTTTTGCCTGGTTCCTGATAGGTGGCTCGCTGTTTGTCTGGCAGTTGATGGAATACGGCCTGATTGGCGACTAGATCGGGAATCCGAAGCTGCGGATATTCTCCGGAACCTCATTGAGTTCCGCGTGATGCGGATCTGGATGCCCAGGAAAGGTGCCGGCGCAGAATCGCCCGGACGGCGTCACCCGTGGGAGGCAGGCCAAAGCTGGGCGCCTCAGGATTCGGTGGGCTCTCGAGAAGACCAGCTCACCACATAATGGGGTTACGCGCGCTGCCTCGCGCATTTCGCGACCTGGGGGAGCATCCTGAGTCATCCTTCGAATATATTATTCTTTTAATCAATAGGTTATGAGTCTTTGTGTGGCCACAACCCACGGCTGGCCCAAGCCACTTATAATACTCATCCGCTCAGACCATCAGCTTTAACCATGACTTCCGCAAGTGTAAATCCGCTCCTGGCCCTCCTTGACCAGGGTGGCCTACCCGTCTTTTCGCAAATCAAGGCCGAGCACGCCGTGCCCGCGCTTGACCATGTCCTGGCGGAGAATCGCGCCGCCGTCTCGGCCCTGCTCAAGCAGCCAGGCCCCTGGACCTGGGACAGCCTGGTAAAGCCACTTGAAGAGCTGGATGATCGCTTGCACCGGGCCTGGGCCCCGGCTTCACATCTCAATCATGTCGTGAATTCCGATGCCTGGCGAGCCGCCTACACCGACTGCTTGCCCAAGCTCACCGACTATGGCACCGAGATGGGCCAGAACGAGGATCTCTACCGCGCCTGGCAAGCACTGGCGGACAGTGATCACTTCCGCAGCTTGGATGCCAGCCAGCAAAAGCTGGTCCGAGACACACTGCGCGATTTCCGCTTGTCCGGTGTGGCATTGAAGCCGGAGGCCAAGACCCGATACAAGGCTATCGCACAGAAACTTTCCCAGCTCAACAACAAATTCGAGGAAAACCTGCTGGATGCCACCCAAGCCTGGGAAAAACCCATCACGGATGAGGCGGCCCTTGCAGGCCTGCCCGAATCGGCCAAGGCGCAGGCCCGGCAAATCGCGCAGTCACGTGGCAAGGACGGCTGGCTACTCACGCTGGATTTTCCGAGCTACCACGCCGTCATAACGCACGCGGATGACCGCTCACTGCGACAGGAGGTCTATACCGCGTTCTGTACCCGCGCATCCGACCAGGGACCAAACGCCGGCAAGCATGACAACAGCGAAATCATGGAAGAGATCCTTTCGCTGCGACACGAGCTGGCTCAGGTACTCGGCTACGCCAACTATGCTGAGCGCTCACTGGCCACCAAGATGGCCGGCACGCCGGAACGCGTTCTCGAATTCCTGCGCAGCCTGGCGCAGCGAGGGCGTGCCCGTGCATTGCGCGA
>JBFKCG010000148.1:0-5876 GCA_041620675.1 Nevskiales bacterium
CCCGCACAAGATGCCATTTTTGATGCAGCCCGAGGTCGCGGTCGAGAAGATATTCAAAGCGATCCGGCAACGCCGCACCCGCGTGGTATTTCCCTGGCAGATGGCCGTGATCGCTGCCGTGCTCTATCACCTGCCGCGGCGACTCTACCTGGCATTGATGCGGCGGGATCCGACCGGCCTGCGTCACTGATTCCCAACAGGGCGCGGCCACCACTGGCGGTGATGTCCCTGCATCATGAAGACCTGTCACGAGCCCGGCTTGCCTGAGCCATCATCCTGAGTTAGCCGATCACTCGCATTATCAAAGAGTTGTCACTACTTCTGTTGCTTCTTGCAGGCGCAATTGATGCAGGTCAATGCAATCAGGCGACATCCCACCCAGCATAGGAACCGGATCAGCCGCAAAGGAACTGCGCCATGGACATCGACGTCGTGAAACTCACCCTCGCGGGTATTTTCACAACAGTGATCTTCTGGACACTGTGCAGCCTCGCCGTGGTTTTCTTTCCGGAGCAGATGATGAAAATGGCGGGCCACATGCTTCACGCCGACCTTCACGATGTGGTCTGGACGATTACCTTCGGCAGCTTTCTGGCCGGGCTATCGCTCTGGTGCGCTACCGTGGGAAGCATCATCTGGCTTTGCACCAGCCTGTATAACGTCATGTAGGGCTGGCGAAGTGGCCGACGACTGATCCTCTCAGCAAGAGCAAGTACACAACGACACCACCGCAGGAGAGCAATATGTCCGTCGCACGCGTAACCGAAGTCAAATCCTCATCCAAGAAAAGTTTCGAGGATGCCGTTCATGACGGCATCAAGCGAGCCAACAAGACGCTGCAGAACGTGAAAGGCGCCTGGGTCGCCAGCCAGGAAGTACTCGTGGAAGAAGGCAAGATCACCGAGTATCGGGTCCTGATGAAGATCACCTTCGAGCTCAAGTAACGACAACGAGTAACGACAACGTTCTGACTCAAGGATCAAACCCGGGGCTATAGCCTAGCGGCCTGGCCCCGGTTTAGTCAGAGAACCTCACCCACCCACACCCGGCAGGCAGAAGGCTCACGGCCTATACACGCTGCAACGGCACTACCAGCATGCCTTGCTCTGTCTCCGACAGGTGCGCCTCGATGCCGTAAACAGCCTGCAGATGCGGTGCCGTCAACACCTTTGAAGGCACATCATCCGCCACGACCCTTGCCCCGTGCAGCAAGACCAGCCGACTGCAGAAGCGCGCAGCCAGGCTAAGGTCATGCATCACGACCACCACGCCAATGCCGGATTGCACACGTGACCTGAGCACCTCCATGACGCTGAGTTGGTGTGCGGGATCGAGCCCGGCGGTCGGTTCATCCGCCAGGAGCAACTGTGACTCCACCGCCAGCGCGCGGGCGAGCAATACACGACTGCGCTCACCGCCGGATAATTCCGTCGCGGGCCGGTTAGCCAGATAGGCAACATCAGTGGCCGCCATTGCACGTTGTATGGCTTCTGCATCAGAACTCGGCATCTGTGCCCAAGGCGCGCGATGTGGCAGACGCCCAAGTGCCACCACCTGCGCAACCGGCATGGGCCAATGACACTGGCCCGCCTGCGGCAGGTAAGCCAGGCGACGCGCGCGGTCCTCAACTGCGTAGCGCTGGATGTCCTCACCCAACAAGTTGACCTGCCCTTGCTTGAGTTTTTGCAGACCTGCCAACGCGCGCAGCAAGGTGGTCTTGCCGGCGCCATTGGGCCCGAGCAGGCCAACTAACTCCCCGGAGGCAATGCTGAAATCAACGGCATCCAGCACCGGCCGCCCACCGAGTTCCACACTGATGTCATGTGCCGATACCAGGCTGGCGGATTTGCTCATGGCGCGACCCGCCGACTGCGCAGCAATAACCACAGGAAGAACGGACCGCCAATCAGCGCAGTCACCACCCCCAGCTTGAGTTCGGCCTGGCTCGGGATGAGCCGCACGCCAATGTCGGCTGCCAGCAGCAAAGCCGCACCGCCAAATGCCGATAGCCCGAGCAGCGCGCCCGGGCGATGACCCGCCAGGGGTCGCAACAAATGCGGTATCACAAGACCCACAAACCCAATCGCACCGCTCACCGCCACTGCCGCGCCGACGCACAGGGCCGTGCCACCAATGACGGCCAAACGCAGGCGTGCCAGGCTGAAACCCAGGCTTTGCGCAGCATCTTCACCAAGGCTCAGGGCATCCAGCGCGCGGCCCGTGGTCAACAACCAGGCCGAGCCCAGCAGGATGAACGGCGCGGCCAGCCAGACATGCACGAAGCTGCGATCGGCCAGCGAACCCAGCAGCCAGAACACGATCTCGAGGATTGCATAAGGATTGGGCGCGAGATTCAGGACCAGTGCCGTGAGGGCACCAGCGAAACTGTTGACGGCAACACCCGCCAGGATCAGCGTGAGGATACTGGCATCACGTCCGGCCAGGACATAGATCAGTGCCACGCTGAGACCGGCACCGAGCAGGCCGCCCAGTGGCAGGGCCAGCGCGACACTCGCGGCCAGGCCTGAATACAAAGCCAGCACCGCGCCGAATGACGCCGAGGCCGACACGCCGATGATGCCGGCATCGGCCAGCGGATTGCGCAGGAATCCCTGCAAGGCTGCACCGGACAGCCCCAATGCCGCTCCCACCAAAATCGCCAACAGTGCGCGCGGCAGTCGAATTTCCCACAGGATGGTGCTCACCATCTCGGTGCCGGCATTGGCCGGCTCCAGCACCAGATGCCCGAGCGGCAACGCCACGCGACCGGTCAGCAACGACACAACAAACAGCAGCAAAACCAAACCACCCAGACCGAGATAGGTCCACCGGACTGTCTTCGCGTCCGTCACTGACCGGCTTCCATTTGGCTTCGCACCGCAGCCATCTGCACCACCGCCTCGACGATCTCCGGGCCGGCGCAGTTCCACAAGCGACTCGATAAATCCGCACTCGGGATACGTGCGCCCAACTTACGCAAGGCCGGATGCGCCAGTGTCTGGTCTGCGAGTGAAGTCACGACCTGGGTTTCGCGCTCGATGAACAAGACCTCGGGCGGGTCCATCAGCAAGGACTCCAGCGACAGCATCCCCGCCTCCCTGAGGCCAGCACGCGCGGCAAGGTTGCTGAAACCGGCGCGCGCAATCAGGTCATCCAGCAGGCTGCCCGGGCCAAACGTATAGCCATTGGGGCCATAGACTACCGCTGTTGGCCGCCGCGAGCCGGCAGGTGCGATTTGCTGGAGCCGTGAATTCATTTGCGCGACCAGCGCATCTCCCCGTTGCTCCTCATCCAGCGCCTTGGCCATGATTCGAATCTGTGCCACCGCCTCGTCATAACTGCGCGGATCATCCAGCTCCAGCACCGGGAACCCCAAACTGCGGGCGAGCTGAACGGTGGCAGCAGCGGTGTAGCGACGTGCCACCACCAGGTCAGGCTGGAAGCTGACCACTTCTTCCGCGCTGGCGTAGTTGGCAGGGATACCACGCGCCTGCTCGGTGATCGGTGACAGCGGTGAATTGGTTGCCACATAGGACAACGAGGCGATGTGCTGGCGCTGCGCCAGGTGCAGGAGCAAAACGTCCGTGCACAGGTTAAGCGACATCACGCGTGTGGGCCGGGCGTGGGCTGAGGCTACCGAGCACAGGCACACGAGCGCAATCGCAAAACCCGTCATCAGGTTTCTGGCAGAGAATCCCACCACGTAGTGCATTGGATACGCGATCCTTCGTTTCACTCAGGATGACAAGCTGCGTGGACGCGTGCAGTCTGGCTGGCACATGCGGCCTGCCTGCCAGCCATGCCCGTCATTCCGAACGTGGCGTACCTGGCGTAAAGCGCAGGCCCACATGCATGCCCCTGCCCGGGCTGCCAAATCCGGCGATCTCCTCATAGTCCTCGTCAAACGCATTCTCGACGCGTCCCAGCAAGGTCCACTGACTATCGAGTGTATAGGCCAACGCCACATCAAACACGGTATGGCTGTCGGTCACGACCGGCATGAAGTTGGCGTCAAAATCCTCATGCGCACCGACATGACGGCCAGCGAGGTTCACGGACAGTTGCGGCAATGCCTGCCAGTCTGCGTAGACATTCGCTTTCTTGCGCGGACGCCGCACCAGCGCTTCACCCGTGACCTCATCAATCGCCTTGTTATGCGTATAGCCCAGGCCCAGCGCCAGCACCGGTGAATACTGGTAACGCAGCCCCAGCTCATAGCCCTTGCTGCTGGCTTCGCCGAGATTGATGAGCGTGGAGAAGGTCGCTGGATCCACTGCGATGAGGTCCTCGATCTCGTTATTGAAATAGGTCAGCTCAAGCACCAGCGCGTCATCCAGCCAGCGCTGCTCCACGCCCAGATCCCAGCCCTTGCTGCGCTCGGGCTTGAGGTCAGGATTGGCGAAGAAGAACGGAGCGAAACTCTCGAACAGCGCCGACAGTGATGGCGCCTTGAAGCCAGTGCCATAACTGGCGTGCAAGCGGGTCCCTGTGCCCGGAAGCAGGTAAGCCGGTGCGATTCGGTATGTGGTCTCGCTGCCAAAATCATCATGGCTGTCACGACGAACCCCTAGCGTGGTGTAGAGAGATTCATTGACGCGCACATGGTGCTGCACGAAGACACCGTCCGTTCCCGTGTCAGGGTTCTGGCCGCCTGACAGCTCCGCTTCTTCCTTCTCGGTCTCGAGCCCAAAGCCCAGTTGATGGTCGTCATCGAGCCTGAAGCCATGCACCCAGTCGAGCTTGGTTTTCTTGCCCTTGAAGTCGCTCTTGCTTGGCGTTGTATTGGCCGGTGCCGGACCGTTTTCGTTACTGCGCTCGTAATCCGTCAGCGATAAACCCACGGTCTGCGTCCAGCGCCCCTCCAGCAGGCGGATGCCTGCCTGTGCGCGTGCCAGCCATTGCTCGGTGTCCAGCCGAGAGTCGTCGTCATCGGCATAGGCAAATGTCGTCGAATCGAAGTTATCAATGTCCGTCCTGGATTCGACGCGACGCAGGCTGAAGTCCAGGTTGATGTCCTCGCTGGGCCGCGTCGAGACATAACCTGCCAACGTCTTGTTGTCGTAGCCATCTTCCTCGTCACCCTGGGGGAAGGCTGAGATGCCATCGGTCTTGTGCAGGCTGAAGCTCAGGCCGTAATTTGTCCAGGCATCGCCGCCATGCAGGCCACCACGACCGGTGTGGGTGCCAAAACGCCCGCTCTCCAGTTGCACATAATCACGCGCCGCGACACCGCGCTTGGTGAATATCTGGATCACGCCACCAATGGCATCCGATCCGTACAAGGTGCTTTGTGGCCCGCGCACGACTTCTATGCGCTCGATGTCGTCCACCTGCAGGCTGGAAAAATCAAACTGGTTAGTGGGATTGCTCGGATCGGTCGCCTCAATGCCATCCACCAGCACCAGTGTGTGATTGGAATTGCTGCCTCGCGTGAACACCGAGACCACCTGTCCTTGCCCGCCTGACCGGACCACGTCCAGGCCTGGTACGGTTCGCAAAAGATCGGCAACGCTGGTCTTCTGGCTTTTCTCGATCTGCTCTGCGCTGATCACTGTCACCGAGCTGCCAACCTGGTCTGAGGGCGTTTCGGCACGCGTTGCGGTCACGATCAGGCCTTTCATCAGGCTTGCTTCGGCTTCGGTCTGGGCTTCCTGCGCCAAGGCGGCAAAGGGCAAGCCGGACAGCAAGGCCAGCAGACTACGAATCAGGATGGGGGACTGTTCTGAAAAGCGACTCATGACACAAACTCCATTGGCCGCGCTCACCCGCGCGGGATCATTCAGGAGTGTGCAAAGAGAGGAAGGCGAAACCGTGGCGCGAAATCAGCAGGCGCAACGATTGCGCTGCCGCCCTCCGCGACACCGGTTAATGCACAA
>JBFKCG010000149.1:0-5836 GCA_041620675.1 Nevskiales bacterium
ACGCAGCCAGGGCTTCTTACGCGCACGTGTCGATGGCAAGGTCATCGAACTTGAGCAGACGCCCAAGCTGAACCCCAAGCTCAAGCACAGCATTGAGGTTGTGGTCGATCGCTTCAAGGTACGACCCGACATCTCCCAGCGACTGGCGGAGTCATTTGAGACCACGCTGCGACTTGCCGAAGGCATTGCCGTCATTGCGCCAATGGACGGAAAAACTGCGGAGATCGTTTTTTCTGCCAAGTTCGCCTGTCCGCAATGCGGTTATTCGCTGGCTGAACTCGAGCCGCGCCTATTTTCCTTCAACAGCCCCGTTGGAGCCTGTAATACCTGTGATGGCCTCGGCGTGCTGTCGGTATTTGACCCTGATCGCGTGATTACGCAGGAAAGTCTCAGTCTTGCCGCTGGAGCGGTCCGGGGCTGGGATCGCCGCAACCCCTACTATTTTAGTCTGATCCAGTCTTTGGCCGCCCACTACGACTTTGACCTGGAAACCCCTTTTGAGACGCTGCCCAAAAAAATCCAGGATATCGTCCTGTATGGCAGCCAAGATGAGGTCATTCCGTTTCGCTACAGTGATGAACGTGGCCGCAAAG
Source organism: Nevskiales bacterium (assembly GCA_041620675.1). Lineage (GTDB taxonomy): Bacteria > Pseudomonadota > Gammaproteobacteria > Nevskiales > DATLYR01 > DATLYR01. The sequence goes on from JBFKCG010000149.1 coordinate 594, forward strand.
TCACGCGACGGCATGTATTCGAAGGCATCCTTCCCAACATGGAACGGCGTTATCGCGAAACCGAATCCATGGCGGTACGCGAGGAGCTTTCCAAATACCGCAGTGACAAGCCCTGTCCGGATTGCACCGGTGCCAGGCTTGGTCGCGCGGCTCGCAGTGTCTATGTCGGCGAACGCAACATTACCGACGTCTGCGCATTATCTGTCGCGGACGCGCGCCGCTTCTTCCATGAGCTTAAGTTGCCGGGTCAGCGCGGTGAGATTGCCACACGCATCCTCAAGGAAATCACGCTCAGACTTGATTTCCTGGTCAATGTTGGACTGGACTACCTCAGTCTGGCACGCAGCGCGGAAACCCTTTCAGGCGGCGAAGCTCAGCGCATTCGCCTAGCATCCCAAATTGGCGCCGGCCTGGTTGGTGTCATGTACGTGCTCGATGAACCCTCGATTGGCCTACACCAAAGAGACAACCAGCGGTTACTGAAAACCCTCTTTCACCTGCGCGACCTGGGCAATACCGTCATCGTGGTCGAGCACGACGAGGAAGCCATACGGGCTGCCGACCATATTGTCGACATGGGACCTGGTGCCGGTGTACATGGCGGCACAGTCGTAGCCCAAGGTCTGCTCGCTGATATCGAGAAAGCCAATGCATCGCTCACCGGCCAATACCTGTCTGGCAAGACACGTATTGAAATCCCGGATCAGCGAGTACAACGTAACCCCAAGAAACACCTGAAGATTGAAAAGGCCAGCGGCAATAACCTGAAGAATGTCACCGTTGAAATCCCGCTGGGCCTCATGACCTGTGTCACCGGGGTTTCTGGCTCTGGCAAGTCCACTCTCATCAACGACACTCTGTACCAGTTTGCTGTTCGCGAACTGAATGGCGCTATCACACGTCATGCCCCGTGCCACGCAATTCATGGCCTCAAGCAACTGGACAAGGTCATTGATATCGACCAATCGCCTATTGGCCGCACACCGCGTTCTAACCCGGCGACGTATACAGGATTGTTTACACCGATCCGTGAGTTATTCGCCGAAGTGCCGGAATCCCGCGCGCGCGGATACACCCCTGGCCGGTTCAGCTTCAACATCGCAGGCGGACGTTGTGAATCCTGCCAGGGCGACGGCGTCATCAAGGTCGAGATGCATTTCCTGCCCGACATTTATGTCACCTGTGACGTCTGCAAGGGCAAGCGATACAACCGGGAGACACTCGACATACGCTACAAGGGGCGCAGCATCCACGAAGTGCTGGAAATGACCGTTGAAGACGCGCTGGACTTCTTCAGCGCGGTGCCCACTATTCATCGAAAGCTGCAGACACTCACCGATGTCGGGCTGTCCTATATACGCCTCGGCCAGAACGCAACCACGCTGTCAGGTGGCGAGGCGCAGCGCATCAAGCTGGCCAGGGAACTCTCTCGCCGGGACACTGGCAAGACTTTGTACATCCTTGACGAACCAACCACGGGCCTGCATTTCCATGACATCGCCCAGCTGCTAACCGTCCTCAATACCCTGCGTGACCACGGCAACAGTGTCGTGATCATTGAACACAACCTGGATGTCATCAAGACCGCTGACTGGATCATCGACATGGGGCCGGAAGGTGGTGATGGTGGTGGCACCGTGGTTGCCGCCGGCACGCCAGAGGATATTGCAGAAATGGCAGCCTCACATACCGGCCGATTCCTCAAGCAGATCCTAATCAGCCAGCCTCGGCAGAAATCAAGGCTAGCCTAGGCACAAAAAAAGCGGCCCGCGCTTAACGCGGGCCGCTTCTGGTTCGACTCGCGTTACTTGGCGAGCTTGGTCACGTTGGACGGGTCGAAATATGACTCGTCAAGCTTAACTTCCTTGGTTTCCTCGTCCTCGTTATTCAGCGAGTTCAAGAGATAACGCGCGCTCTGCAGGTCATAGGTAGACTCCATCGCAGACAGGATCCCGCCCATGTCGTAGGCAATGAATGGATGCGCTTCCTGCACACGCCACATCTGTCCACGCTGGTCGAAAACATCAACCACCGAGATCTGCCAAGTGTCCTCGTCCACATAGAACGTACGACGGCTGTAGATGTGGTTGGTCCCCTTCTTGACGTTGGAGTCCACTACCCAGACGCGATGCAGTTCATAACGCGTCAGATCCTGGTTGGTGTGCTGCGGCGTGACGATGTCCTTGTACTTGTGCTTGTCACTATGCAGGTTGTAGGAGTTGTACGGGATGTACATCTCTTTCTTGCCCACCAGCTTCCAGTCATAACGATCGAGCGCACCGTTGAACATATCGAGCTGATCGTTGGTGCGAAGACCATCTGAGGCCGTGCCTGGGTTGTCATAGGCAACGTTCGGCGCACGGCGCAGTCGACGCTGGCCTGGGTTATATACGAAGGCGCGACGTGGCTCCTTGACCTGGTCCATGGTTTCGTGAACCAGCAGGATGCCACCTGCCAGACGTGCCGGCTCGGTTGTGATTTGCAGGAAGTAAACCGCAATATTCTTCAGGGCATCCTCGGTAATGCCCTTGCGGCTATAGGAAAAGTATGCATCTTCCTGAATCTTTACCAGGTTGTAGCTGCCGGCCGTCGTCAGGGCAAACTGGTTGTTCCAGCGACGGATGGCCTCTCCACGATAACGCAGCTTGTGGTTCCAGATTACCTCGGCTCCGTTCTTGGCAATTGGGAAAGGAATGCCCGTCACCGCACCCTTGATGCCATCACCACCGGAAATCAGCTCACCACTGGTTGCATTCTTGAACGTGGCTTCATAGATGAAGTCAGGGTTCGCACCCGTGCGACGGGTCTCGTACACCGGCATCTTGTAAGTCGGGTATTTAGCAAACAGGGCCAGCTGCCCTGGGGAGAGCTTGTCCTTGTACTGCGCAAGATTGTCTTTGGTGATGGTGAACTTGGGTTTGTCGCCCGGGAATGGGTCAATGTAACGCGTGCCCTTACCGCCCCAGCCGGCAGGCGCCTTGGTCAAGCCACCGTCCCAAGCCGGGATGCTGCCATCTGCATTGGCTGCCTTCTCACCGCCCAGCGGCGTCAATGTGGTCTTGAGCTTGGCCGCTTCCTCTGGCGAAACTTTTGCTAAGGCACTGAAACTGGCAAGGCCAATGGCCATAGCCAACAGGCCCGCGCCGGTTTTGATGATTGGTTTAAAGCTCATGATGATGAATTCTCCTGTCACGTTGGTGTAGCGCGGGCATCTTGTTTTCTAGGCTAGCTTGTTACCCATGAATGCCGGCTGAACAGAAAGCCTATCCATACTACGCCTACTAGGTCATTTCAGCCAAATTTCCGCTGTCCGGGCCGTCAAGCTCGAAGAAAATAGCCGGACGCACAGACTGCCAGCTTGTTCGCGTTCCATCAAGCAATGTTTCAACGAAGAATTATACGAATCACATTGAATCAGGACTTGGTCAAGACACAATAAAAAAGGCCGGGGAATCCCGGCCTTCATAACTATCAACCTGACAGCTGGATCTATTCGGCTGTCGCGGTCTCTGTTTCAGTCGGCTCTGGCCGGCCCACGAGTTCCACGTAAGCCATGGGCGCATTGTCACCGGGGCGGTTATCCGCCTTGAGGATGCGCAGGTAGCCACCTGGGCGTCCTGCATAGCGCTTGCCGAGCTCGCCAAAAAGCTTGGTTACGGTGGCACGGTCACGCAAGCGATCAAACGCCATGCGGCGGTGCGCAAGACTGTCTTCCTTGGCCAGCGTAATGAGCGGCTCGGCGACGCGGCGCAACTCCTTGGCCTTGGGGACGGTCGTGCGGATCAACTCGTGCTGAAACAGGGAAACCGCCATGTTTCTGAGCATGACGCGCTTGTGGGCACTGAATCGGCCGAGGTTGGTGCCTGATTTTCTGTGACGCATGGTACTAATCCCGTATGGGCAGTGGCCTTAGCCAGCTGACTCGGTGGTCTTGGGGCGCTTCAGGTTCTGCGGCGGCCAGTTTTCCAGCTGCATGCCGAGTGACAGGCCATGCTGTGCGAGAACCTCACTGATTTCTGTCAGCGATTTCTTGCCAAGGTTTGGTGTCTTCATTAATTCGGTCTCGGCCCGCTGCACCAGGTCGCCGATGAAGTAGATGTTCTCGGCTTTCAGGCAATTCGCGGAACGTACCGTGAGATCCAACTCGTCGATGGACTTGAGCAGGATTGGGTTGATGCCCACCACCTCGGTCTCTGTGCCGACCATTTCAGGCGCCTTCAACTCGACGAAGACGGCCAACTGGTCACGTAGGACGTCAGCAGCAATTCGGACAGCCTCGGAAGGCTCGATACCGCCATTGGTCTCGATATCCAGAATCAGCTTGTCCAGGTCTGTGCGCTGTTCGACACGGGCACGCTCAACGGCGTAGCTGACGCGACGGACGGGGCTGAACGAGGCATCCAGACGCAATGCACCAATCGTGGAGCCGCCTTCGTCATCACCCGGACGGGCCTTGCTCTGCGCAGGCACATAGCCACGGCCGCGACGCACCTTCAAGGTCATGTTCAGGCTGCCACCCGTAAGGTTGGCAATTACCAGTTCGGGGTTCACGATTTCTACATCATGGTCCAGGCTGATGTCGCCTGCGGTCACGACGCCCTTGCCCTTCTTGGACAGGGTGAGGTCGGCTTCTTCGCGGCTGTGCATGCGAATCGCAACATTCTTCAGGTTGAGCAGGATGTCGATTACATCTTCCTGCACACCTTCAAGCGTGGTGTATTCGTGCAGCACGCCCTCGATCTTGACTTCGGTGATAGCCGCGCCAGGGATGGAGGACAGCAGGATACGGCGCAGCGCATTGCCGAGCGTATGGCCATAGCCACGCTCCAAGGGCTCGAGCGTAATCTTGGCGCGGTAAGTAGCCAGTTGCTCGACTTCGACTGAGCGCGGTTTTAGTAGATCGGTGACCAGACCATGCATGTGCGAGGCCCTCTGTATTCGGAAAGAAAAAACGGTTACTTGGAGTACAACTCGACAACGAGGTTTTCGTTGATATCGGGCAGGATTTGATCCCGCTCAGGCCGGGCCTTGTAGGTGCCCGTCATCTTCTTCTCATCAACCTCAACCCACTCGGGGAAGCCCACCTGGGCAGACACTTGCAGCGCCTGCTGCACACGTGTCTGGTTCTTGGCCTTTTCACGGATGGCCACGACATCACCGGGACGAACCTGGCTTGAAGCCACATTGACGGTACGACCGTTGACGGCGATTGCCTTGTGATTCACCAACTGGCGCGCTTCGGC
>JBFKCG010000150.1:0-5735 GCA_041620675.1 Nevskiales bacterium
CATCCAGGCCCATGCCTGCCTGAAGAGGCGGTTAAGAGTCTTGCGCTAATCCTAACGCCGTTTTTTGCGATAAGCTTCGGCCAGATTCGATGACGGAAAGAGCATATGGCTAAGATGGTTCGTTGGGGCCTGGTGCTGGCCCTGGTAGCGGGAGGCTATTACTGGCTGGTGTTGGATAGCCGGATGCCGGCTGATGCCCATTATCCCTTTGACATCACCGAGGTTCGCAAGCTTGCGGAGAGCGTGCCGGGCGCCAAGCCCACGGAAATCCGCTTCGAGCATGTGCTGACGACGCGCTTTACCAAGGGCATGATCGTGACGGGCGATGGCTGGTCGGCCGCGGAGCTGCCGGTTTATGCCTACCAGCTGGTCTATCCGGATCGAACCGTGATCATTGATACGGCCATGGATCACAGTATCGCCGGGCCAAGCTTCCTCGTGCCGTTCTATGACAGGGATGCCTGGCAACGCACGCTGGACGCGATGGACACGGCGTCCCAGGTACTGATCACCCATGAGCACATGGATCACATTGGCGGTATCGCCGCTCACCCCAACCTGCAACTGCTGCTGCCCAATATCCTGCTGACGGATGAACAATTGGCACACCCCTCGCGAATGTGGCCAGCCAGGCTCCCCAAGGACGTGTTTGATGATTACCAGCCGCTGAAGTACGAACAGTACTTCGCCACGGCGCCCGGCCTGGTGTTGATCAAGTCGCCGGGGCATACGCCGGGAAGTCAGATGGCCTATATCAAGCTGGCCGATGGCCGTGAGCTATTGTTGCTGGGTGACGTGGTGTGGAAGATGCGTAACATTACGGTCCAGCGTGAGCGACCCCGTTGGGTGACGGCGCTTCTGGTGCGGGAAGACCGCAATGCCGTGTTTGGGCAGATCAAGTCGCTCGGCGAACTGGCGCAGCGTGAACCTGGCCTGAAGCTGGTTCCCGGGCATGACGCCGCGGTGGTGGATGCGCTGGCAGCCGCGGGCTATATGCAGGAAGGCTTCCAGTAACGGGCACTGCCTGACTAGTTCTTGAGCCGGTAGCCGGTCCTGAAAATCCACCAAACCACGGCCAGGCAGATCAGGAAGAAGCCCAGGGTCATGATGAGGCTGATTTCCACGCCAACGTCAGACGAGCCATAGAAGCTCCAGCGAAAGCCACTGATCAGGTAGACCATCGGGTTGAATAGCGAGATCGTGCGCCACACGCCTGGCAGCATGTCGATCGAATAGAACGCGCCACCCAGGAAAGTCAGCGGCGTGACGATCAGCATGGGGATGATCTGCAGTTGCTCGAAACCGTTGGCCCACACACCGATGATGAAGCCGAACAGGCTGAAGGTGGTGGCCGTGAGCACCAGAAAGGCGAGCATCCACAGCGGGTGCTGGACATGCACCGTCACAAACAGCGTGGCGGTGGCCAGGATAACCATGCCAAGGATGATGGACTTGGTGGCGGCCGCACCGACATAGGCGAGCACGATCTCAAACGAAGACATTGGCGCGGACAGGATCTCGTAAATGGTGCCTGTCCATTTCGGGAAATAAATCCCGAAAGACGCATTGGAAATACTTTCCGTGAACAGCGACAGCATGATCAGGCCCGGTACGATGAAAGTGCCGTAGGGCACGCCATCCACTTCGCTCATGCGCGAGCCGATCGCGGCGCCAAACACGACGAAATACAGTGAAGTGGTGATGACCGGTGTGACCAGGCTTTGCCACAGCGTTCGCGCAAATCGCGCCATTTCAAAGCGATACAGTGCCCACACCCCAAAGCGGTTAAAGGCGGGGAAGGAACTGGCGGCCTTCATCGACGTGCTCCTTGTGGGCGAGTCTGCCGATCGCTAACGAGGCTGACGAAGATGTCCTCCAGTGAGCTCTGGCTTGTGTTCAGATCCTTGAAGCCGATGCCGAGGTCGCTCATGCGCTTGAGTAGCGAGGGAATGCCGGTGGAATCTGCGTTGGCATCGAAACAATATTCCAGCTCCGTGCCTTCGGCTTTCAGCTCCAGGCGCCAATCTGACAACTCGGTTGGGATTGCCGGAATAGGATCCTGCAAATGCAGGGTCAATTGCTTTTTCCCAAGCTTCTTCATCAGCTTGGTCTTTTCCTCGACCACGATCAGCTCGCCATGGCTGATAACGCCGATACGGTCGGCCATCTCCTCGGCCTCGTCGATGTAATGCGTGGTCAGGATGATGGTCACGCCGCTTTCACGCAGCTCACGCACCAGGTTCCACATATCGCGGCGCAGCTCGACGTCCACGCCCGCAGTGGGCTCGTCGAGAAAAAGGATGTCGGGTTCGTGCGCCAATGCCTTGGCGATCATCACGCGCCGTTTCATGCCGCCTGACAGCGTCATGATCCTGTCCTTGCGCTTATCCCACAGGGACAGGTCGCGCAGGATTTTCTCGATATGTGCCGGGTTTGGCGCCCGACCAAACAGGCCGCGGCTAAAGTTCACCGTGGCCCATACGGTCTCAAAGGCATCGGTCGTGAGTTCCTGTGGCACCAGCCCGATCTTGGCACGGGCAGGGCGGTAATCACTCAGGATGTCGTGGCCATCTGCCGTCACGCAGCCCTCGCTGGGCGTGACGATGCCACAGACGATACTGATCAACGTGGTCTTGCCGGCGCCATTGGGGCCGAGCAGGGCGAAGATCTCGCCTTTGTAAATATCAAGGTTGATCTGCTTAAGCGCCTGCAGGCCCGAAGCGTAGGACTTGGTCAGGTTCGAGATCGAAATGATGGGTTTCATGGTGGGTGTGATCCAATCCGGCTGCCTGCCGCACTCACTGCTGTAGCAGGGTCATCAGCAAATTCAGCCACAGCAGCAGGACGGCAAGCAGGCCGATGCCATACGCGATGAATCGATGCGTGACGTTATTCCTGCCCAGGTGAATGATCGAGTGCAGGCAGCGCGAGCCCACGAACAGCCAGGCCATGCTCAGTGTCAGTGCGCTGACGGAGCCGGCCAGGAAGGTGCCCCAGACAGCCAGGTGAAACAGGGTGGGGAGCTCGAAATGGTTCTGCACATGGCGCGAATGCTGGCGCATGCTCTCGGGTTCGGCCGAGCCTTCGTGATAAGTTCGGTAGTACTTGATGCCGACCTTGCGGGTGCGCACGGCCAGCAATCGGCGTAGTCCCATGCCGAGGATCATGGCGATCGTGAGCAACGCCATGGTGATGGATGGATAGAGGATCAGTATCTTGTCTGGCATGGTGGGTATTCGATTCGAGAGCCGGTGATTGTTCAGTCGGTGATCTTGTTCTTCAACACACCTAGCTGGTCGGCCCGCATTATGACCTCATCACCTGGCTGCAGATAGGCCCATTGATTCCACAGGTTGAGTGGCTTGAAAATCACGCCGGCTGGGGTGCCGGTAAATAGGATCGTTCCGCTCGGGATTGTGCCGGCTTGCGCCAACAGCGGGACGGTCTGGTCATAGTGGTGAAAGGTCCAGGTCTCTCGCTCGAACACCTCGCGCAGCATGTCCTGGGGTCCCCAGACCATCGTGCCAGCCTTGTCACGCTGGCGTAAGCGGCCATTGACGTAGAGGCTTAGCTCCACTTCGCGATAGTACGCTTCGAGGTCTTTAGGGATGACCAGCAGGTTGCCGATCGGTGCATACCCCTCGCGGCTCTTGCCCTCGACGAAACCGGTGGTGCCCATCGCCTTCCCGCGATCCAGGTTACGCACCAGCGACCAGCGGTCCGTGAAATCATTGCCAAGCACCAGGCCCATTGTCTGCGGCCGTGAATCCGCACCGATGTTCTCCAGTGCCACGAATCCCAGCTCGGCCTCGTAGTCGAGTAATCGCGAATCCTGCTTGGGAACCGTAGAGAGGAAGTGGGAGGGCTTGACGCGTTTCGGGAACACGAAGGGGAGTTCTTCTACCGCAGACTCTCTTGCATGTTCCGGGTAATTGGTGCCAATGGCGATATGGTGTGTCGCCGGATCGAACGGCATGACCAGCGCGTCAACTTCGACGGTTTCCTGCATGGCACCGGAATTGGCGGCACGCTCAAGCGCGGCATACCCAAGCCTTGTGAACAGGGCGATGGGATCGCTCTCGTCAATGCCAATGTGACGATACACATTGAAGCCAGTGACCTTGTTGTCCTGGTATTTCTTCACCAGCAGGACCCGGAGCTGTTCACCCTCACGAAAGCGCGCAAAGGTCAGGGCCTGCTCCGGCGGCGCGATCGCGACAGAGGCCGATAGTTCTGGGCCGAGCTCCTCATCAAACCGGGGGCGTGACAGCCACAGCGAAAGCAGGATGGCGGCGATCAACAGCACCAGTAGCGAAAGGGTAATACGCGTAACCAGTTTCCTGAGCATCTTGAGCCTCGTATAGCGGTTAAACTGTGGCGTCCAGTGTGCCAGCGTAACGGAGACCGCGTCTTGAACAAACCCAACCCGGAAAGCCTGCGGCCAACCGCCAGCGTGGATGCTGACCATCCCGCCGTCATCCGATTTGCAGAGCAGGCAAAGGGCGCCTCAAGCGACCCCCGCGCGCAGGCAGTCGCCCTGTATTACGCGGTACGTGATGGGTTTCGGTATAACCCCTACGGACTCGACTTGTCACCGCAAGGTTTCAAGGCCAGCCACGTGCTGGAGACTGGCATGGGCTGGTGCGTGACCAAGTCCACCTTGCTGGCGGCGGCCTGCCGTGCGGTTGGAATACCCGCTCGCCTCGGCTATGCCGACGTGCGCAATCACCTCTCCACGGAACGCATGCGCCAGACCATGCAGACCGACCTGTTCTGCTGGCATGGCTATACCGCGATCCTGCTCGACGGCGAGTGGCTCAAGGCGACGCCGGCCTTCAACATCGAGTTGTGCCAGAAGTTCAGCCTCAAGCCACTGGAGTTCGATGGCACCGCCGATTCCATCTACCACCCCTTCGACCTGAAGGGCAATCGCCATATGGAATACGTGAATTTCCGCGGCGAGTTTGATGATGTGCCGATAGCCGACATCATCCGCACTTTTGCCGAGGTCTATCCGACGGGTGTGGTCAAGGAAAGCGAGGGCGTCGAGCCGGCGGATTTTGACCGGGATGTCGAGCGGGAAGTCGCGACCAGCCGGGTCCGCTGAATCCAACGGAGTGAACCCGCCCGTGACCACGGACCATCGCCGGACATTGGCGGACTGGATCGCGCGGCGAAAATCCGGATCCGCGAGCATCGTGATTGGCATCAATGGCGCACAGGGCAGCGGCAAGAGCACGCTGGCACAGGCGCTTCGGGCAGAACTGGAGGCAGTGCATGAGCTGCGCACGGTCATCCTGTCCCTCGACGATTTATACAAGACGTCAGCGGAACGGCGACGACTGGCAGCCGAGGTTCACCCCTTGCTGGCGACCCGCGGTGTACCCGGTACACACGACGTCACGCTGGGCTTGCGCCTACTGAATCAACTGCGGCAACTGGCACCGGGCAAGGCATTGGCAATCCCCCGATTCGTCAAGGTGGCGGATGACCGAGCGCCGGCAAGCGAGTGGCCCAGCGTGGTCGGGCCGGTGGATGTCATCCTGTTCGAGGGCTGGTGCGTGGGCACGCCTCCGCAAACCGAGGCTGAGCTGCAGTCACCGGTCAATGCGCTTGAGTCCGTAGAGGATGCCGATGGCCAATGGCGGCATTACGTCAATGCACGGCTCGCCGAGGACTACGCCCCCTTGTTCGGCAAGCTCGACGGATTGGTTTTCCTGCAAGTTCCCGATTTC
>JBFKCG010000151.1:0-5627 GCA_041620675.1 Nevskiales bacterium
ATGACGAAGGTGGGCGACGTCGAAGTGGGGTCGGCCGCTGCCCCAAGCTTACTTGGCAGGTCGCTCGTCTGGCTTGAACGTTATCGATGGTGGATGGCGATCCTGACTTTCGCCGCCGGCATCGCCAGTTTCCTGTTGATCCACCGAACCGAGGCATTGGCACGGTGGCTGGGAGCGTTCCTGTTGCTGAGCTGGCTGTGGATGCTGATTGAGGGTTTATTCGGGCGTTATCTCGAGAGGCGGGGTGGCCTGACCGAGTTCCTGTCCAGATTTGCGACACAAGCCATCCACCAGGAAACCTTTTTCTTCACCCTGCCGTTCTTTATCGCCACCACGACCTGGAGCACGGGTCAGGCGTTATTCACGGGCGGCCTGATCGTGGCTGCCCTGGCGTCATTGCTGGATCCGCTGTATTTCGGCTTGCTTGCCAAGCGTCGTTCCATCTACCTGGCTTTCCATGCCTTGGCGATATTCATCGCGATGTTGACCGCGCTGCCCCTGATCTGGCACCTGACGACCGCGCAGAGCATGTTGTTCTCATCCATTGCGATGGGCGTGCTGTCCTTGCCCAGCCTGGCACGCGTCATCGGCGTGCATGACATCTGGCGCTGGGCGTTGATGGCGCTTCTGGCGGCAGGTTTGGCATTCGGGGCATGGATGTCGCGTGGCTGGATCCCACCCGCGACGCTGTGGGTGACTTCGGGCAGCGTGACGCAACAGTTGGATGAAGGGGATCGGTTGCCGGGCTTCCCCCTGACTGAAATTCCTGCTGATGTGCTGAGACAGGGCGGCTTATATGCCTACAGCGCGATTCGCGCCCCGCGCGGACTGCACGAGGAAATTGCGCATGTCTGGTATCGCAATGGCGTCGTGGTCGATCGTATCCCGCTGGTCATTGCCGGGGGGCGCACCGAGGGATACCGTGCCTGGAGCCACAAACTGAATTTTCCGGCTGAGTCAGCCGGAGACTGGAAAATTGAAGTGATCACTTCCGCAGGACAGTTGATCGGCCTGATGCGCTTTCGAGTCATTGGCGAGCTGGAACAACCAGCCAAGTCCAACCCGGATGCAGCACGCGAAGGCGAAGGTACGGAACAGTCAGAGGACAGGATTGCGGTTGACGCGCCCGCAGCGGTGGTTCCGATGCCGTTCCGCCTGCTGGATCCAGCGGGAGATGAGGCGGACCAGCCTAGTGAGAGTGGTGCCGATAAGCCTCTCACTCCTTGACGGGGCGCTTGCTAAGCCGTCTCTGAAGCGTACGACGATGCAAGCCGAGCGCTCGTGCCGCGGCCGAGATGTTTCCGCCGTGTTCCTGTAGCACGCGCTGGATATGCTCCCACTGCAGGCGCTTGAGGCTCATGCGTGAAGGGTCTGTATCCGGCACGACGGCGCTTTCTGGTTTCTGCGCGAAAGCCGCCAGTATGGCCTCGGTATCTACGGGCTTGCACAAGTAGTTGAGGGCGCCGCGCTGGATTGCTTCTACGGCGGTTGAGATGCTGGCGTAACCCGTGAGCACGATAATCTCCAGGCCAGGTTGGCAGGCAAGCAGGGGCTCGATCAGGCTCAGGCCGGATTCCTGGTTGAGCTTGAGGTCGAGCACTACGCGCGAAAGTGGCGTGCTAGTGGCGATGGACAGGGCACTGGCCCCATCGCCAGCGACATGTACCTGATGTCCGCGACGCTGCAACGCCCGTGACAGTACCTTGCGGAAGGTCTCGTCATCATCCACCAGCAGCCATGTAACAGGCATGCTGAGGATCATGTCTCCACCGCGATGGCCGATAGTGGCAGCCGGATGCGCGTGATACAGCCCGCGTCCAATGGCTCGATCTCCATCTCGCCGCCCAGCCGATCGAGTGTTGCGTGGGACAGTATCAGGCCCAGTCCATAACCCCCTGGCTTGGTGCTGAATACGGCGCGTCCGGCTCTTGCCCTCAGGGTCACGTCGAGCCCTTGGCCCTGGTCGAGAATCTCGATAAGGAGCTGATCGCCTTGCATGCCCATATCAACCTTAACTCGTGGCTTGTCCTGCGCCTCGCTGGCGTCGGCTGCGTTGTTGAGTGCAGCCAGGATGGAGTGTGAAAGCGTGGCATCGCTGTGTACCTGCATATCGGCAAGGCTTGGCTGGTAGCAGGCTTCGAATTGGATCTCTGGCCGGATCAGGCGTGCACGGTTAACGATATCAAGCAGGTATTGTTGCAGTGGCAGGATCCGTTCAGGCTCGGCTGTCGTATTACCTGCGTTGGTGAGCAGTAGATCCAGTTGTTGCCGGCAGAGCGTGATCTGGTCACTGAGCAGTGCAAGGTCGGCGAGCAGCTCGGGTTTGTCCTGATGCTGGTCTTTCAGCTCCCCCACCGTGATGGCCATGGTAGACAGGGGGGTGCTGAGCTCATGAGCGGCGCCGGCGGCGAGCGTGCCGACAGCCAGGATCTGCTCATTGCGCAACTGTGCTTCGCGGGCGGCTGCCAGGGAACGATCACGACTGCGCACGGCGGCGGCAATGGCGGTAACGAAGGTCGCCATCAGTATTGCGCTGAGCAGGAAATTCAGCCACATGCCGACCACATGCAGGTTGAAATCATGGCTTGCGCCGTGATGATGCAGGTGCTGCGTGTAATCCGCCATGAGCCAGGTATACAGGCTCATGATGAACAGGGTCACCAGCCAGGCCCAGGCCCGGGTCAGCATGACCGAGGCAATGGCGATTGGGACCAGGTAAAAGGAGATAAATGGGTTGGCGGGGCCGCCGGAGAGCGTGAACAGCAGCGTCAGGAACAGGGCATCCACGGCGAGGTGAATCACCAGTTCGAACTGCGTCACGGCCCAGGGCTTGCGCAGCCTGAGTAGCGTGATGGCCGTCCAGGCTAGCAACCCCAGTATCGCGGTCAGGATCGAAGGTAGGGTGGGTGGAGGGCCAAGCCCGAAATTGACGGCGACAACCCATATGAAAAGTCCAAGAATCGCACAGCCGCGTAGTGCGCAAAGGCTGCGCAAATTCTGTTCAGGGCTGAAATCGAGGCGAATTTGCATGTCAATGGCTGCCGTAATCGCGGCAGGATAGCGGCTTGGGCCTTGGCCCGCCAATCGGGCGAGCGCTGCGACAATCTGCCGCATTTCGGCTTGCGTTTCCGCCCAGTAAAATTTGCGCGCCCCGAAGTTAGCGAGTTGATGCTGATGCGTTTCCTGATTTCAGTCCTTGCGGCCGTCCTGTCGGTCGTGCCAGCCCTGGGCTGGGCCTGCTCGACCTGCAAGTGCGCTGACAACACCATTACGTTATTTGGTACTGAGAAAGCCTTCTCGGGCCGGTTTCGTGTCGCGCTCGATCATTACATCCGCGCTGAAACCAGCGGCAGCGGCGTAGGCGAACAGACCACCGATGAGGCGCGTACCACCCTCGGCATTGCTTACAGCCTGAACCCGGATCTGACCCTTGCCCTGTTGGTTCCCTACGTAAAGAAGGAGTTGGCGTCGGCAACGTTGGCCCGACAGGAGGCATCGGGGCTGGGTGACATTGACCTCAGTGCGCGCTGGGTCCTGCATCGCAGCGGGGCTTTGACGGGCCGCCATCTGGCCGGGCTGCGTGGCGGCGTGCGCCTGCCCACCTCCGATGAAGTCAAGGAGGATGGTGTACTGCTGGATATCGACGTGCAGCCGGATGCCGGCGCGACCGCGCCCAATATCGGTGCCTGGTACAGCTATTACCGCTTCCCTTGGTTCGTCAACCTGTCGGCCAGTTACTACACCTTCAACGAAGGCCATCAGGATTTCCAGGCCGGGGACGCCGTACTGGCTTCGCTGCTGGCGCAGTATGGGCTGACTGAAAACTTGGCCGTGCAGGCAGGCCTTGATCTTCGCCATTCAGACAAGAACGAATTCTCCGGCCAGCCCGATGCGGATTCCGGCGGCACGCTCGGCATGGGTTTTGTGGGGCTGGCGCTGCGCGTTGGCGGAGAGTTGCTGCTCAATGTGGGTTACCAGACGCCTGTACTCAATGACTTGAATGGTGAGCAGGAAGAAGACCCGGCATTCCGTGTGGGCCTGGCGTATGACTTTTAGGAAGGGCTGATGAAGATGCGTAACCTCCTGCGTTCAACCACGATCTTGCTGGTTGCATTGGCCGCGGCCTGTGGCGGTTCTGGTTCGGGCAGCAGTGAGCCCGGTATCGAGGCTGCCTTCAGCATGACCAATGCCAAGTCCGCCCGTAACCAGGCGGCACCGCCTGCCGAGGCTGGCCAGACTTTTTACACCGCTGAAGGCAAGCGCATTGATCTGGAAAATGGCTTTCTCAGCCTGAGTATTGTGGGCCTTAATGCTTGTCCGTCGGCTCTGTCTGATGTAACCAAGGTATTGGCGGGCTTCTTTGTTGGTAGTGCCTACGCCCACGGCAGTGCCGTAGAGGCACCGGAAGGTGTGGTGGATGTCAGCAAGTCCGATGGCACTCGATTCAACTTGGGCCAGCTGCCGGCAATGCCTGGCAGCTACTGTGGCGTGGAGCTTGAACTGCTGCCCCTGCCACAAGACGCGCCAGGCGGTGATGTCGGGGCGCTGACTTATCTGTCGCCCTGCTATTACCCGGACTCCAATACCCTTGCGCAGGTGCCCGGTGCTCCAGTGCAACCGGATGAAGTCAGGCACAGTTGTTACAAGATATCCGTTGTCACTGCCGCGCCGGTGGTGCGTGTTTCATTTCCGTCACCGCTGACGCTGGGTGATGGCAAGCGCAACGCCAATATCACGATCAAGATCGAATACGACACCTGGTTCGATGGTGTGGACGTGCCGGCATTGTCGGCCGGGGATGGCCATGCCCGGCAAAAGCTGGTGGACAATATTGCGGCCTCATTCCGGGCGACCACTTCCTGATCTATTGGCAGGGCTGCGGTGGGGCTGCAGGCTCAGCCTAGATGCAGTGCATGTGCAAACAGGCCCTGGTTGGACCAGCTTTCCAGCGCGGCAAAATCACGGTGACCCCAGTGTCGCCAGCCCAGTCGCAGGCTGAGCCAGCGTATCGGGTTGGGTGCATATAAATGCTGTGGTAGCAGGTTGAAATCGTAGATGACGGGGCTCAGGCCCGTTGCGGTTTTGCGTAACTTTACGTTTCCCACGTTCAGGTCGAGGTCATACAGGCCGGCCGCATGTGCGCTACTGACAAGCTGGCGGCCCGCAGCCAGTATCTCGGTGCTGACGTAGCCATGTTCCGCGGCGTAGTCCAGCAGGGTTTCACCCTCCGCCCAGGCCTGTACGAACGCAGGCGAATAACCATCCGTGACGCCATACAGGCGCAAGGGCTCGACGGTGAAGTCGCGCAGGAACGGGTTATCCCAGAATGCACGATTGCGATCATGTTCAAACTGCGCGAGGTGAACGCCAAAGCGCCACTGGTAGCGACGCATGATCGCCGCCCGGTACACCTTCAGCACAACCCGCTGCCCGTTGAGTTCAGCGCGGTAGGTACAGGTGCGTTTACCCTGGCCTAATAACTCGTGAACCTGTATCTCCTCTGGGACGTTGACAGGATCCGGTGGCAGGAAGCGGCCTTTTTTGCGGTGACGGCGATTGCGTACCCAATTGCGGTAGCGGTGGTAAAAGGAGGGTGCGCTGGCTTTGGGCATTGAATTGGCAAATGC
>JBFKCG010000152.1:0-5597 GCA_041620675.1 Nevskiales bacterium
AAGTGCGGCATTGCTTTGCAGGGGCAGGATGGTTTGCACGGAGCCCTTGCCGAAGGTCTTCTCGCCCATCACGACGGCGCGGCCATGGTCCTGCAGCGCGCCGGCGACAATCTCGGAGGCGGAAGCCGAGCCGCCATTGACCAGGATGACAATGGGCCTGCCGCCCATCAGGTCACCGGTCTTCGCGTCGAAATCCTTGTTCGTTTCTGAGACGCGACCCTTGATCGAGACGATGTTGCCCTTGTCGAGGAAAGCATCGGACACGTCTACGGCGGCATTCAGTACGCCACCGGGATTGTTGCGCAGGTCAAGGATCAGGCCCTTCATCTCGCCCTTGTTTTCCTTGCCCAACTTGCTGAGCTCCTCCTCCAGCGACTTGCCGGTTTCGGTGCTGAACTGGGTGATGCGCAGGTAGCCATAGCCAGGCTCCAACAGCCTGCTCTTGACGCTCTGCACATGGATGATGGCGCGCGTCACGCTGACCTTGAACGGCTGTTCGACGGTTTCGCGCAAGACGGTGAGCGTGACCTTGCTGCCAGGCTCGCCGCGCATCATTTTGACCGCGTCGATCAGGGTCATGCCCTTTACCGGGGTCTCGTCGATGCGAACGATCAGGTCGCCTGACTGCAGGCCTGCCTTGTGCGCCGGCGTATCATCGATGGGCGCGACCACGCGCACGAAGCCGTTTTGCATCTGCACTTCGATGCCGAGGCCACCGAATTTGCCGGAGGTCGAGATGCTGACCTCGCGGAACTCATCTGCGCTCAGGTAGGCCGAATGCGGATCCAGCCCGTCCAGCATGCCGCGAATGGCATTCTCCAGCAGGTCCTTGTCCTTCACCGGTTCTACATAGTCGCTTTTGACCCGATTGAGGATCTCGACGAAGGTGCGCATGTCCTCCAGGGGCAGTTCGGCCACTTCGGGCGCCTCGCGCTTGGCCAGGACCCCCTGGGTGAGGGTGATGCCGGTGCCGACGAGGGCACCAAGGGCAAGCAATAGGGCGGTACGAGTTCTGGCGGCCATTTTAATGGGGGTCTCCTGAAGGGGTTTCCGGCCGACGCCGGTCAATAGCGCCAATTATGGCGTTCAGGCGGGGGGACTACAATCACGTCCGTATTAACGTTGTAACCATTGTTGTGGATTCACCGGGTCCTTGCCCTTGCGGATTTCCAGGTAAACACCGGGTTTTTCATGGCCACCGCTATCGCCGGCGAGCGCCACGGCCTGGCCTGGCATGACCGTGTCGCCCAAGCTCACGCTGGCGCTTTGGGCATGTCCGTAGAGGCTGTAGTAACCATCACCGTGCTCGATGATGACGATCAGGCCATAACTGTGCATCCAGCCGACATAGACCACGCGACCGCGCGCGATGGCCTGGACTGGGGTGCCGGCGGGGGAGCCGATCCACAGGCCGCGCCAAGAGAGCTTGCCCCCTGCCTTGGAAGCACCAAAACGAGCCAGGATCGGTCCACGCAGGGGCCATGACAGCTTGCCCTTCAGCTCGGGAAAGGGCTTGTTGCTGCCGGCCTCATAAGGAACATCGACCAGTGCGCGGCGGACGCTGGTAATCAGGTTCTGTAGCCTGGTCTGGTCTTCGCGCAAGCGGGCCAGTTCCCGGCTCTGGTCCTTGATGCGTGCAGCAATCTGGTCAAGCGTGCGGCGACGCTGGCTCCGCTGTGACTTGAGCTGGTCGAGGGTGGCGAGTCGCTGGTTATGGGTCTTGCCGAGCGCATCAAGTTGCGCCTGCAAGTCTGCCTCGACGGCACGCAAGCGCTCAAACTGAGAATTGATGAGCTCGATCTGGCGTACGCGGGCGCGATTCAGGTAGTCGTAATAGGTGAGTACGCGGCCCAGCTTGCCCGGATCTTCCTGGTTGAGTAGCAGCTTGGCCTGTTGCTGCCTGCCCATGAGGTAGGCGGCCCGTACCTGCTGGCGCAGTGCGCCACGCTCGGATTCGAGCTTGCGTGCGATAGCGGCGCGTTCCTGGCGGGTTTTTGCGACTTTTTGCTCCTGCACCGTCACTTCATCGTCAATCTTGTCCAAGTCGCGTGAGAGCCGGGCTATGGATTGCTCGGTTTCTCGCAAAGCACGCGCCAGGTCATCCTTGCGCAGCCGGTCCTCCTGCAGGGACTTGTCTATTGCCTGTATGCGCGCGCGGATTTGCTCAAGCGCCTGCGTGCGGTCGGCTGGCGCAGACTCTGCCGACGGCAGACCGAACGCCAGCAGTGCCAGGCCGGTTAGCAGACTTTTTGTCGGTGCCCTTCTACTCACGGATTGACGATGGGATAATGGGTTCTCTCAGCCGCCTGATCGCGGTTTCGCCCATTGTGACCCAAAGCCAACACCGCGCACAGAGAATATGCAGCAACTCATCGAATTTCTTGCCAACCACTGGATTCTGAGCTCCGCCCTGGCCACGGTCGTGGTGCTCTTGATCGCCAACGAATTCTGGACAAACCTTCGCGGCGAGAAGCGCCTGTCCGCGATTGATGCCGTGCGCCTGATCAACGACCAGGATGCGGTAGTGCTGGACGTGCGTGGTGTCGCCGATTACAAGAAAGGCCACATCCTCAACGCGATCAACATCCCATCGGCCCGGTTGCAGGAGCGGGCCAACGAGCTGGCCAAATATAAGTCACGTCCGGTGCTGTGTTATTGCGCGCTGGGCTCGACCGCACCTATGGCCTGCACCAAGTTGCGCCAGCTGGGCTTCACCACGGTGTATAGTCTGAAGGGAGGCCTGAATGCTTGGCAGGTGGCCAGCCTGCCGGTAACCACAAAATAGCAATGGGGCAAGCGCCAAAGATCACGATCTACAGTACGCGGTTCTGCCCGTTCTGCGTGATGGCACGGCGCCTGCTCGACCAGAAAGGCGTCAGTTACGAAGATATTCGCGTAGATACCGACCCGGCGCGTCGTGACGAGATGCGCTCACGCTCCGGCCGTCACACCGTTCCCCAGGTTTTTGTTGGCGACCAGCATGTCGGAGGTTATGACGACCTCTGTGCGCTAGAGTGCGCAGGCCGACTGGATCCGCTGCTGGGGCCCCGCTAAGGACACGCTTCACACTACTTACAACGGACACAATTTATGAGCCAGGAATCGGCTAACAATGCCGGCAAGTCAGGTACGGACAAGCAGGTCATCCTGCAAAAGATCTATGTCCGCGATATTTCACTTGAAGTGCCCAACGCGCCAGAAATCTTCACCTTGGAATGGTCGCCAAAACTGGATGTCCAGATCAATACTGCGGTGCAGGACCTCAGTGCCGAAGTTCATCATGTCGTCCTGACCGTGACGCTGAATGCGCGGCTGGGTGAACGCACGGCATATTTGGCCGAGGTCCAGCAGGGTGGCGTGTTCAAGCTGGCGGGCTTCGATGATGATGAGGAGCGCCGAGCCGTGCTGGGCGCTTACTGCCCGAGCGTGCTATTCCCCTTCGCGCGAGAGTCGGCAGCCGACCTGATCCAGCGGGGCGGGTTTCCCGCTTTCCTGCTGCAGCCCGTAAACTTTGATGCCTTGTACCAGCAGCACCTGCAGCAGACTCGAGCTCAATCCCAGCCTGCGGGGGGTGCCGAGAAAGCTGCTGGTGAAATAAAGCACTAAAAACTTGCACCAGGGGGGAGCAGCGGCATGACCCAGAAGAAAGAAAAGCCGTCACCCATAAGTCCAGACGCACCCGTGACCGTACTTGGCGCCGGTTCGTATGGCACGGCGTTGGCGATACAGGTTTCACGCAGTGGCCATCCCACCAAGTTATGGGCGCGTAACTCGGAGCATATTCGTCGCTTGGCAGAGGAGCGAGTCAATACGCGTTACCTGCCGGGTTGCCAGTTTCCGGATGCGCTGAAACCGGAATCCGACCTCCAGGCAGCTGTTAGCGGCGTCACCCACATCATCGTCTCCGTTCCCAGCCATGCAATGCGCGAGTTGCTGGAAACGCTCAAGCCCCTGCTCAAACCAGGACAAAAGCTCGCGTGCGCGGCCAAGGGACTGGAGCCTGACAGCTGCAAGCTGATGCACGAGGTTTACGAAGAAGTCCTTGGCCCACAGTACCCGTTCGCCATCATCTCCGGTCCGACCTTTGCCAAGGAAGTCGGCAAGGGCATGCCGACGGCGGTCACGGTCGCGTCAGTAGACCAGGCTGTCGCAGAAGAATTCGCTGCCTTCCTGCACTACGGCGTTTTTCGCGCCTATACCGCCAACGACGTGGTGGGTGTCGAGGTCGGCGGGGCAGCCAAGAACGTGCTCGCCATCGCGGTTGGGGCAGCGGACGGGCTGGGCTTCGGTGCCAATACGCGTGCCTTGATGATTACGCGAGGATTGGCCGAGATCATGCGCCTGAGCGAAGCCATGGGGGGTGATCGCGACACCCTGATGGGCCTGGCCGGGCTTGGCGACCTGCTGCTGACCTGTACCGATGACCAGTCCCGCAACCGTCGCATGGGGATGGCCTTGGCGGCTGGCAAGAGCGTGGCGCAGGCGCAGGAGGAAATCGGGCAGGTAGTCGAGGGGGTACGCGTGGCACGTGAAGTCTCACGCCTGGCCACGCGGCTGAAAGTGGAAATGCCGATCAGCCAGCAAGTCGCTCGTGTGCTGCATGAAGGCGTGCCACTGACCGAGGCCTTCCGCATACTTACCTCGCGTCCATCGAAGGCCGAAATGGCCTGATCGGCAGGTGTTACCTGAAGCCGAGCTGTCGCCAGGCTTCGTAGACCACCACTGCCACTGCATTCGACAGGTTCAGGCTGCGATTGCCGGGTCGCATTGGAATGCGGATGCGTTGGTCTGCAGGTACGCTGTCGATGACATCCTGTGGTAGCCCACGGGTTTCCGGGCCAAACAACAAGATGTCGCCCTCGGCATACTGGACTTCGTGATGCCCGAGCTGGCCGCGGGTCGTGCAAGCGAGTAGTCGGCCATTCAGTTCTTCGCGCAGGGCCGACAGGCTGGCATGTTGGCGCACGTCAGCCCATTCGCGGTAATCCAGTCCCGCTCGGCGGAGCTTTGCATCGTCCAGCTTGAAACCCAACGGGTGGATCAGGTGCAGGCAGGCCCCAGTATTGGCACAGAGCCGGATGACATTACCGGTGTTTGGTGGAATCTCCGGCTGGTATAGCGCGACATGCAGATTCATGGACGCTCACGTCCGCAGTTCCAGCAAGCCGTGAATTGCCCGCTGAGAAATTCCCCGCAACCTATGCACTGCCATTGCTTGCCTGAGGCCTGGTCAGACTCGAATTGACGTAATAGTTCGCGAGCCTTGTCGTAATCACGGGCAATATTGACCCAGACACGGGGGTAGCAATCCGCCGGCAAGTCACCACGTCCTCCCCACAGGGTCGCCCCACGAACATGTGCCGCAATGCCATGACTTTGCAGATAGTCCTTGATGATTTCGGCATTGATCGGGTCAGATGCCAGATAAACCTCGCGCATGCTCAGGTCCCGACCGCGATTCTGAGCGCTCCGTTTGCCGATAGCGGGGTTTCGAGCGCGAGCAAGGT
This sequence comes from Nevskiales bacterium, assembly GCA_041620675.1. Lineage (GTDB taxonomy): Bacteria > Pseudomonadota > Gammaproteobacteria > Nevskiales > DATLYR01 > DATLYR01. The sequence goes on from JBFKCG010000152.1 coordinate 5,508, forward strand.
GGCGGTGCGTGCGGCTTCGTAGGCAAGGGGCCCATTGGACATACGGCTTGGCCCTACACGTGGCAGGGGTTCGATCACCAAGGCATGCAG